>CACYIC010000023.1 GCA_902774325.1 uncultured Ruminococcus sp.
CGGCGGACACCCTTGGTGTTCGGCTATATCCTTCCCGCTGTCGGGCGGATTCGGGACTTTCACCCTTTAGAAACGTGCGCCGTCGGGCGCACCAAAAACAGGGAACGGCGCAAAACCGTTCCCTGAAAATTTTTATTTCGGAAATTCCCGATTATTGAGAATTAGTCCTCTCTTCTCTTTCTGGCGAGGAAGATAACGCCTGCAGCCGCGAGCATTACACCGCCGAATACGAAGAAGATAGTGGTCTCCTGACCGGAGGTAACAGAGCTTGAACCTGTGGTTGAGGTCGAGCTGCTGCTGTTGCTGCTGCTGCTATTGCTGCTGCTGTTGTTGCTGCTGCTATTGTTGCTGCTGCTGTTGTTGTTGCTGGAAGAACCGCCTTCACCGGTAGAACCGCCGGGGAGAGATGACTTGCTGGCATCCCATGTTACGGTAACCTTCTCGCCTTTATCCTTGAGCTTCTTGTTAGCTTCGTCAACTGCCTTCTGAACGTCGTCCTTACCGAGACCGAATGCCTTAGCGACATCGTCGATAGTCTGCTGCTCGGTCTTGCCGTTGAACTTGAGAGCGTTCTGGAGGCTGTGCTCGTCTGTTGTGCTGAGGAAGGTAACAAAGAGGCTGTACTTGGTCTCGCCCTTGGGAACAGCTTCACCGATGATGTTACCGATAGAGGTGATCTGGAGGGGCGGAGCATAGAGGCTGTTGTCAACGCCTGCCCAGTGGACCAGATAGCTCTTCTTGTTGGAGTCGGAGCTGTTTTCTACCTGCTCGCCGTTGGTGGTGGCAGCGTGATCCTTGCCGTAGCAGGGAGTATCAAAGAGAAGGTCGCAGGTCTGAGCCGCCCAGTCAGCGGTGAAGATGCAGGCGTAAGCTCTGCTTGAATCAAAGCTGATTCCTCTGGCGTCAAAGTCCATGTACCAATAGCCGTCTCCGCCGTCTTCCATCTTACAAGCCTTTGTGCCCCAGCTGTTGAGCTTCTTGCCGTTGCTGTCGGTCACATCTGTAGCGCCATCGCCGATCATATACATATAGCAGTAAATGGTCTTGAAGGTCTTGAAGTCGTTGGTGTTTACCTTGAACCAGATCGAGTTAGCGCTGGGTGAAGCGCCTGTTGTTTCGGATGAATCGGCACCCGCTGTCTCGGATGAATCCGCGCCTGCGGTTTCGGATGAATCGGCGCCGACAGAAACGGAATCGTCAGCGGCAACCGCTTCGTTGTCAGCCTCAACGGCGCTTACCGCGAAAGCGGTCGTTCCTACCATCATGAGAGCTGCGAGCGCAATGCTTACAACTTTTTTGAACATTTTTAATCTCCTCCTGAATTAGAAAATCGTCTTCCGAGCTTGAGCTGATTGCCCAATATCTCAGTGTAACCATTATACAATAAATATGACAAAACTTCAATACTTTTTTAAAAAATCGTTTCGTCTTTATCAACAATTATTTTGCCGCCGTTTTGTTCACTTTTTATAGTTAATGACTTTTTTCGGCTTGCGTTTACAAATATAGGAAGGCTTGGGATTATTTGAGCATTGAAAGCACGGCGGGCTTTACCGCTGCGAGAGCCTCGTCCGTTTTGCTTACGTCCTTGGCGCCCGCCATTGCCATGTCGGGTCTGCCGCCGCCGTTTCCTCCGGCGACCCTTGCCGCCTCCCTGACGATCTTTCCGGCGTTCGCGCCCTTTGCCAGAGCGTCCTTGCCGACCGCAGCCGCAAAGGTGACCTTGCCTTCGCCGCACGACGCCAGAACGATTACCGCGGAGCTGTCCTTGCTCCTCGCCTTGTCGCACATATCGCGGAGAACATCCGCGTCAGCGCCGTTGAGCTTGCCCGTCACGATCCTCACGCCGTTTTCGACCAGAGCGCCAGCGAACAGATCATCGATCGCCGACGACGCGAGCTTTGAATTGAGCTCCGCGATCTGGCGCTGCTGAGCCTTTATGAACTGATCCGACTTGCGCGCCGCCTCGACAAGAGCCTTGGGATCGGTTATTTTGAGCGCCTCGCAGGCTCCCATTATCAAAGCGTTCGCCCTGTTGATATAATTGAGCACGCCGTAGCCCGTGACCGCCTCTATTCTTCTGACTCCTGCGGCGACGGAGCCCTCCTGACGGATCTTGAAGAGTCCGAGGCTCGAGGTGTTGCCGACATGTGTTCCTCCGCAGAATTCCACCGAGAAGTCGCCCGCGCTGACAACGCGCACGGTGTCGCCGTACTTTTCTCCGAAGAGCGCCATCGCGCCGAGCTTCTTAGCCTCCTCGACCGGCATTTCGCGGGTAACTACGGGGATAGCCTCGAAGATCTTCTCATTGACAAGCTCCTCGACCTCTACAAGCTCCTTGGCGGTCATAGCCTCGAAGTGGGTGAAGTCAAAGCGCACCATATTCTCGTTCACAAGCTGACCCGCCTGCTGGACATGGTTGCCCAAAACCTCGCGCAGAGCCGCCTGGAGAAGGTGAGCCGCGGTGTGGTTGCGCATGATCGAAGCCCTGCGGCGGGCGTCTACCTCCGCCTTAACGGCACCGCCCGTCAGAATTCCGCCGGCTGTCACCGTGCAGTAGTGCATGAAGATCTTGCCGGAGGGATCCTTGACCGTATTCGTGACCTCGGCGCTGCCATCGGGACCCGTAAGACTTCCCGAGTCGCCGACCTGTCCGCCGCTCTCGGCGTAGAAGGGGGTGCTGTCGAGGACGATCACGACGTTTTCGCACTCCTCGGCAAGCTCGACGCGCTCGCCGTTCCTGAATACCGCGAGCACGCGGCTCTCGCCGGCAAGCTCGGAATAGCCTGTAAATTCGGTGGCGGGGACGTCGCTGAGATCGAGGGAATCGGAGATCCATGCGTCCGCGCCCGCGTTCTTTCTGGCGTCGCGGGAGCGCTTCTTCTGCTCCTTAAGCAGTTCGCGGAAGCGTTCCACGTCTACCTTTATTCCCTTTTCACCGAGGATCTCGCGGGTGAGGTCGATCGGGAAGCCGTAGGTGTCGTTGAGCTTGAAGGCGTCCTCGCCGCTGATCGCCTCGACGTCGTTCCTCTCGATTATACTCTGCAGCATCCTGAAGCCCTGGTCAACGGTCTTTAAGAAGCTCTCCTCCTCGACGCGGATGACCTTGGTGATAAACTCCTGCTTCTCCTTTAGCTCGGGATAAGCGGTGAGATTTTCATGGATAACGGTGTCGCAGACCTTGTACAGGAACGGCTCCTTGTAGCCGAGCAGCCTTCCGTGGCGCGCGGCTCGTCTGAGCAGGCGGCGGAGAACATATCCCTTGCCCTCGTTGGAGGGCATTACGCCGTCGCCGATCATGAAGGTGGTGCTGCGGATATGGTCGGTGATGACGCGCAGGGAGATATCGCTCTTTTCATCTCTGCCGTATTCTACGCCCGTGATACGGGAAATATGCTTCATGATGTTCTGGACGGTATCGACGAGGAAGAGGTTGTCCACCTCCTGCATAACGCAGGCAAGACGCTCAAGACCCATTCCGGTGTCGATATTGGGATGGTCGAGCGGGGTATAGTTTCCCTTTCCGTCGCTTTCAAACTGGGTGAAAACGAGGTTCCAGACCTCGACAAAGCGGTCGCACTCGCAGCCGACATGACAATCGGGGCTGCCGCAGCCCTTGTCGGCGCCTCTGTCAAAGTAGATCTCGGAGCAGGGGCCGCAGGGTCCGGAGCCGTGCTCCCAGAAATTGTCCTCCTTGCCCAGGCGCACGATATGCGACGGATCGACGCCGACCTCCTTTGTCCAGATCTCAAACGCCTCGTCGTCGTCCTGATAGATCGAAACGTAGAGCTTGTCAACGGGCATCTCGAGCACCTCGGTGAAGAATTCCCACGCCCAGGCGGTCGCCTCGTGCTTGAAATAGTCGCCGAAGGAGAAGTTGCCCAGCATCTCGAAGAAGGTGCCGTGGCGGGCGGTGATGCCCACGCGCTCGATATCGGGAGTGCGGATGCACTTCTGGCAGGTGGTCACGCGCTTGCGCGGCGGGGTCACCTCGCCCGTAAAGTACTTCTTCATGGGAGCCATACCGCTGTTTATCAGCAGAAGGCTGTTGTCGTCCTTAGGGATCAGGGAAAAGCTTGGCAGACGCAGGCAGCCCTTGCTCTCGAAAAACGAGAGGAACTTTTCTCTCAATTCGTTAAGTCCTGTCCATTGCATTTTTGAATTACCTCCATAAATAAGCTGAACGCGGCTGCGGTTCAGCGCTTTTTGCGTATCATCGCGCCCTTGGGGAGCGGCTTGTCGGTTTTTATTATCAGCCGCTGCATCGGGTGAGGCGCGGCGTCTACGCTCTCGCCGTCCTCGGTGGACAGCGAAAGGCATTTGAACTCAAAGGGTATCCCGCCGTCGGGCAGAGCGTCGAGGACGTCGCCGACGAGGAATTTATTGCGCTGGGTTATCAGAGAGGCGTTGCCGCCCAGGTAGTCCTCGCAGACCGCGACCTGATCCCAGCGGCGGATATATCCTCCGCTGCCGACCGCCTGACCCGGCTCCTCTCCGAGGTAGAAGCCCGTGCTGTACTCGCGGTGGCTTATCTTCTCAAGCTCCTCCCTTATCCACGGCTTCAGGGAATAATTTTCTTTATCAGAAAAATAATCATCGAGCGCGTGGCGGTAGGCGTTTGTCGTGACCGCCGAATAGTAGGCGGTCTTTGCCCTGCCCTCGATCTTGAAGCTCGAGATCCCCGCCTCAACCAGCTCGGGGATATGCTCGATCATGCACATATCGCGCGAATTGTAGAGATATGTTCCGCCGTTATCCTCCTCGACCGGGAAGAACTGGCCCTCGCGCTTCTCCTCCATGAGATGGTATTTCCAGCGGCATGGCTGGGCGCAATCGCCGTGGTTGGCGTCTCTGCCCGTGAGATAGCTCGATATCAGGCATCTGCCCGAGAAGGAGACGCACATCGCGCCGTGGACAAAGCACTCGAGCTCGAGCTCTGCGGGTATTTTCCGCCGTATCTCGGCGATCTCGGAAAGCGGAAGCTCCCTTGCGAGCACCACCCTCGAGGCTCCCATATCGAACAGGGCTTTGGCGGCGGCGTAGTTTGTGACTCCCGCCTGGGTCGAGATGTGGAGCGCGACTCCGGGGGCGTATCGCTTGGCGAGCTCGAGCACGCCCATATCCGCGATAATGAAGGCGTCTACCCCGCAGTCGCGGGCGCCGCTCAAAAAATCGGGCAGCAGTGTGATCTCGCTGTTTCGCGGAAGGGTGTTGCAGGTGAGATAGATCCTTCGCCCGAGCGAATGAGCCAGCTCGCAGGCGGCTTTAAGCTCGTCGCTGTCGAAATTCTTCGGCGCAGATCTCATTCCGAACATTTTTCCCGCGAGATAGACTGCGTCAGCGCCGAAGCGCAGAGCTGCGCGCAGACCTTCGGAGTCGCCCGCGGGAGCAAGTATTTCAGGTTTTCGCATCACTGTATATTCTCCAGATTCGCCTCATGCTCATAGATCGTCTCGGCGTAGTACGGGGTGCCGTCCTTGCCGTGGCAGAAGAAGAGATAGGAGGTTTCGTAGGGATTGAGCGCCGCCTTGATAGCCTCCATTCCGGGGTTGCAGATCGGGCCCGCAGGCAGACCCTGCTTGTCGTAGGTGTCGTAGCGGCTCTTGTAGTTCTTGTCCACTCCGTCGGGGAGGTTGTCCTTGCTGCGGTAGGGATAATACCTTGTAGAATCCAGACCGAGCGAGGCAACGCCGTAGCTCTGCTCGGCGGTCAGACGGTTGTGGATGATCGAGGAGACGAAGTACATATCCTCGCTGTTCGCCGCCTCAGCCTGGATGATCGAGGCGATCGTCATGATCTCGTCGAGGCTGTAGGGCGACTCGCTGACCTCCATCATCTTCTTGACGGTATAGAGCTTCTGGTAGCCGTCGTAAGCCTGCTTCTCGTAGATCCTGCGCTCATAGTTGTTGAGCAGGGTATAGATGACGCTCTTGGGATCCTCGTTCACATAAAATTCGTATTTATCGGGATAGAGGTAGCCCTCGAGCTTGTAGTAGCGATCCTTGCCGTTTTTGATATCCTTGAGGAAATCAAAGTCGTCGTCAAACTCATCCGAGGCGCAGAGCCTGAGAAACTCGTCCTTGTTGTTCATCGCCTTTTCCCTGACGAGCCTGTCCGCGATCTCGATGACGTTCATGCCCTCGATGATCGTCACCTCCACGATATCGGTACGGCTGGAATAGCCGTTGAGACGCGAGAAGATGAGCTGGTAATCCATATTCTTTTTGAGCTCGAAATCGCCCTGGGTGAAATCCTCGTTCTTGGTGAGCTTGGCGTACATCTTGAAGTAGGAGGGCTCGTTGATAACGCCCTTTTCCTTGAGCTCCTGAGCGACTCCGTCGAGCGTGGGATTCTCGGGTATCTTCACGGAAACCGTCGAGGTGTCAGTTCGGTTGATCGCGAGAAGGTCATTCATGCCCGTGATGAAGAACACCGCGAGCATGGCGCTGACGATCAGCACCGAGACGATCCAGGTGATCCTGAAAATTCGGCGGTTGCGCTTGTTCTTGAACTTGCGCTCGCGCTTTTCCTCGCGCTGTCTGCGCTTGAGCGAGCGCTTTGATTCGCGGGCGATCTGATCCTTGACGTCCTCGCCCGAATAGGAGCTGATCTCCTCGGGCTCCATCGCCGCGGGGTCGTCGCTGTCGTAATTATCGCCGATATTCAGCTTGAAATTCTCCGCTCTGCGGCGGCGCTGCTCTTCAAGCGCGCTGTATTCGTTTTCGTTACTCATACGGCTAACTCCTTTAGAGCGCCTCTGAAAATCCTCTGTTGTTCAAAGGCGCGGATTTTTTATGGTAGATCATTGTCAAAACGAAGAAGTCATACCGAAGTATAACAAGGAGCTTTGACAGAAATATGCTGTGAAGGATTTGCGGCTGCGGGCGCAAGGTTTTTTTAATGGCGCCCTTTATCAAAAATCAATTTCGGAATCTATAGGTCTTTTTTTCCGTTATCAGTGCTTGGATCCTCATATCGTGCTCGTCGGCGGGAAGCTCGTCGGCAACGCAGTCGTCGTAGCAGACCGCCGCCGTCGCTCCCGTGAAGCCGGACAAAAAGCGGTCGTAATAGCCTCCGCCGAAGCCCAGCCTGAAGCCTCTAAGATCAAAGGCAAGCCCCGGTACAAGGCAGAGCGAGCCCTCAAAGCTATCAAGCCTCTCGCAGACGCTCACGTCGGGCTCGGGGATCCCGTAAAAGCCCTCCCTGAGATCGTCGGGAGAGGTGATGATGTAAAACTCAAGCCCTCGCGTTTCGGGCAGACATTTCGGTACCGCGACGCGCTTGCCCTCGCTCAACGCCCTCTTGATCACGGCAGAGGTGTCGCACTCGAGAGAGGTAGAGATATAGGCGAGAAGGGTATCGCAGACGCGGTAGGACCCGAGCGTCAGGATGCGCGTGCCCATCACAAAATCGGCGGTTCTTCTGCGCGCCGGGGACAACCCTCGCCTGACCTCCCTGTAGTAGGCGCGTTCCTCTTTTTTCAGCGCCCTTATATCGCTTACAGGCATTGCATATCACCGAGCACCTTGTCGGCGACAGCCCTTGAAACCGCCTTCGAGACGATCGCGTGGCCGAACTCGACCGCGCAGCCCGCGCCCTTTCCGGTTATAACGCTGCCGTCGGTCTCGGTATGGGCGCCCGTGGGAACGGCGCCGAGAAGATCCTTTTCAAAGCCCGGGAAGCAGGTGGCTTTTTTGCCCCTGAGGATACCGAGATGCCCGAGTATCGAGGGAGCGGCGCAGATCGCCGCGACGAGCTTTCCGTCCTCAAAGCAGCGCTTCACGCAGTCGAGCACCCTTTGATCAGCCTCGAGATTGAGGGTGCCGGGCATTCCGCCGGGAAGGATCGCGCCCTCGATATCCTCACAGGTCAGGGCGTCGATGGTCATATCCGCCTTTACGGTCACGCCGTGGGAGCTTGTGACGTATTCTCCGGTCACTCCGACGGTCTTAACGCCGAGCTTGGCGCGGCGCATGATATCGAGCGGAGCCAGAGCCTCGGTCACCTCGAAGCCCTCGGCGAGAAAGATGTAATACATAAAAATTCCTCCGTTTCAGTGGTCTTGGCTATTCAAGGGTCAAACCCAAAAATACTTTATCGGGAAGCCCGTCGCCGCCCAGCGGCTTGAGCATTCCCGCCTCCGTTTCGGGAGCTCCCGGAAACAGAGGATCGTCCGTCTTGACCGTCATCAGGTACTCTCCGGCGGGCAAGAGCTTTTTTAATTCTTTTATATCATTATAAGCGGAATAAATGATTTCATCCCCGAGCAATATCGCCAGGGCGTTCCCGCTCCAAAGCGCTTTCGCGCCGTAGAGGGAGTAGTAATCGCAGGCGAAGCGGACGAAATTATTATTCCAAAGAAGAAAATTCTTTTTAAAGCAAAGCCTTTGCAGCTCCTCCGAATCGGGAAAGGCGGCGCTCAGCACCAAATCTCCACCCTCGCCGCAAATCTTAATTCTTTTGCGGAAGCATTTTCTCTCGTAACCGAATCTCCGGTAGTAGCCGTAAAGACTTTCCCCGGCGGGAAAGAGCAGAGAAAAGAGGTCGCCCCTTTTTACCGCGTCGTCCAGCGCGAAGCCGATCAGACGGCTCATTATCCCGCGCCCGCGAAAATCGGGAAGCGTCGCCGCCCCGCAGAGATAATGCGCCCTTTTCCCGTTAAGGGAGCAGTCGAGGAGATAGAGCGCCGAGACAGGCTTTCCCTCAAGCTCGGCAAAATAGCCTCGGCAGTTATTTGTATTTCTCTCAAAGAACAGCTCCACAGCCTCGGGCTTTTCGTCAAAGACCGCGCCCCAGAGCCTTCTAAGCCCCGGAACGTCGCTGCCGCTCATTATTTTGAAGCTAATCATGTTTTCAGTCGCGCGTGAAAGCGCTCGTAAATTATTTCGGGATGATAGGAGAGCTTTGATTTGCGAAGCCCCTCTATTCCCATATCCTCCTCGCGGTTGAGGTATTTGTATGACGAGAGGCTCTTGGCAAATTCGTTGCAGATCACAGAATAGCTGCCCTCATATCCGCGCAGAGCCTTCTCAAAGCCGACGTCGAAGCACAGCGGCGAGATCTCGTTGCCGAGAGTCATCGCTACGGGAGAAGCTCCGACGTATAGCACCATGCCGCGCATCCCCAGCTCCTCCATATATATGAGCGCGTCGCGGATTATTTTATACTCCGCGTATTCGCCGGTATCATATCCGTTCTCACCGCACCAAAGCTCCGCGACCCTGAGCGCGTCGCCCTTGTTCCCGTCGCCTATCGGCTCCGTTCTCCAATCGTCAAAGCTGCGGTTGAACCTTGAGATATGGTTCCTCTTTGCCTGGTACCTTTTGCCCCTGAGCTGAGCGAGATCCTCGGTGAGATAGATATAGTCGCGCGTCTCGCTGACCTCAGTGATCTCGAAGGCGCCCGGGAAAAGCTCCTCGAGCAAATCACGCTCGCGGCGCGAAAGGTAGGCTATGGAAAGCGGCGCCGCGCTTTTCTCCGACTCCGAAATCAGAAGCTCAACAGCCTCGCGGACATTTTTGCCCGAGGGCATGCAGTAGCCCCAGACGCTGCCGTCGTCCCTGAAATACGCCTTTATCAGAGTATCGCGGTAAAAGCCGATTTTAAGCCTGTACTCGCCTCGCCACAGAAAGGCGCTGACGAAGTTGAATTCGCAGCCCAGCGCGTCGGTATAGTCGTAGTACCTTTTGTATTCGCTTATCCTTGACTTTTCAATATATTCAAATTCTATCATAAAATATCTTCAAGCGCCTTTTCGATCTCGTCCGCGATCGCTTCGATCGGCTTTATCTCTCCGTTCTCGCAGCAGCCGACCATGCGCCAGCCGAGCTTTTCCGCGGCGTAGAGGGCGCTTTCACGACAGCTGAGCAAAAAACGCAGATTGCTTTCGTGAAGATCCTTGCGGGAGCTGTCGCCGCCGTAGCGCTTTTCCATCAGCCTCTGGGAGACCTCGGGAGAAACGTCGAGATACACCACCGCGTCGGGTCGGGGAAGTCCGAGCCTGTCGTACTCAAAATCCTCCTGCCATGCGATGAAGCCGTCGCGCTCCTCAGGCTCGACCTTAGCCATCTGATAAATTATATTCGAGGTGCAGTAGCGGTCGCAGAGGAAAACCGCGCCGCGCTCGTAATCGCGCCTCCAGTCGCTCAGGTAGCCCGCCACGCGGTCTACCGCGTAAAAGGCTGAGGCGGCGTAGGCGTTGACGTCTCCGGGATCGTTACCGAAGGCGCCGCCGAGATAGAGCTTTACCAGCGCCGAGCTGTCGCTTTCATAATCGGGAAATTCGAGCTGCCTGACGCTCAGCCCCCTGCCCTTGAGCTTCTCGGCGAGCAGCTTGGTCTGGGTCGCCTTGCCGCTGCCGTCGAGTCCTTCTATTACAATCAGCTTTGATCTCATCTATTTACCTCTGCCGTATTTTTCGCGCATTTCCTTCATTCTTCCGCAGGACATCGCGCCCTCGGGACAAGCCCCGAAAAGGCAGGAGGGTCCGCAGTTTTTGAAGAGATTGGGTGCGACCTTCAGACATTCGAGCAGCATCTGCTCCGCCACCTCGCGGATCTCCCACTGGGCGCGGTTGCAGCAGCGGTGAGCGAAAAAGTTCTCAAGGCTGCGGGCGTTGAAGGTGCAGACTATTTTGGTGGTTGAGGCGTTTGGCAGGATGAAGCGGGCGTCCTCGTTCGCCTTCTTGACAAAGGCGCCGAAGCGCTTTTTGTCGACCTGAGAGAAGCGCTCCATGATCTCGCTGTCGCTGCCCTCCTGCTCCTCCCCGAGATAATCCGCGATATATCCCGCCGCGAGAGCGTCGCGGATCTCCCTGTACGCCTTCGCCTCGACCTCAAGAGCCTTGGTATAGGCTGAGAGAGCTCTTTCGTTTTTGGCGATCTCGGGAGGGGTGACAAAGTCGAATTTCGTGCCGTCAATATATCTCTGGCTCTGCTGCGAGTAGGAGGCGATGCGGTGACGCACCAGCTGATGGGAGCAGGCGCGGGAGATACCCTCGATCCCGAAGGTGAAGGAGGCGTGCTCGGTCGGGCTCGCGTGTCCGAGATCGGCGAGCATTTTTATGAAGGAGGCGGTTTTTTCCTCCGTCAGCCCCTCGCGGATATCCTCGATGCCGGAGGGCGAATAGCAGAGCTTCGCCGCCATCGCCACCGTGCGCTCGGGGTCGGGCGTATGGGTGAGCAGAGTAACCTTTATTGCCATATCGCGTCATCCTTTCGTTCAATTCCGCATAATTAAAAGTATTATACCATTCTTTGACCGCATTTTCAATAGTTTTAAAAAATTATTGCGCCGCTGCAAGGCGGCGCATAAGTCAAATGAATAATTTTCTGATATATTCTATCAAAAGCTCCTCGGGCTTGCGGCTCCCAAGCTCCTTTTTGAGCTTGAGCGAAAGACTCACCTCGTCGGTGATTATCATGTCCGCGTTGCTCTGAAGGAACTCCTCGATATCCTCTTCGTCGTTGACTGTCCAGACCATCACCTTTTTGCCGCGGCTCCGGATGTTGTCGATGGCCTCGGAGGTCGCGATCTCCTCCTCGAGCGCGAAATAATCAAAGGGCATTTTTTCCATCTTTCCGAAGGAGAAGAACGCCAGATAGCCGGTTTCTATCTCGGGATACTTCCGCTCGATGTACTCGAGCACGTCGTATTTGAGCGAGATGAGCACCGTCTGCTTCTCCATGCCCGCCTCCTTGATTATTCGCACCGCGTCGTCAGCCATTTTGCTGTCGGCGGTCTCGCCCTTGAGCTCGACAAAAAGCCTGAGCCTGTCGCGGGACGCCTCAAGCGTCTCCTCAAGGGTCGGCACCGGCTCGCCGTCCACTCTCAGCCGCCTCACCTCCTCGAGCGTAAGCTCCGAGGGCTTTTTGTCGACCCCAGCGACGCGCTTGAAGCTGTCGTCGTGGTTGACGATATAATAGCCGTCCGAGGTGCGCTGGATATCTATTTCCGCGCCGGAGGCGCCCAGCGAGGCGGCGGTCTCTATCCCCTTCACGGTGTTTTCGGGAGCCTCGGTTCCCCCCGCGCGGTGAGCGGTTATCCCGACCTTGTTCTCAAAGATCAGGATGTTGTTTTCATACGAAAACCACAGCAGAAGCGACATGACGAGCACAACGCAGAGCAGCAGCGCGGCGCCCGCGATCACCGCCGGATGTCTTTTCTTGGGCGCGGGCTTGTACTCCCACTCTCCGCTGCTCTTGTATCTGCGACGCAGCAGGTCTATCTTAATGACAATGAAGGAAGAGCCGAGCATATTCAGGATCAGCAGCATCGCCGCGCCGATCATCAGAAGGATGATCCGCAGCAGACTAAGCGACTCCTTCCCGCCCGGAATGAGTCTGAAAACGAGCTGAGGAACGACCAGAAATACGACCGCGATCAGCAAATAGAACGCGAGCATTATCAGCAGGAAGCGGAACATCTCAAAAAGGAAATTCTTCCAGTTGCTTTTTATGAGTCTGCGGGACTCCACGCTCGCCTCCTTCATCCTCTTCCCGTCAAGCAGGGTACCGTGAAGGATGAAGCAGTAGACGATACCGACAAGGAAGAAGAAGCCGAAGAGGACGTACATGCCCACGGTCATGAGCGGGTTTCCGTAGATCACCGAGCTGATGAATTTCGGGATATAAAAATTCTTCGTCAGAGAGATCGAGAAGCCCAGCCCGATTATCGGGGAGATCAGCGTCAGATAGATAATGACCACCGCGCCGCGCGGATCGAGGTATTTTTTCAGCGCGAGCAGACCCTTCCAAAGGCATTTGAATATCCGCGGCTCCCTGCCGTCGATAAGCTCTCCGCAGTAGATTATCAGGGCGTTGACGTCCGCCGCGACATATAAGAGCACAATGACGATCATGAGCGCGATAACGGCATAGCCCTGCCAGTGAGTAAAGACAAAGGCAAAATCCCCGCTGCTCACGCTCGTCTTTCCGGCGGTGCCCAGAATCAGATTGGAGAGCTCGGAGATCCCCCAGGCGCAGAGCTGCACGAGAAACGATGAAACGAGCTGAAACAGCAGCAGCTTTGGGATCGATTTGAAAAACGGAATAAGCAGTTTTTTTAATTTCATATCGTATTTTTCACCTCGAAGGAGTATTCGGGAAGCGTCTCCGCCTCAAGCACGGTTTCTCTGTATTTTTCAAGCTCCAGCTTTGAGAGTATTTCTCTGTCATCGTCAAAATCATAATCGAATACCAGGCGGACCTCGCAGTCGTCGGCTCGGAAGCACAGCTCAGCGGTGGCTGAATAGCTGTCGCTTATCAGTACGCTCTGCGGCTGACCGAGCGCCTTGACTGCGTCTTTGATCGAGCAGGCTTCGTCTAAGCCGCAGTACTCAAAGTCCGCGATCCTGCCGGAATCGCTCACGCGAGAAACATCCAGGCTCATAACCTCGCATTCATCGCTCTTTTTTTCGCTTTCGCCCGAATTGTAAATACTCGCGGAGAGCTCTCCGCCCTTGCCGTCCGAGAGATGGACAAAGGCGCTGCCGCCCGCCTCAACCGACCCGACGGCGTCAAAAACGGTTTCATCCTGTTTGAAGCCGAGCTTTGTGAGCTTTGAAAGCCTAAAGGGGAGCTCCAGACTCTCGCCGTTTATTTTTATCACCGACTTAAGCTTTGTCCGAGCTTTTTCGCCGCTCTTGAGCTCGATATTTTTGAAGAAGGTCTTTCCCCCGTAGCTTTCCTTCTCGGTTTTTTCGTATTTTCCGAGGTCGAGGCTGTCGGAGAGACTTGAATAAAAGGAGCTTGCCGCCCTTTTGATATCTCTGTCTCCCTCGTAATCGACCGTGATCTCTTCCAGATAAGACCTGTCCTTTTCGGCGTCGTAGCCGAAATACAGCTCAACGCCCTTTGGAAGTATCGAATCGTCGCCGAAGACCCTGTAATAAAGATAGGCTGTTCCGAAATCGGTGATCTCAAGCTCCGTCGGGGAACCGAGCGCGGAGACCGCGTCTCCGACCTGCGAGCCGACAGTCATACCCGCGTACTCAAAATCAAAGTATTCCGGCTTTTTGCCGTTCGAACTCAGGTTGGTCTGCGAAATACTGATGTAAGTTACGTCGCAGTCGGCGGTGCTCTTCTCCCTCATCGACAGATTCTCGGCATGGATATAAGCGCGGTTTTTGTCGCTGTCGGTCAGCGTCAGCGGCAAGCCGTCGCCGGCGGCGACGGTATCGGGCAGCTTTTCGCCGTCGTCATTCGACCCGACCTCAACGCCGAGGGAAGAAAGCTCGGAATATTTGAACGGGAACGAAAGCTTTTTGCCCATCAGGGTGATCTGCGGATAAGGCTTGAAATCATCCTTTTTCTGCTCCTCCTCCTTCAAGGTCAGGTTCATGCAGTAAGCCTTTCCGTTGTAGGTCTTGTTGTACTTGCTCTCCTTCGCCTTATCGTAGCGGTCGAGCTTCAGGCTGCCGGCGATATGGCTGTAAAGCCGGTACTCCTCCCTGTTTTGGGACAGGTTGTCGGCGGCTGAAAGCGCGATCTCCGAGAGGTCGGCGTCTCCGTATTTATTGGTGAGCCTGTTGTCCTTTACCGAGAAGAAGCGGTTGTTCTCCGAGACCGTCAGTTCTCCGTAGAGCTCCTTTCCGATGATCGTCTCTCCGAGCCATCTCAGCTTCCTTCCGAAGCTGATTTTTCCGATGGTGTGAGCGTCAAATTTATAGTCAGAGCTAATGAAATAGCTCTTGCCGTCTTCCTTCTTGCCGTCCCCGCTTTTATTTTCGATTTTGTGGCTGCCGTCGCCGAAAAATGCGTAGTTTCCGATCTCCTCAAGTCCGTCGGGGAAGCTCAGCTCCTCGAGCATCTCGTTGTAAAAGGCGGCGTAGCCTATTTTTTTGAGGGTGGAGGGGAACTCGATCCTTTTAATGCACTCGTCGTCCTCGCCCTCGTGGACGTAAGGCATGATCTCCTCAAGTCCCTCCGGAAGCTTAAGCTGCTCGGCGGTCCGGTCGAGGCAGGCGTAAAGCTTCTTTCCGTCGCGGCTCAGAAGCAGATCGTTCTCGATCTTGAAATACTCGTTCTCGCTCTTGCCCCTAAAGGAAAGCTTGCCCTTGAAATCGCCGTTCAGAAAAGCGCCGTTGCCGATAAAGCTCAGCTTCTCGGGCAGGGACAGCTTCTTGAGCTTCACGCTGTCCTTGAGATAGATTCCGCCGAAAAGCTTTGAGCCGAGGCGCTCCACGGAATCGGGGATGACTATTTCCTCGGTTTCGCCGCAGGAGCTGAAGGCTTCGTCGGGAATCTCCTTCAAGCCCTCGGGCAGAACCACCCTTTTGAAGCAGCCGAGCCGGATGCCGCTGAGGTCGATATCGGGATTCTCTATCCTTATTTCGTCCGCGACAAGGTCGTTGTCAATAAGCTGCGCGAACGCCTTCCCGCTGATCGAGGCGACGGGATAGCCGGCGATTTTCCCGGGGATAACGAGCTTGCTGTCGCTGCCCTCGTATTTTTTCAGGGTCGCCCTTCCGTTCCTGACCTCGTAAACCAGCTTGCCCTTCTCCGTCTTTTCCTCCAGCTCGCGCGTTTCTTCCTTCCTGTCAAAGCTCTTAAGCTCGGTCAGGGAATAATTGCCGTAGGTATCAAGTATCACAAGCTGATAGTAATATCCGTCCGCGCCCTTTCCCAGACTGCTCAAGGGAAGCATTTGAAGCCTGAGCATACTGTTTATCGCGGTTTGCCTGAACATCCCGCCGTACAGGCTCCACTCATCAAAGGGCAGCACGGCGCCGTTTTCATCGCGCCTGACAGCCCCCTGGAAAAGCGTGCTCCGCAGATATTCCCAGCGGTTCACGTCGATAGTGGTTTTTCCCGATCGCGTAGGCTGCGACGCGGAGTCCCCGTCATCCTCAAACTCGACGGAATTTATCACCAGATCGTCGCTGCCGTCGTCAAGCGAGCAGTAGATCGAGACCCGGTGGGTTTTTCCGATGGCGCCCAGCTTGTTGCCGTCGTTGCAGTTCACGTCCGTAAATATCGTTCTGTAGACCGATCTGCCGTTATCGCGGGAGACCTGCCTCATGGATATCGTCTTGTTTCCGTTTATCACCGGAACGCGCTCGTCCGCGCTTATCGAGATATTTCCGTCGCCGTCCGGCGTGACCTCGGACATATAGAGCACGGGACAATAGGTCCTCTCCTCGTCATCATCGGGATAATTGGTCGCCTCATAGATGTTCAGATACGCCTTTGAGAAGTTCTTTTTTTGCTCCTCGTCGAGCTTCAGGGTGAGCTTGTCCCCCTCGATATCCGCGCTGCTGTCGTCTACCCGACGGTCGTGCCTCTCAACGGTGTTGTCCGCCTTGAGCCAGTCCCTTGACCACGCGCGTGTATAGGCGTTCATATAGCTTTTGTATTTTTCGGAGCCGCCGAAGGTCTTGTATTTTTCCGCTCCGAGCTTCGCGTAGATGTTCGCGCCCTCGCAGGGATAGTAGATGGATACTCCGCAGGCGTCGGGAGTATTCGCCTTGTTCAGAACGACAAGCTCTCCCAGAGCCTCCTCCAGCTCCCGAGACTGCTCGGAATAGTCCTCCCCGCAGAGCTTCGCGAGGCTGAGCATATCGACCATATCCAGGCTCCAGCCCCTCGACGACGAGGACGACGCGCCGAAAGCCCTGGCGTCAGCGCGCTGCTTCGCGAGGCGCTGGTACGAGCCGCCGTTCAGCGAGCTCTCCATCTCTCCGAAAAGCCTGTCCATCGCCTCGGTGAGCTTTCCTGTCTTTGAGAGATCCATGCACGAAAGCGTAAGCTCCGGGTTCGAGGTCGCGCTCCTTTTGGCTTCGTAGTATTCATGGTAGGAGCTTATCACGCCTTCCGCGATCTCAGTCGGCTCAAAGCTCTTGTTCATCACGTCGAGGAAGGAATAGTTCCAGCCCTCGCCGGGCTCGGTCTCCTGAGAGGCTATCATGTAATCCGCGTAACGGCTGAGCATACAAGCCATCTCCGCCGAGGACATCAAACAGGCGTCAAAGCCGACGAGATCGAGCTTGTTATCCTCCCCGAATGGAGTCGACTCCAGCGCCTCCTCCATCTCGGAAAGGTCGAGCGAGTCGCCGTCAAAGTTCATATCCTTGCCAAAGCCTATCAGCGGACCGCTGCCGTGATCCCAGCAGATCAGACCGTAATGAGAGGCGGGAAAATTCTCATAGGAATAGTTCAGAAAATACGAAAGCGTCGCGGGGTCTCCCATATTTTTGAGCCCGTCGCTCTGCTCGAGCAGCAGAAGCTTCCTCTCGCCCTCCTCCTCCGCGAGTCTCAGCACGCAGTTGGAGTCGGAGGGGATCTCGGTGAACCACATCTTTGAGCCGCCGGTATAGATCAGGACGTTTACCCGGTTGAGGTCGAGGCTCGAGTCGAGCATCTCGACGATATCGTTGCTCGCCGACATATAGCCGGGCTCGAGATCGGAGCCGACCATATAAATCATGAGCGTATAGGAATCGTTCATCGAGCAGCCCGCGAAAAGCGGCACGAGCATACAGAGGATGAGCAAAACACAGAGCAGCCTTTTCATTTCTTCAACTTCCTTTTAGACAGCACCCCATAATTGTCGGCGTGCCTTGACTTTCATTGCTTCGCGATCCGCGCGCCTGAAATGACCGGCATTGCCTTTGACGATCGGCAGGATCACGTCAAAAGGGCGGAGCGTTCAGGCTCCGCCCGGTCGGGATCGTTCAGACAATAATGATCGACGCGATCTCCCTCTGCACCGCCGTGGCGTCGATTATATTCACCACGCCGTCGCCGTTCATATCGGCGATACCGCGCTGCTTCTCAGTGAAGAAATCGAGCTTTGCGACGCAGCGCTGGATATCCGTCACGTCGTTGACGTTGAGCGCGGAGTCGAGGTTGGCGTCGCCCTTCCAAACATACTCGATCAGGGTATAATCGAGCTGATTCTCGGAAGCGTAACCGCTCATGAAGGAATCCTCGCCGCAGACGACCGAGAAGCCGTCGATGCCGTAGAAGATCTCCTCGCCGATCTCGGTGACGGTGTCGGGCACGATTACCGCCTTGAGCGCGGTGCAGCCCTCGAACATATAAGGCCCTATATTTGTGAGCGAGGCTCCCAGATCGACATATTTGAGCGCGGTGCACTCGTCGAACACCGCCGCGTCCGTCTCGGTGACGGAGTCGGGAAGCTCGACGGTTTTCAGGCTCTTGCAGCCGAAGAACAGCGCCTCGTTAAGCTTTGTCACCTTGGAGGGGATATTGACTTCCTCCAGCCTCTCGCAGCCGCAGAACGCCGCGAAGCCGATTTCCGAAACGGATTCGGGGATAAATACGCTCTCGAGGGTGACGCAGTCGCGGAACGCGCTCCTTCCTATGGAAGTGACACTCGAGGGGATAACGATGTTTTTCGCGCCGTCAGAGCGGAAGGCGCCGTCTCCGATGCGGGTAACTCCATCCCCGATCACGACCTCCGATATCTCAAGACCATACCAGGGCGCGGGATCAAGAGAGGCGTTTCTTGTCCACCCGTAATCTCCCATGGCGCCGCTGCCGCTGATGGTCAGCACGCCGTTTTCGTCGAGCGTCCAGGCGCAGCCGCCGGTGGTCCCTGTGGCAGGAACGGCGGCAAAAGCCGCGAACGGAAGCGCCGAAAGGAGCATAAGCGCGGTAAGCAAAACCGAAATGAGCTTTTTCATTCTGAATTCCTCCCGATAGCAATAAGCTTTGATCGAACGCGCGGCATGAATCTTGCAGCTTTGTCTTTATTACGGACATCACCGCACATTTTCAGGCGCGCGCCTTTCTTTTTTATTATTCTATCATAAAGCTCCGCGTTCTTCAATAGAAACGGAAAAATTATTTCTCGCGGTTCGCCTCTTTTCATCTTGACAAAACGGCGGATTTCTGATATAGTTAGTTTAAGCTAACCTAACACATGAGAATAACGATACATAGAAGGAACGGAAATGAAGCTAAAGGAATTAAAGACCGGGCAATCCGCCGTCGTGACCTCGGTCGGCGGCGAGGGAAGGCTAAGACAGCATTTTCTCGATATGGGCGTGATACCCGGCACCGAGGTAACGCTTGTAAAGCTGGCGCCGATGGGCGATCCCATGCAGCTCAATCTTCACGGCTACGAGCTCTCGCTCAGGCTTGCCGACGCGGAGAAGATCGAGGTCGAGCCGCTTGAGGCTACTCGGCGCAAAAAAACCGAACAAAAGAAAAGAAGCGCCCATCCGGGCTTCGGAGAGGGCGGAAAATACCATCCCAAGGGCAGCGGCGACCCCCTGCCCGACAACGCGCTGCTCACCTATGCGCTCGTCGGCAACCAGAACAGCGGAAAGACCACCCTTTTCAATCAGCTTACCGGCTCAAACCAGCACGTCGGCAACTTTCCCGGGGTCACGGTCGACCGCAAGGACGGCGTTATCAAGGGCTTCAAAAATACTCTTATCACCGACCTTCCGGGCATCTATTCGATGTCGCCCTACACAGGAGAGGAGGTCGTTTCGCGCAGCTTCGTACTCGACGAAAAGCCCGAGGCGATCATAAATATCGTTGACGCGACAAATATCGAACGCAACCTCTACCTGACTATGCAGCTCCTCGAAATGGACAGACCGATGGTCGTTGCTCTGAATATCATGGACGAGCTGATCTCAAACGGCGGCTCGGTAGACATAAATACCCTTGAAGCCATGCTCGGAGTCCCGGTGGTGCCGATCTCGGCGGCGAAAAATCAGGGCGTAGACGAGCTGATAAAGCACGCGATCCATATCGCCCACTACCGCGAAAAGCCCCTGCGACAGGATTTCTGTCCCATGGATGAGAACGGCGGCGCTGTCCACCGCTGCCTTCACGCCGTCAGGCACCTGATCGAGGACAAGGCAAAAGCCGCCGATATACCGCTTCACTTCGCGGCGAGCAAGGTGGTCGAGGGCGACGAGCTGGTGCTCGGCAAGCTCGGGCTCGATACCGGCGAAAAGGAAATGCTCGAGCACGTTATCAGGCAGATGGAAAGGGAGCGCGGGCTTGACCGCAACGCCGCCATCGCGGATATGCGCTTCTCGTTCATCCGCAAGGTCTGCGAGCGAACCGTCGTCAAGCCCGAGGAAAGCCGCGAGCACCGCCGCAGCGCAAAGATAGACAAGGTGCTCACGGGCAGGTTCACGGCTATCCCGATGTTCATTCTTATAATGGGACTGATCTTCTGGCTGACCTTTGACGTTATAGGCGGCAACCTTCAGAAGCTGATGGAGCTCGGTCTTAACAATCTCACGGCTCTCACCCGGACGGGACTCGAGAGCGCGAACGTCAACCCGATACTGACGGGACTGGTCACGGACGGAATACTGACGGGCATAGGCAGCGTGCTCAGCTTCCTTCCGATCATCGTCACCCTCTTTCTGTTCCTCTCCATCCTCGAGGACAGCGGTTATCTGGCGCGCGTGGCGTTCTTCATGGATAAGCTCTGCCGCAGGATCGGACTGTCGGGGCGCAGCATCGTTCCCATGCTCATAGGCTTCGGCTGCACCGTGCCGGCGGTGATGGCGACCCGCACCCTGCCGAGCGAGCGCGACCGAAAAATGACCATCCTGCTCACGCCCTTCATGAGCTGCACCGCGAAGCTGCCTATCTACTCCTTCTTTGTGAACGCGTTTTTCAGGGAGCAAAGCTGGCTGATAATAACCGGGCTCTACGCTCTGGGGATCGTCACCGGGATCCTCGTAGCCCTGCTCTACAAAAAAACGATCTTCAAGGGCGAGGCGGTGCCCTTTGTTATGGAGCTTCCCAACTACCGCCTTCCCGGAGCGAAAAACGTCGTTATGCTGCTCTGGGACAAGGCGAAGGATTTTATCCAGAGAGCCTTCACCGTCATCTTTATCTCAACAATAATCGTTTGGTTCCTGCAGAACTTCAACTTCCGCTTCAACCTCGTCGAAAACTCGCAGGACAGCATCCTCGCGTGGCTCGCGGGCTTTATCTCTCCCGTTTTCGCCCCGCTCGGTATGGGCGACTGGAGGATAGTCACCTCGCTTATCAGCGGCGTCATGGCTAAGGAAAGCGTCGTTTCGACCCTCGAGATCCTTTACGGCGGCGGGATCGCCGGAGCGATGGCTCCGCTCACTGCGGTTTCAATGCTCGTTTTCAGTCTGCTCTATACCCCCTGCGTCGCCGCGATCGCCTCGGTCAGGCGCGAGCTGGGAATAAAATGGTCGTTTTTCCTCGTGGTCTGGCAGTGCGCCGCGGCTTACCTGGTCGCTACCGTCGTCCACCTGATCTGTATGCTCTGCGGAATGGGGGGCTGAGTCTTGAATCCCGCTGATATTATAGTAATTTCCGTCGTCGCGACGCTCGCCGCCGCAGCGGTCGTCGTTATCTTGATCGGAAGGCGCAGGGGAAAGCGCTGCTCCTGCGGCTGCGAGGGCTGCGCCTTCCCCTGCGGCAAGAGCGCCGACCGAAAAAAACGGAGGTGTGGAAAATAAGTCTGTTTCACGATATTTATGTTCAGCCGATGCACCTGATATACCTCGAAGCCGCGGCGATGTATTTGGTCTGGACTGTCGCGCTGCTGCTCCTGCGCGGAAAAGCGAGAAGGCTCGCGGGCGTCGTCGGCGCCGTCCTGTCGCTCGGCGTGATCCTGACCGCCACCGTTTTCAACCGTGGCGCCGGCAATATCGAAGAGATCAACCTTGTTCCGTTCCACACCCTCGCGGCGGCAAGATCGCAGCGCGAGCTGTACCGAAGCTCGTTTTTGAATATGGCGCTGTTTTTGCCCCTCGGCTTGAGCCTGCCCCACGCCCTGCCCGAAAAGCTGCGGCATAAGGCGCTCGTCACCGCGGCGGCTGCAGCGGGTCTTTCCGTCGCGATCGAGGCTGTCCAATACTTTTTCCGCCTCGGATACTGCGAAACGGACGACGTGATTATGAATACTCTCGGAGCGCTCGTCGGCTCGACCTCGTTCCTGCTGATAAGCGCGATATCAAAAGCGGTGAAAAAGAAAAGCTCCCCGTCGGGCACGGGGAAAAACAGAAGGGACTGAAGAAGCCTAGGCTCCGTCAGTCCCCTTTTATTATTCGTTATTGGAATTATCCCAACCAGGTGAGCCAGTTTTCATCCTGGTTGAAGCCGTCCTTGTCATAGATCGGGCTGTAGTATTTGTTTACGTCGGAGCCGCCCGAGGCGACGATAACATCCTCAGCCTCGACGAGGTCGATCTCAACAGCGGGAGCGATATATTTTTTCATGTTCTTTCCTCCTGTCAGCCAAAATACGCGTTAGCCTTGACGCTGTAATCATAGAGCGCGGTAACGACAGCCTTCAGCGCAACGTTCTCCTCGCCGAAGTAGCTGCCGTCATCATCCGAGAGCATGAGAGCGCGCTTGATATAGTTTCCGACCGTGAAGGTAAAGGTCTCCGGAGCACGGTTCTCATTCCTCTTGGAGAACTCGAGCTCGATCGGATCCATAAGCTCCTTAACGGGGATGTTGTCGATGCGCAGATAGCAGCCGCAGTCATAAGTACCTCCCGGCGCAGAGTCGCTGTAATGAAGAGTGGATTCGCCGTTGATGACGACATCATAGTAATCCCAGCTCGAGTCAAAGAGCAGGCTGTAGCTCATGTCAGCCACAAGACCGATAGAGGAAGCGACATATCTGAGTCCGTAGCGCGCGAATTTGTCTGCGCGGGTGAAAGGCTCATAGCGCTGAGCATTCGCGTATTCTATTGTTTCGGTTTTTTCGCCGGAGTCGCCGGTGAAGCTGAAATAACTGCAGTCGTAATAATCCAGTTCGCCGAGATCCGCGACAAAGATCGGGCAGCCGTCGCCGTCGGTATTGCCGGTATCGGTCATGGGAACGGTGTAAGTCTCCTCGTCAACGCTGAAATGGAAATCAACGCTTTCCCAGCCGGGGACATTTACGAAATAGAAGGTGTTCATTACGCCGTAATCGTTGTCGTAGCATTCGCGCATAAGCCAATCTCCGTCAGGATCGGAGTAGTCGATATCCTCAAAATCCCACGCATTGATCTCGGGAGCGATATAATCAACGAAATTGTTCGCGAGATCATCGGTTTTGTAATTGAAATAGAGCTGCGCCTTCGCGCCGTAGTTGAGCATGGCGACGCAGAGCTCCTTCAATTCGTCCTGCTTTTCGGTGATGCCGATGCTCGCGAGGTATTCCTCTGAGCCTGTCGCGATCGTCCTGGCGTAGGTCCTTACGGAATAGGTCTGCTCGTCAAAAATGACCTCCGGATCGTTGAAATCCTCGACGGTCACCGTGATTTCATCAACCATTTCCTTGGCGTAAACCTGAACCGAGACCTTGAGGACGTCGTTTTCCTCTTCGCTGACGAAATAGCGATCCTGTTCGGAATAATACGATTCACCGTACAGGTATCTGCCGTCCTTTGTGACCGTCAGTCCAAAGCCGTTTACTTCGTCAAGCTTTTTTCCCTTTTGGTCAATAAAAAAGTTGACGCTTATCGCGCCGTCAAGCGTGACGGAATTGCCCGTGATCTCGGGATCGCCCTCCGCGGCGCTTGCGGAAACGGGAACTATCGCGAAAACAGCAACGAGCAGCGCGGCGGTCAGAACAAGTCTGAGTGCGCGTTTGAATGTTTTTCTCATTTTTCATTCCTCCTTCGGATCTATAAAGGCAACGCCGGGCGACCCGTGGCGCGGCACGCGCGACCGGACCTTTCGGCAATGCCTAAAATATACAAAATAAGCGTCGGACCCGAAAAGCCGTAACGCCGACCCTGTCGGCGTCGACAAATCGCAAGCCGTGCTTTCGGACGCCTGTTGAGCGACGCGTCAGTTTTTGATTATCGGCAGCTCGTTTTCATCCGGCTCATAATCCGATACGATCGGATCGGGCTGACCGGGACAGAATATCGCGCCTATCAAATAAATATTTTCATACTTCGCCAGCCGGCGCTGGATATCCGTCGCGTCGTTGATATTTATTGTTTTGTCGCCGTTGACCTCTGCCGCCCTCAGATCGTCCTCGCTCAGCGTCAAAAGCCTCGCGCAATACTTTTGGATGGTCGTAACGTCGTCGACAGTTATCCTTCCGTTGCCGTCGGCGTCACCGCGCATATACTGCGAGGATGTGTTTACGGCTCCCGCCGTCATAGAAGCGGAAAAAACCGCAGCCGCCGCCAGCAGCAGCGCCGCCGCTCCCCTGAGCAGCCTACTCGTTCTCATGATCATCATTGTCCTTTGTTATCTGTTATCTCTAATACTTTTTACGAAGCATAATAATAATGCGTAAATAATATATCACAAGATTTCAGGCATTGTCAAGAAGTAACGGCACATTTTCCTCATTAAAATGATCAATTTGCAAAAGCGCCGGCGCCGAACCCGAAACGGCTTTGAGCGCCGCGGCGTCTTTTGCGGCAGACAGCTTTGATTTTTATTGATTTTTGGCGATTATTTGATATAATAAAACCGAAGCCGCTTCACCGCGCGGCGGAAACGAGGGGATTTTCAATTGAGCGAAATAAGCGTTATCGTTCCGGTTTACAATTCGATAAGATATCTCCCTCGCTGCCTCGGCAGCCTGCTCAGCCAGACCTTCACGGATTTTGAGCTGCTGCTCATCGACGACGGCTCGACCGACGGCAGCGGAGAGCTCTGCGAGAGCTATGCCGCGAGAGACAGCCGCGTGAGAACGCTCCGCCAAAGTAATCGCGGTCAGGCGGCGGCGAGGAACGCCGGAATAGACCTCGCGCTGAGCGGAGGGAGCAAGTACCTCGCCTTTGTCGACAGCGACGACTTTGCAGCCGCTCAATACCTCGAGGCGCTTTACGAGGCGATAAGGTGCGGCGTAAAAATCAGCTCCGTCCTGTTTGCCGAGACCGACGGGCGCGATATCCCCGCGGCGCCGAAAAAAGGCAGGCTCGCCGTCGTCGGCGCCGAGGATTACTACTGCAATGCCTCCCTGCTTCCCTTTGTCGCCTGGGGCAAGCTCTTTGACAGGAGCTGCTTTGAGTCGCTGCGCTTCCCCGAGGTACCGAAGCATGAGGATACCATGCTTATTTACCGCTTGATATTCGGCGCGGAGAGGATCGCCGTCAGCGCGTCGAGGTTCTACTTTTACTTCATAAACAGGGACGGCGTTTCGGCGAAAAAGCGGTCGCCCTACGCGCTGCTCGAGCTTGAGGCGATGGACGCCCAGCTCGCCTTCTTTGCCGAAAACGGCTACGACAGGGCGCTCAGGCATTGCGCCGCGGTCGAGGCAAGGATGATCGGGCGCGATATCTCGGAAGCGGACGGCGTCTGTCCCGAGCAAAAAAGGCTGCTCGAGGAAAAGCTCAGGCAGCACATCAGGGACTATGGTCTGAAATCGTGAAGAGGGAGGAAATATGCCCGAAATAAGTATTATAGTTCCGGTTTACAACACCCGAAAATATCTACCCCGCTGCCTTGACAGCCTGCTCAGCCAGACCTTCACGGATTTCGAGCTGCTGCTCATCGACGACGGCTCGACCGACGGCAGCGCCGAGCTCTGCGAGAGCTATGCCGCGAGGGACAGCCGCGTCAGGCTTGTCAGGTCAGAGCGCCTCGGAGTAGGCTTTGCGCGCAATCTCGGCTTAAAGGAGGCGAAGGGCGACTATATCATGTTCTGCGACAGCGACGATTTCACCGAACCCGAATGGGCTCAAACGCTGCTGGACGCTGTTAAAGCTCACCCCTCCTCCCTGCCCAACTGCGACTACGCGGAATACTCCTCCCGAACCGGACAGCGGGAGCTTGTTACCCTCAAGGGAGCGACCCGCGATCAGCTTGTCGACAAGTCGCGCTATTTCCCGATGGCGATGTGCGGCGCCGCCTCCCACCTCTGGACTAGGATATTCAGCGCCGAGGTGATAAAAAACAACGATCTCTCCTTTCGCACCGACATGATCCAGGGCGAGGATATAGTTTTCATCGCCGAGTATCTTATGCTCTGCGACAGCATATACTACATCAGAAAAAGCCTTTACAATTGGGCGGACAACGGCGCCGTGACCCTGTCGAGAGCCTACTGCCCGCACTGCTTTGAGGATCTGAAAGCGATCTGTCTCGCCCGAAGGCCCCTGATCGACAAAAGCTATACGCAGGATTTTTACAACGACGCCTTCAAGCGCTTCATGAAATGCATACAGCTCGCGGAGGACAAACAGAACGCCGAAAGCGAGAGCGACAAAAGGGCGTACTGCGCCAAAATCCTCCTCGACCCCATATTCCGCGAGGTTTTCAATAACGCCGACGAAAGAGTATGCCCGCGCGAAAAAAGACTCGCGCTGATCAAAAAAACCGTGATCTGCGCCGCGCCTCAAAGCAAAAAATCAACCGAAAATATTGAGCCGAAAAGCTAAAAAATATTGAGCCGAAAAGCAAAAATCGCTTGACAAATGTTTTCCGATGATTTATGATGTTTTATAATATAATTGATTAAATGGCAAAGCTGTCGAAAGGCAGCGACGCAAAGCGAAGAGCCTAAGGCGCCCGGCGCTATGGTCGTCCGGCTGCATCTATTAATGCGTCTGTTTTTTCGGGCGCATGATAGGTGCTTTTGTTTTTTAAAGTGATAAAGGAAGAACGGTGAGTATTTATGAAAAAATGGTTATCTTCAATAATGGTCGCAGCCATTGCGACTTCGGCGCTTACCATTCCTGTTTATGCATCCACAGGTCATATCAACTCCGGCGATACGCCTGTTTTCAGCGGCGCAACATCAGATAACGCGTTCGGCGATCTGCTCGATTGGTCAGGCGTCGTATTCGGAAACGCAAACAATATCATTGATGTTGAAGGCACGCTCGCTGTCGGCGGCAACTTTATTTCCAATAACAGCTTCTCGGCAAACGGCGGCGTCAACGGCTTGGCTCCCGCGTCCACCGAGGATGTCGCTCTGCTGGTGAACGGTAACGTAAACATCAGCGGCTACGGCAACGTTTGGGGACAGACAGTGATCGGCAACGCGGACGGCAACACCTACAAGCTGTCAAACGTCACTCCTTCCGATACCACAAACGGTCAATACACCGTCGCTGACGCCTCGCAGTACTTCGCGGACGCCAAGACTGCCGCTTATGCCGCAAAGGCGGCTGTTAACGCCCTTCCGGTAAACGGCGTGTGCGAATCCGCCTATGGGACCTATACGTTCCGGGGCGATCCGAACGCGGATGTTTTGGTATATAACGTCGATGACGCTGTATTTTTCAGACATCTCTTTGATTTCACGATCGCTGACGGTCAAACGGTCGTTGTTAATTTGACGACTTCCGATAAGATCGAGTTCATAAACGGCGCTTTCGAGATCAACGACAGCAGAGATCCGAATTATCTGAAAGGCTTTAGCCGCAATCTGATAATCAACGTGGTCAATTCCACCGAGATCGAAATGACCTCCTGCGAATTGTACGGCACGCTGTTGGCTCCCGACGCCAATCTGACGGGCATGGGCGCCAACGTCTGCGGAACCTCCATTCTGAACGAGCTTACCGGCACGAACGGCTTTGAGCTCCACGTCGGCACCAACAACAGCTTTGTTCCGTCTGTTCCCGTTCCGACTCCCACCACCGATGAGGATCCCGGCGAGACTGTAAGCATCAGGATCGACGTTCCCCTGAAGATGGCGGTCTTGTTTGAGGACGGCACTGTTTATTACGGCGGCGAGATGAAGGACGTTATCGTCGACAAGGAATACGCTTTCCAAATGTGCTCCGTCAACTGGGACAACGGCATTTATGACGAAAACGGCAACGGCTTACGCGGTACCGTCGTTTACAGAATGGTCGCGGTTCATCGGAACAAATTCAACGAGCTGGCGCGTGAAGCGGCGCAGCATCCCGAAAGATACACCGTAAAGGGTATTGATATCATTGACAACGAAGCAAAGAAGATCATAATCAACTGCGACGCAACTGACACCCATCTGGAAACAGACGTCAACAACTTCTTTGTCGCTTACAGATTTCATTTCACAAGTTCGGATTACAATAAAAAGACCGGCATCGAGCAGGTCATCAACACCCCGCTCGAGAGTCTCTCGGTCAACCTCCCCCTCGGTTCAACGATCACCTGTAACGCTTACATCGGCACGGAAAAGATCGACACCGCCAACGTGTTTATCACCACCAACTCCGGCGAAGGCATCTACGATAACGTGCTTCTCACAAGCGTCAACGATTACACCTGGAATCATTGATCGAAGCGTAAATTGAAGCGTAAATTGAAGCGTAAAGTGTAAAATGTTATTGATCACAGGCAGCTCTTTGGCAGGGCTGCCTGTTTTTAAAAATAAATGATTGACAGAACCCGATCTTTCTGCTATAATATTATCCGCAACAGAAAAACGCGCCATTAGCTCAGTTGGTCAGAGCCACCGGCTCATAACCGGTTGGTCCGGGGTTCGAGTCCCTGATGGCGCACCATCTCAGGCGTGCAATATTGATACAATGTATCAGTACTGCACGCCTCAGTATTTATGCGGTTTTTTGAGGGTTGCCGGTTCAACCCGCGCTGAATATAAACACAAAATTGCCCTGTTTCCAGAGAAATCACGCTTCTTGGCTAACAGGGCATTTTCATTTTTGGGTATATGCGGTCGATTCAAGAGCTTTAGCGGTCGATTTGCGGGTATATGCGGTCGGTTTGAGGACTTATTCGGTCGATTTATTTAACCTTGCAGTGTTGTTAATTCTCGCCTAAGCTGTTTTATTCGCTCCTGCTTATGACCGTATCCCTTCTATCAGAAACCCAATAAAGCTCTCCAGCCGGATGTAAAAAACGCGCCTGCAGTCTTTATATAGATGTCTGCTTCTTCTCTTGAAAAATCA
>CACYIC010000024.1:0-6125 GCA_902774325.1 uncultured Ruminococcus sp.
GACGTGCATTTTGACCGACAATAATATGCAGTTTCGTTTCGGCGGTAGTGATTACCGGATGGTTTCTCGCCTGAGCGAATCCTCGCAATCCATTGCAAAATAGCCATTATATCCGTAACCGCGCAACGGAGATTGTGAATGCAGAGTTGATTTATACCTGATAAGTACAGCTGCCAAGTGAGAATCATCTTGCTTGGCGGCTTTGATTTTACCGTCTATATTCCAAAAACAACCACTTATCGAAAATCGCTGGCATTTGGTTTTATCGTGTGATATACTGTTGTCAGCAAAGGAGGAAAGCAGTATGCAGATAGAAATCAAAATCGACGACAGCTGTACTGAGCCGAAAGTAATCATACTTACCGACAAGATGACCGATGAAATCAACGATATTCTCAATACGCTTTCATCAAAAACACCTGAGGTAATCACTGGCTTTCACAACGATTTGGCGGAGATTTTATCGCCTGAGGACATTATCCGTATTTACGCGGAGGGCGGCAAAACCTTTGCCTCGGTCAACAAGAAAGAATATAATCTCAGACAAAGATTATACGAGCTTGAGGAACTGCTGACCAAGCACAGCTTTGTGCGAATCTCTAACTCGGAAATTATCAATCTGAAAAAGGTACGCAATTTTGATCTGAGCTTATCAGGTACGATTTGTGTTACGCTGTCTGACAATACGACTACATATGTTTCAAGGCGTTACGTTTCAAAAATCAAACAGGTTTTAGGTTTATAGGAGGTCAATTATGAAAAAGAAAGTTATTAGTCGCTGCCTGATCGGCGCGCCTGTCGGTTTATTTGTCTGCCATCTTATCTTGATTATCATTTCGGTATTCATTAACTTGTTCACCTTAAGGAAGGGAGAGTTTTTTTCTGCTCCACCGAGCTTGATAACTCTTTGCGGCAACGAACTGAATGCCGTCATTATTCAAACAATATGCTCTTTGATAATGGGGGCTGCTTTCGCCGGAGCGTCGGTTATTTGGGAAGTGGAAAATTGGAGTCTTTTGAAGCAGACAATTCTGCATTTCCTTGTAATATCAGTTTCAACGCTACCGATCGCTTATTGTATGTACTGGATACCTCATACCTTCAGGGGTATATTGATTTATATTGCCATCTTCTTCTTTATTTATTTCACCATCTGGATCGGTCGATACTTTACTATGAAGAAAAAAATTCAGGCAATCAACGATAAGATCAAATCTGATTCGGTAAATAAGAAATAAGTATTTTAGCCGCCAAGCGGGATAATATCCTGTTTGGCGGCGTTTTTGATATTTAGGAATATGTAATAATATTTGATATTATGTAAAATATACTTGACAAAATAAAAATGATATGATACACTTTATATAACGTTAATATGATATAACTGTTTCAAAGGGGAGTGTATTTATGAATATTAATGTTATTTTTCCAATTATTTTCGCAGTTTCAATTGTTGTATTTGTTGCGATAGCGCGTTCAAAAAGAGTTAAAAAGGCGAATTACGATGAACGTCAACTCTTAGCAAGAAACACCGCGTGTAAAAACTCGTTTTTCTTTTTGCTGATTTATTGTTTCACGTGCGGATTATTGTATCTCTTTGATATTCATTGGGCGAATACCGCCATACAAATGTTCCTTGGAGTCATTTTATCTTTTACATTGTTTATCGCTTTATGTATCATCAAAGACGCTTATTTTTCTAATTCACCAAAATATAATACTTATGCTGTTATCTTCTTTTTCTCATATGGTGTTTTGAGTATCATTTATTTGCTGAACGGTCTTGGCAAAGGTAAAACTCTTATGGATAACGGAGTATTATCGGAACTCTTTTTGTATTTAGTTTCATCTGTTTGCTTTTGGATTTTGGGAATCATCTCTGTCATAAAGCTTTTTAAGGAAAAACGCGGAGCGGAGAAGTAAATGAAAAATCTAAAATTAAAAAGCGCCAGAGCTGCGCTCGACCTGTCACAACAACAGCTTGCCGAAAAAGTTGGTGTCAGCCGGCAAACAATCAATGCGATTGAAAAAGGTGATTATAACCCAACGATCAGATTGTGTATTGCTATTTGCCGCGTTCTCGGAAAATCACTGGACGATTTATTCTGGGACGAAGAATAGTTAATGCAATTTAACTGTAATGCCCGACGCAAATTTTCCATTTTCAATTTTCAATTCAAAAACAGCCAAACGCCTGATACAGGAGAAGCCGCCCTCCCCGAAAGCCCGCCGCAATAAAAATTCGGTCGGGCACGAAAGGTTTATCATTATCAAAACCCATCTGCCCGACCGCAATTATTCATTATTCATTATTCGTTATTCATTATTCGTTATTCTTTGCTTCTCCCTCTCATCTCAGGAATCCCTTGATGATCTGCTCCTCCGCCTGAGCCTCGGTAAGTCCGAGGGTCATCAGCTTTATCAGCTGGTCGCCCGCGATCTTGCCGATCGCCGCCTCGTGGACGAGCATCGCGTCGACGTTGTTCGCCTCGAGCGAGGGGATCGCGAGAATCTTTCCGCTGTCCATGATGATCGAGTCGCATTCGGTGTGCCCGCTGCAGGGGGCGTTGCCCGCTATGCAGGCGTTGAAGGTCTGGGAGGAGGTATCTCTGGCTACGGAGCGCGAGACCACGTCGGCTGTCGAGCCCTCGCCGTTGAGCGAGACCTTGTAGCCGCTGACGGCGGTCTGGCTGCCGTGGGTCATCAGCCTCTCCTTTACCACGAGCTTCGCGCCCGCCTTGAGCTCGGCAATGGTGGTGCGTTCGGTGGAATCGACGCCCTTGATCTGCTCCATTTCCATCTCCATGGAGCTGCCATCCTCCATATAAACCTCGGTCTGAGGATTGAGGATGCGCTTTCCGTTGCCGTCGCCCTCGCCGTAATGCTTTTCGACGTATTTTATTTTTGAGTTTTTGCCGACATAAAAGCGGTGGATGCCGTCGTGCTGAGAATCATGCTCTCCGCAGTTGTGGATGCCGCAGCCCGCGACGATAACAACGTCGCAGTCGTCGCCGATATAGAAATCGTTGTAGACGGTCTCCTTGATACCGGAGGCGCTTACCACGACGGGGATATGCACGCTCTCGCCCTTGGTGCCGGGCTTTATGAAGATGTCGATCCCCGAGCCGTCGGGCTTTGAGGAAATGTCGATCCTGTCGGTGGTGTGCCTGCCCGCGAGCTTGCTGTTCACGCGGAAATTGTAGGCTCCCTGCGGAACGTCGCTGATATCCGCGACCTCCTCGAGCATCGCCTTCTGAATATCGTCAAGATTAAGCATGGATTTACCCCCTTATCTGAGCCTGTCGCAGGCGTCGACGGCAGCAGTCGTGCCGATGAGCTCGGGCAGAACGTCGTTTACGCTTCCGCGCTTTTTGATAGTGCCCTCGGAGAGAAGAAGGATCTCGTCAGCTATCCTGAGGATCCGCTCCTGATGGGAGATTATCACGATCGAGCTGTCGCGGATCTCGCTGCGCATTTTTTCAAATATCCTGATAAGATTCTGGAAGCTCCAGAGGTCGATGCCCGCCTCCGGCTCGTCAAATACGCTGAGCTTGGTCTTTCGGGCGAGCAGGGTGGCTATTTCTATCCTCTTGAGCTCGCCGCCCGAGAGGGAGGAATTGATCTCGCGGTTGATATAGTCCCTTGCGCAGAGCCCGACCTCGGAGAGATACGCGCAGGCGTCGCCCACTCCCAGCTCCTTGCCCGCCGAGAGTTTTAAAAGGTCGATGACGCGGATGCCCTTGAAGCGCACAGGCTGCTGAAACGCGAAGCTTATGCCCTTTTGGGCGCGCTCGGTGATCGAAAGAGCCGTCACGTCCTCGCCCTCGAAGAAGATCTGTCCCGAGGTCGGCTTCTCGATCCCCATAATGAGTCGCGCGAGGGTCGATTTGCCGCTTCCGTTGGGACCCGTAATAACTATGAACTTGCCGTTGTCGATTTTCAGGCTGAGATCGCGGAGGATTTCCTTCCGCTTTCCGCTTTCCTCAACGCTGAAACAAATATTTTTTAATTCCAACATTTTTTTCACCGATTTCATTCGTTTTTCCGATATATTATACCCCAAGTCGGGATCAAATGCAAGTGATTTGTTGCCGCTTAGGGCAGGAGGATTTGTTGCCGCGCACGGCGGGCTTAGGAATAAGCGCTTTCCTTTATTATTTCGCGGAACATCTCGAGCATACCGCCTCTGACGGTTTTGCAGTCGTTTGTGGCGGCGAAGAAGGTAAAGCGCTTTTCGGGGACGGTGTAGACCAGGGCGCAGTAGGTCGTGAAGAAGCCGGTATGAAAGAGTCCTCCCCGGTTGTCGGGCTTTATCCCGTAGCCGTAAAGGGTGCCGTCCGCCTTTGAGCAGTAATTCGCGGTCATTTCGCTGACGCTCTCGGGCTTCAGAACGCTGTTATCCGCGAGAGAATCCAGCCAGCGCTCCATATCGCGGGCGTTTGAGACGATATCGCCCAGCCCGCGCGTTATGCCGACATATACGGTTTTGGCGGCGCGCGGACTCTGCGCGAGGTTAAAGCCGGAGCTGTCGTCGTCGATGAAGCAGGTGTCGTTCATCCCGAGCGGCTTAAAAATGTTTTCCCGCGCGAAATTCTCATAGGAGGTTCCCGCGAGCTGCGCTATTATCCCCGTGAGCAGGAAATAGTTTGAATTCGTGTACATATAATAGCTTCCCGGCTCGAAAATCAAGGGCTGAGAGATTATCCAGTCGGTGAGGAGCCTGCGGTTTTCCTCGACGGTGTTTTCGTTAGTGACGACGCCCTCAAGCTCTCCTGTCGGGATCTCGTTATAGCAGCCGCCCGAATCCTCGACCCTGTAAAACTCCGCGATGCCGGAACGCTGAGTCAGGAGCTGCCTGACGGTCACTCTGTCGCCGTAAACGCAGTCGGGATAGTATTTGTCGAGCGTGTCCTCGACCCTGAGAGCGCCGCGCTCCTTGAGCAGCATGGCGCAGGCGGCGGCGATCTGCTTCGAGACCGAGCCGACGCAGAAGCGGCTGTCCGCGGTGATCCTTTTGTCAGAGGAATAGTTTTCAGTGCCCTCGGCGTATTCGCAGAGCACCTCGCCGTCCCTGACGGCGCGCACCACTCCGCTGAAGGCTGAGGAGCAGCAGACCCTGTCAAGCTCCTTTTGGGGGTCGAAGCCGCAGGAGGAGAGCGCGCAGAGAACGGCAAGGGCGCAGAGCAGGACGGCGGTGATTCTTTTGAGCTTTAGCATAAATATTCTCCTAAAACAAAGGGGATGGCTCAAAGAGTCATCCTCAATTGCTTACATTTTATTTGCGAGCGCGCGCTCCAGCCAGATATCCGCGATATCCATAGCCAGGAACAAGCCCTTTTTCTCGCTGGATTTGATGAGCTGACGTCTGGGAGAAAGATAAGGATCGGTCGCAAGGAGCTGGATAGCCACCTTGTCGGCGATCTCAACGCCGTTGACCTCTTTTTTGCTCTTTATCTCCATCCTGATAACGTAGGGCTCTTCCATGCTTCCGTAGTAGATCTCGTCGCCGCAGCGCACAAGCGGTCTGCCCTTATAGGTAGGGAACTCGCCTGCGGGAGCCTTACCCTCGGTCTTTGCCTTTTTGGTTTCCGCCACAAGGCATCAATCCTTTCGTTAGATATTGAGATAGGACTTAACCAGTGTTTCGAGCAGGTCGTCGCGGTCGATCGCGCTGATAATATTGCGGGCGTTGTTGTAGGTGGTGATGTAGGTGGGATCCTCACTGAGAATATATCCTACAATCTGATTGATCGGGTTATAACCCTTCTGCCTGAGCGCATCATAAACGATTGTGAGCGCCGCCTTGATCTGATCGTCCTTTTCCTCGCCCAATGAAAAAATCATGGTCTTTTCCAACATACCGAAACACCTCCTATAGTCTGTCAATATATTATAATACATTTTGCCGAAAATATCAAGGGGTATATTTAAATATAAATGCTATATTTGATTTAATACGGACGATATTTTCGGAGCCGGGAGAAAAGAGGAGAGGGATGATAGGGAATAATGAATAATGAATAATTGCGGGCGGGACACCCGCACCCGAGTTGTAATGCGTTGCGTTTTGGTCGAGACAGCATCTCCTGTATCAGGCGTTTGGCTGTTTTTTAATTGAAAATTGA
>CACYIC010000024.1:6140-34094 GCA_902774325.1 uncultured Ruminococcus sp.
TAATTGAAAATTGAAAATGAAAAATTGAAAATTCCGGGCGGGACACCCGCACCCGAGTTGTAATGCGTTGCGTTTTGGTCGAGGGCGGCTTCTCCTGTATCATGCGTTTGGCTGTTTTTTAATTGAAAATTAAAAATGAAAAATTGAAAATTCCGGGCGGGACACCCGCACCCGAGTTGTAATGCGTTGCGTTTGGTCGAGGGCGGCTTCTCCTGTATCAGGCGTTTGGCTGTTTTTTAATTGAAAATTGAAAATGAAAAATTGAAAATTCCGGGCGGGACACCCGCACCCGAGTTGTAATGCGTTGCGTTTGGTCGAGAACGACATCTCCTGTATCAGTCGTTTGGCTGTTTTTTAATTGAAAATTGAAAATGAAAATGGGAAAAGCCGTTCTCGACTAAAACTCGCGGCATTATAAATTCGGTCGGGCACGAAAGGTTTATCATAAGCAAACCTATCTACCCGACCGCAATTATTCACTATTCATTATTCCCTATTCATTATTCCCTATTCCCTATTCATTATTCTTTCCTTCTGCCACTAACCGATTAATCAAGCCTCTGATATAGGAGAAGCCGCCCTCGACCAAGCCCCGCCGCAATAAAAATTCGGTCGGGCACGAAAGGTTTATCATAAATGAACCTGTCTACCCGACCGCAATTATTCATTATTCATTATTCATTTTTCATTATTCTTTCCTTCTTCACCTCTCCCCGTTTCCTCTCATCTCGACCTTGATGCTCTTGAGGTTGGAGATCACCTTGTCCATTATCTCCTGAACCTCGGCTGAGGAAAGGGTGCGCTCGTTTGAGCTGAACTCGAAGCGGATCGTTATGCTGTGGAAGTGCTCGGTGTCGTAGGTATCGACTATACCGGTTTTCCTGAGAATACCGCGGCCCTCGTTCTTCCAGCACTCCCTGAGATCCTTATAGAATACGCCGGAGGGAACGATGACGCTGATATCGTAGTCCATCGGAGGATATTTTGAGGGCTCCTCATATACTATCGAGGCGTTTTGAACCTGAGCGAACGCCTGCATATCTATCTCGGCAAAGACGATCGCCGCCTTTTTGTCGATCTTCTTGCCGACCGTGGGATGAACGATGCCGATTTTGCCGATCTCGTTTCCGTCGAGAATGACGGTGTTGAGGTTGACGGGGTGCTCGTAGGCGTGCTCCGCAGCCGCGGGAGCGAAGTCGAGCGGCTTGTGCTTGAGGTCGTCCGCGATGACCGCGAGCATATCGCGCAGCTCAAAATAGATCTCGCGCACGCTCTTTGTCTTGCTGAAAAGGGTGATCGCGAGGTTTTTCTTCTCGACGCAGAGGTTGTTCTCGTCCATTCCGGTGACAACTCTGCCGACCTCGAAGATGCCGAAGTCGGGGGCATAGCCGGTATTGGTCTTGACCTGGCAGAGCTGGGTGGGGATCATGCTCCTGCGGATGGTCTCGATATTGGGGTTGGTGGCGTTTGCGAGCTTGATATTATCCTCGACCGGGATGCCGAGCGCCTTCTGCTCGTCGTAGTACGCCCAGACGTAGGAATGGACCTCGTGGAGACCGAAGCGCTTTACGAGGATGTCCTTGATCTTGTCCTCGTTGCTCTTGACGACCTCGGCTCTGACGGGATAGAGCGGCGAGCGGGTGGTGTTCACCGCGAAATTGTCGTAGCCGTAGATCCTGGTGATCTCCTCAATGATGTCCGCCTTCATGGTGACGTCCTTGGTGGCTCTCCAGGAGGGAACCACAACGTCGAAGGTATCGTCTGAAACGCTCGCCTTGAAGCCGAGACCCGTAAGGGTGTTGATGATGGTGTCGTTGTCGATCTCGATACCCGTATAGCGGTCAACGAACGCCTTGTCGAACCTGAGCTCGACGACATCGTATTTGAAGGCGTATTCGTCGGTGAGGGATGAAACCACTCTTACGCCGCCGTCGTATTTGCTGAGCAGGAAGAGGAAGCGCGCGATAGCGGGAACGGTCATTTCGGGGTCGAGGCTCTTTTCGTAGCGCATAGAGGCGTCGGTGCGGTGAGCCAGACGCACGGTGGATTTGCGGATCGAAGCCGCGTCGAAGGTGGCGGATTCGAGGGTGAGGGTGGTGGTATCCTCAACGATCTCGGAGTCCAGACCGCCCATTATGCCCGCGATGGCAACGGGGGTATCGCCGTTGCAGATCATGAGGGTGTTTTCGTCGATATTTCTCTCAACGCCGTCGAGGGTCTTGAATTTGAAGGGCTCGTCAAAGCGCTTTATCCTGATCGCGCCGACCTTGCGCGAATCGAAGGCGTGCATGGGCTGACCCATCTCGAGCATGAGGTAGTTTGTGAGGTCGGCTAGGAAGTTGATAGCTCTCATTCCGCAGTAATAGAGGCGGATCCTCATATTCACGGGGCTTACGGAGCGGGTTATATTCTCGACCGCGAGGCAGGAATATCGCTGACAGAGCGGATCCTCGATCTTCATGTCGAGCTTTTGAAGCTCGCTGTAGGCGTCGAGGTCGGCGGTATCGAGCGGCTTGAGGGGTCTGCCCGTGAGGGCGGCGAACTCGCGCGCGATGCCGTAATGGCCCCAGAGGTCGGGTCGGTTGGTGAGGGACTTGTTGTCCACCTCAAAAACGATATCGTCGATCTGATAGATCTCCTTGAGATCGGTGCCGTTGGGGACGTCGTCGGTGATCTCCATTATGCCGGAGTTGTCGTCGCTGATGCCGATCTCAGCCTCGCCGCAGCACATTCCGAAGGAGGTGAAGCCCGCGAGCTCGCGGGGAGCTATGGTAATCTCGCCGAGCTTAGCGCCGACCTTGGCAAAGGCGGTTTTCATGCCGACGCGCACGTTGGGCGCGCCGCAGACCACGTCGATAAGCTCGTCCCCGCCCGCGTCGACCTTGAGCAGATGGAGCTTTTTGGAATCGGGATGGTTCTCGACCGACTTGATCTCCGCGACAACTACGCCGCTGAGATCGGCGCCCTTGAAGAAGATCTCGTTTTCGACCTCGGCGGTCGAGAGCGAAAAGCGGCGGATGAGCTCGAGCTTGTCGAGTCCCGAAAAATCTACAAAATCGGAAATCCAATTCATTGATAAAAACATTTTTTAGCCCTCCTTATTCGTCGTCGTCGGTAAACTGGTCGAGCGACTTGAGATTGCCGCTGTTGAGGTCGCGGATGTCCTTGACCTTGTACTTCATCATCGCGAGCCTTGTAAGACCGAGTCCGAAGGCGAAGCCGGTATACTCGTCGGGATCTATCCCGCCCTCGCGCAGAACGTTGGGATGGATCATTCCGCAGGGGCAGAGCTCGAGCCAGCCGCTGTGCTTGCAGGAGGAGCAACCCTTGCCGCCGCAGATCTCGCAGTTGATGTCAAGCTCGAAGCCGGGCTCTACGAAGGGGAAAAAGCCCGGGCGCAGGCGAACCTTTACATCTCTTTGGAAAACCTCGGAGAGCATGGTCTTCATGAAATAGATGAGATTCGAGATGGAGATGTCCTTATCGACCATCATGCCCTCCATCTGGAAGAAGGTGTTCTCGTGGCTGGCGTCGGTCGCCTCGTTCCTGAAGCAACGGCCCGGGAAAATAGCCTTGATCGGAACTCCGTTTTCTTTGAGCGCCGCGCCGTACTTTTTGAGGATGGCGTTCTGCGCCGCGGAGGTCTGGCTCTTGAGAAGCTGACCGTTTTCGAGATAATAGGTGTCCTGCATATCGCGGGCGGGATGGTGCTTGGGGATATTGACCGACTCAAAGCACTCGTAATCGGTGACGACCTCGGGGTAATCCTCGACCGTGAAGCCCATCGACCTGAAAATGCTCTCGCACTGACGGCTCACAAGCGTGATCGGATGATAGGAGCCGCGCGTGAGGTCGGCGGGAGTCGTGATGTCAAAGCGGGGCATCGAGTTGATCTCAGCCTCGATTGCGAGAGCGTTGAGCTCCGCCACCTTCTCCTCTACCCTTTTCGCGGCTTCCGCCTTGAGCTTGTTGACTTCGGCGCCGAACTGCTTCTTTTCCTCGTTCGAGAGCTCCTTCATGCTCTTGAGCAGAGCCGTGACGCTGCCCTTCTTGCCGAGATAGGCGACGCGAAGGCTGTCGAGCTGAGAAAGATCGGTGACCTCGCTCAGCCTTTGCTTGATTTCTTCTCTGAGAATATCAATTTTGTTATCCATAAAATCCTCCTGTAAAAAAAATCCCCGCGCATAATAGCGCAGGGACGAAAAATCTCCGTGGTACCACCCTGATTTTTACGCGCATAAAAAGCGCGCAAACACTCATTGAACCTGTAACGGGGTCAGCCGTCGCGCCCTACTTATCGGTTCAGGCGCGCCACTCGGGAGTGAACTTCACCGGGCTTTGCCGCAACGCGCTTTCAGCCGATGACACGTCTCTCTTTCGCGGCTTGTGCGGGGCTACTCTCTCCGTCGCTGTGTTGTCGGGAACTATTGTACCACTCTTTATTGGATTTTGCAAGTATTTTTTCGCGCGTTTAGCAAGCATTTTTCAGCGTTTAGCAAGCATTTTTCGCGCCGCCGTTATTTTTTTGAGCCTCTATTCCTTCTCGACCTCGGGGGTAAGACCGCCCTTGCGGTACAGCTCGAGCAGCATGCAGAGGTCGGCGATCTCGTTTTGGAGAGCGTCGCCGTCGTCGGTGGCGTAGACCATGACGCGCCTGCGCTCGGTCTCGACTATCTCGGAGCCGGAATGGATGTCGCGGTTTTCCCTGAGCGCCTCCCCGACGCTTTTGAAGGGACGGTGCGCCTTGAGGCGCAGACCGTGGGAATTGTAGATCAGGGTGTAGCCCGCGATCCCCGTGGCGGCGTGGTAGCTTTTGCAGAAGCCGCCGTCGATCACCAGCAGCCTGCCGCCCGCGCGAACGGGAAGCTCTCCCTTCACAGTCCTCACGGGGGTATGGCCGTTGATTATATGGGAGTATTCCGAATCCAGCCCGAACTCGGAGAGTATGCGGCGGCAAACCGCCTCGTCGTAGTAATAGCGGTAGTAGGGGTTTTTCTCCTCGTACCAAACGGAGCGGTCGTCTGTATAGGCGCGCTCGAACGCCTTTGTGCGCCTGCCGTTGAGCGGCGAATCGTCGCCGCAGCGCAGGTACCACATGAAATCCAGCTCCTCGCGGCTTTTGCGCTTTGAGAAGTAGGCGCTTCTCGCCTTTTCGTCAGCCATGTCGAAGAGCGCTTTTCCGCTGTACTTTTTCCCGAAAAGACTGATGCTGAGAAAATCCCCGTTCCCGTCGAGCGGCACGCAGCCGTGATAGAGCAGGTTGCCGTTGTAAACGCGGTACATCCCGCCCTTGTTGTACAGAAATTCTATATGCTTGCGCAGCTTTCGGCTCTCGGAAAACGCCGCGCAGAGGTCGTCCACGACCTCGCGTTCGCCCTCGGTGAGCGCGTAGGGAGCGGCGGGGTCGAGGGTCGGGAAGCTCCTTTCGTTGAGCGGGCAGGTCTTGCCCTCAAGCTCGACGGTGCCGCTTTCGAGGTCGAGCTTGTCGAGCATCAGGCGGTTCTCCATGCCGAAATCGGGATTTCTGAGGATAAGCTCGCCCTCGAGCTTGAACATGATGACGGTGATCGCCGCCAGCGCCGCCTTCATAGGCGGTCTGTCGGGGTACAGCTTCTCGGCAAAGAGCGCCAGCCTGCGCAGGCTTATGCCGTAGCCGCTCTCGAGCGTGCGGACGCAGTCGTAGTGCAGGCAGTTTCTGACCGCCGCCGCGACGCATACCTCGCTGCCGCAGGCGGCTCCCATCCAGAGGATATCGTGGTTGCCCCACTCGATATCGAGCGAATGGTGCCCGAGCAGCAGGTCGAGGATCTTGTCGGGGGAGTCGCCCCTGTCGAAGATATCCCCGACGATGTGGAGCCTGTCAACCGCCAGCCGCTTTATCAGACCCGCGAGCGAGATCACAAAATCGTCCGCGTCGATACTGATTATCGTATCGAGGATGCTCTCGTGGTAGCGCACCTGGTTGTCGTCCTCGTCCTTTTGGGCGTGGAGAAGCTCGTCGATGATGTAGGCGTAATCCTTGGGCATCGCCTTGCGCACCTTTGATCGGGTATATTTCGAGGAGAGCATACGGGCGATCTCGAGCATCCTGCCGAGCGTGACCCTGTACCACTGAGCGTCCGTGACTCCCTCCTGCCTGAGCAGGCGGAGCTTTTCGGCGGGATAATAGATCAGCGTGCAGATCTGCTTGATCTCCTCATGGCTGAGCGAGTCGCCGTAAAGCCTCTCGACCTTTTCGCGGATTACTCCGGAGCAGTTGTTGAGGATGTGGCAGAATGCCTCGTATTCCCCGTGGAGGTCGCTCATAAAATGCTCGGTGCCCTTTGGCAGATTCAAAATCGCGTTGAGATTGATGATCTCGCGCGTCACCGAACGCTCCGTGGGGTATTTCTCCGCCAGGAGCCTGAGATATTTTTTGTTCTTCTCCGCCATGCTCAGCGCGCTCATTTCTTTGACCTCCCGATATTTTTCATTTATTCAGCCGCCGTCAGTCAGCCGCTTTTGTTTTGCAGCCGTTGATCAGCCGCTTTTATCCAGTCGCCATAAATCATCCGCTTTTATTCAATCGCCGTAAATCAGCCGCTTTTATTCAGCCTCTGTTTTGGTGACGATCAAGGTGCCGTCGGCGTTATAGAGCGGAGTTATTCCCACTCCGTAGCCCGTTCTGATAAAGAGGTAGTTCACGCCTGTTTCGGCGTCGACGATAACGGTTCTTTTTTCCCGCGTCGCCCAAAACCGCGCTGCCCTCGGTCTGCCTTTCGATAAAACGCTCCGTTCTCTTTGCGCTCATTTGAACAAGCCCTCCTCGTGATAGTATTTCTTGTCGCTTAGCTCGTCCTTTTCGTCGAGATTGTACTTGCTGCTCTTGAACATGCCCTCGCCGTTGCGGTAGCTCTGATGGCTGCCTCTGGCGAAGCCTATGCCAAGAATGATGATGATTATGATAAACGGAATGATCAGCCAGCCCATTTTTTCCTCCATTTGGTTTGTGCTTTTTCGCCGGCGGTCGATCGCCGGCTTTTGATCTCCGGCTTATGACCGCCTGAAATTTTTATTGGCAGACAGCCGCCGTCTGACGACCGCCTATAATTTTTTGTTCGCAGGCAGCCGCCGTCTGACGACCGCCTGAATATTATCGTTGACGAAAAAAATATATCATTCGCCCACGCTGCCGATATCTACTATCGTGCCGTTGCCGCCCTGAACTCTGGGCAGCTCGCCGTTCCACTTTTCGATCTTCTTGTTCTCGATCACCTTGTCGGTGAGGGACTTGTTGATCGCCTCGTTCGCCTCAGCCTCGCCCTGAGCCTTGATCTTGATGGACTCAGCCTCCGCCTGGGCGTTGGTGATCTTGGTCTGCTTCTCGGTCTCAGCCTTGAGAAGCTGCTGCTGCGCGACCTGCTTTTCCTCGATGGCGGTGATGAACGCCTCCGAGAAATCGAAGTTGATGATATTTACGTCCGTGACGTAGAGTCCGAGGTCGTTGAGCTTTTCGTTCAGACCTTCAACAAGACCGTCGGAGATCAGCACGCGGTTGGTGACGCTCTCCTCGGCGGTGTATTTCGCGGTGATCGCCTTGAGCACCTCGTTGACCGCGGGGACTACCAGGACGTTTTCATAGTCGGCGCCGATATTCTTGTAGATGCTGTAGCTCTTGGCGGTGTCTACGCGGTAGTTTATCGCGAGAGTCGTATCGACGCTCTGGAGATCCTTTGAAAAAGCCTCGGTCTTTACCTCGAGCTTTTGGATGCGGTTGTCGATCTTAACGACAGACTGCACAAACGGAGCCTTGGCGTGAATGCCCTCCTGCAAAACGCCCTCGCTCACCTTTCCCATCGTTACGACTACGCCGGTATGACCCGCGTCGACGATCACGAAGCTGTTGAGAGCGATTATGAGCACCGCGACCAGCGCCACGGCGGGGATCACGATTTTCTTGACGTTGATTTTTTTCTTGTTGATATCGATTACGTTGTTATCCATGGTTTTCTCCTTTTATTGTTTGGGATGCCGCGTGACAGAGCCTCGCGGCGCCGCGCTTATTCGCCCTCCTTGAGCGAATTGAATCTGAGGTCAGCCTCCTGCTTGTATCTGCCCGCCGTATAAGCCAGCGCCATGATCTCGAGCGCTTTTTCGAGCCTCTGACGGTTCTCGGGCGACTCGGAACTGTAGTCCCTTGTCACCTCTCGGATCAGCGGAAGCAGCTCTCCGAAGGAGGGAGCCTTCTCGTCGGCGGCGGCTATTATCTCGCAGAGGAAGTCGTAAAGCTGCTCCTCCGAAATGATATCGTCGCCCGTGTCGTTGGCGTCGCCGTTCACAAGCTCCATCAGCTCGCCGATGCTCTCGAGCTTCATGCAGTCGCGCAGCGCGTTTATCAGCAGGATACGCGCGAGCTGGCGCGAATGGTATTTCTTGCCGACAGGCCGCGAAACAAAGCCGCGCTTGACCCAGTTTTGGATGGTAGAAGCGCCCAAGCCCGTCACCGCGCAGACCTGTCCGAGCGTCAGCCCGTCAGCCGCCTCGAGCAGCGGAAGGAACGGTGTCATGCCTTTTATGATGCTTTCGGTATGCTTTCGCTCCAACGGTTCTCCTCCTTTCGTAAAAGTTTATTTGATTATATCACAAGTTCATTTGACTGTCAATAGTTTTCCGATGACTTTTTTGACTTTTGCGCAAAAAAAGCCTCCCTCTTTGAGGGAGGTGCCCGAAGGGCGGAGGGAGTCGCCTCCCTCTCAGATCGAATCCTCTATCGCCCTGCGTATCTCGTCCTCGGCTTCCCTGACTTCCTCATAAAAAGCTCGTGACGGGACTCTCAGAGCGCCGTTTCCGAGGATGATGAGCTGCTCGAGCCCGTCGGAGGTGACGACCCTGACGCGGTGCCTTTTTGAAAGCTCAAGCGACGCCTTTTCGATATACATATCGGCGGTCTCGGCTTCCTTTGTATATACTATCGTTATGCCGTTGACCTTCTCGACCTCGCGGACTGCGCCCTTGACCTTGTAGGCGTCGAACACCGCGATCAGCTCGCACTTCCTGAAGCCCTGATAATTGCAGAGGATGTTCACGAGCGCGGTTCTGGCGTCGTCGATGCTTTCCTCCGCCAGCCTTCTGAGATCGTCCCAGGAGAAGATGACGTTGTAGCCGTCCACCAGGATATAATCAACGCCGTCGTATTCCGGCTGCTTCCGGCGCGGCTTTGAGTAGGAGGGCTGATTTTCCCTTTGCGCTTCGCGCCGACCGGCAGTCCTCTCCCCGCGCTTTTTGACGGGGCCGTAGGTCTGCTCAAAGATCCGCATCAGCTCCTTGTCGGCGGCAAAAATATCCTTTTGTCCGCGCAGCCGCGAAAATACCCGCCGCGCGTTTTCGGCGGCGCCGCCGGAGGAGGGAGCGAGCGACGAGGAGATGTGAGCCTTTTCGGGGACCTCGTTCCATTTTACGATATATCCCGCGCCGTGGGAGCAAAAAACGGAATCGCAGGGGTTGTCGGTATCGGCGTCGGGGTCGTAGGCAGCGGCGGCGATGACCTCCTCGCTGTTATGGCAGGGCTGATAGCCGCTCAAGCTGCACGAGAGCCTTCCTCTGCCCTTGGTATATTTTAAAACCTCGCGGGCATAGCCCTGCATTGACGAAACGGGACAGGAGCCGCTGAGAACGCAGCTCTCTCCGAAAACCTCCGGCGGCTCAAAGCTGCCGCTCATGCGCTGCAGATCGCTCATGGCCCTGCCGACGCACTCGGAGGGCAGCTCGAGCGCAAAGCTGTAAACAGGCTCGAGCAGCAGGCTTTTCGCCGTTCTGAGTCCCTGCCGCACCGCGCGGTAGGTAGCCTGCCTGAAATCGCCGCCCTCGGTGTGCTTAGGATGAGCGCGTCCCGAAGCAAGGGTGATCTCCATATCCGTTATCGGCGCGCCCGTGAGCACTCCCGGATGAGCTTTTTCATAGAGATGGGTGAGGATTAGCCGCTGCCAGTTTTTGTCGAGCACGTCCTCTCTGCATGCGGAATTGAACCGCAGTCCGCTGTCGCGCGGCGCGGGCTTCATCAGCAGGTGGACCTCGGCGTAGTGGCGCAGGGGCTCGAAATGCCCTATTCCCTCGACCGTGTTTTCGATCGTTTCCTTATAAATAACGCTGCCCTCGCCGAAGCCGACCTCAAAGCCGAAGCGATCGGAGATGACCGCCCTCAGCACCTCAAGCTGTATCTCGCCCATCAGCCTGACCTGAAGCTCTCCGGTGCGCTCGCTGACCGTGACGTTCAGCGTCGGATCCTCGTTCTCGAGCAGCCTGAGCTTTTCGAGAGCGGTATGGGCGTCGATCCCCTTGGGGAGTATCACCGAATAGGTAAGCACCGGCTCGAGCACCGGGAGAGCGGTATTTTCCTCCGCTCCCAGCCCGTCGCCGGGTCGGGCGAAGGTTATTCCCGTGACGGCGCAGACGGTTCCCGCCTCAGCCTCGTCAACGGCGGTGAATTTCTCGCCTGAATATATCCTGATCTGATTGATCTTCTCCCCCGAGGCGTTGCGCGCGCCCTGAAGCTGCTCGCGCACGCGCAGGCTGCCGCCCGTTATTTTGAGAAAGGTCAGGCGGTTCTTCTGCTTGTCCTCGGAGAGCTTGAAAACCTTGGCGGCGAATCGTTCGGGGTAGTCGGGCATGAGGGTATAAGTCAAAAGGCAGTCGAGAAGCTCGTCTATCCCCTCGAGCCTGAGCGCCGAGCCGAACAGGCAGGGAAAGATCCTTCTTTCCCTGACCGCGCGGGCGATATCCCCGTCGGCGACGCTGTCGCCGTCGTAGTATTTTTCAAGTATAGCCTCGTCGCAGAGGGCGAGGCTTTCAAAAAACTCCTCTCCCCTCGCGGAAAAATCGACGCAGCCCTCCGAGAGCCTGCCTCGCAGCTCGCGCAGCAGCAGCTCCCTGTCGGCGCCGTCGAGATCCATCTTGTTCACAAAAATAAAGCAGGGCACGCCGTAGCGCCGCAGAAGCTTCCACAGCGTAAGGGTGTGGCTCTGCACGCCGTCGGTTCCGCTGATCACCAAAACCGCGTAGTCGAGCACCTGCAGGACTCGCTCGGTCTCAGCCGAGAAATCGACGTGACCCGGGGTGTCGAGCAGGGTGAATTCGCAGCCGCCGTATTTCATGACCGCCTGCTTTGAGAATATCGTGATCCCTCTGTCGCGCTCGAGCCTGAAGGTGTCGAGAAAGGAGCTTCCGTGATCCACCCTTCCGAGCTTATTGATATTGCCCGAGCGGAACATCATCGCCTCCGAAAGCGTGGTCTTGCCGGAATCGACGTGAGCGAGCACGCCCACCGAGATTTTTTTCAACGCTCTCACCTCCGCTCTCAAAGGCAGTAAGCCGCGGCAAAGCGCTCGCGGCGGATCTTTTCTATCGGGAAAACGGTTTCTCCCGTGGAATACTTGTAGTTTATGGCGCGGTACGTATCATCCGAGCCTCGGTAATAAACGCAGAAGAAGTGCATCCCGTCGAGGATCCTGTCGTTGAAGGAGCAGACTATCGCTATCCTGCAACGGGGCAGCGCCTCCTTAAAGCGATTTGGGCTGAGATAAAGCTTGTATTCGACGCCGTGCAGACGGAAAAATCTCCGCATCGTCAGCGCCCTCGTTCCGAAGCGGCCGCCCAGACGGACGGCGCGCAGCCTCTCGAGCTCGCGGATGATCTCGGGAAGCGGCATATCCCTGCCGATGAATTTCAGCGCGTTGTAGAGCGCGACCGCTCCGCAGCCGACCTGAGCGACCCTTTTGCCGGCGCTGCCGTAAAGGAGCTCCCCGACCTTGCCAGCCGCCTGAGAATATATATAATCGCCGAAGCCCTGAAGCGCGGCGCTGTTTGACCTGAAATGTTCTTCTATCAATGCTTTTTTCATATCGCAAAGCCTTTCCTGCGGATGCCTATAAAGCTGTTCAAAGGCGCCCTTATAAACCGAAAAAAGCTGCCTCACCGAGGTGCGGCAGCCCTTAATGCTTTAGTCGGCGGGAGCGAACTCATCCTTGCCTACTCCGCAGAGCGGGCAAACCCAGTCCTCGGAAATATCCTCGAACGCGGTGCCGGGCTCTACGCCGTTATCGGGATCGCCCTCGGCGGGATCGTAGATATAGCCGCAAACTTCGCAAACGTATTTCATACCGGAAAACTCCTTTCATAATATTTTTCACCCTCATTATAATTGAAGTCGGAGAAAACGTCAAGAGCGAACGGAATAATTATTTCATCCGCTATTGCAAATTCCGGTTTGAAATGCTATAATTGTACTCAATATAAATACGAAAGGTGTGTTTGCCATGAGAAGCGACGCAATAAGAACAGGCGCGCAGTGCGCCCCCCAGCGTTCCCTGCTCCACGCTCTGGGAATGACTGACGAAGAGATCAAAAAGCCCTTGGTCGGCATTGTAAGCTCATACAATGAGATCGTTCCCGGCCACATGAATATAGACAAGATCGTCGAGGCTGTTAAGCTCGGCGTGGCAATGGCGGGCGGAAACCCCGTTGTTTTCCCGGCTATCGCCGTCTGCGACGGTATCGCGATGGGTCATCAGGGAATGAAATACTCCCTCGTCACCCGCGACCTGATCGCCGACTCGACCGAGTGCATGGCTCTTGCCCATGCCTTCGACGCCCTTGTTATGGTTCCCAACTGCGACAAAAACGTTCCCGGTCTGCTTATGGCTGCGGCTCGTCTTAATATCCCGACCATCTTTGTCAGCGGCGGCCCCATGCTCGCGGGCAGAGTTCAGGGACAGAAAACCAGCCTCTCGAGCATGTTCGAGGCTGTCGGCTCCTACAACGCGGGCAAGATCACCGAAGAAGAGCTCTGCGAATACGAAAACAAGGTCTGCCCGAGCTGCGGCTCCTGCTCCGGAATGTACACCGCCAACTCGATGAACTGCCTCACCGAGGTTCTTGGAATGGGTCTGCGCGGCAACGGCACCATCCCCGCCGTCTACTCCGAGAGGATCCAGCTCGCGAAGCGCGCCGGAATGAAGGTCATGGAGCTGCTTGAAAAGAATATCCGTCCCCGCGATATCATGACCGAGAAGGCTTTCCGCAACGCCCTCACGATGGATATGGCACTCGGCTGCTCGACCAACTCGATGCTCCATCTCCCCGCCATCGCGCATGAGTGCGGGATCGAGCTCAACCCCGACATCGCTAACGATATCAGCTCTCATACCCCCAACCTCTGCCACCTCGCTCCCGCGGGCAGGACTTATATGGAGGATCTCAACGAGGCGGGCGGCATCTACGCGGTCATGAACGAGATCAACAAGCTCGGTCTGCTCAACACCGATATCATCACCTGCACGGGCAAGACCGTGGGCGAGAACATCAGCGGCGCGATCAACAAGAATCCCGACGTCATCCGTCCCGTGGAAAAGCCCTACAGCCCGACCGGCGGCATCGCCGTGCTCAGAGGCAACCTCGCTCCCGATTCCTGCGTTGTAAAGCGCTCGGCGGTAGCTCCCGAAATGCTCGTTCACGAGGGTCCCGCCAAGGTCTATGACTGCGAGGAGGACGCAATGGCGGCTATCAACGGCGGCGAGATCGTTGAAGGCGACGTCGTGGTCATCCGCTACGAGGGTCCCAAGGGCGGCCCCGGCATGAGAGAAATGCTCAATCCCACCTCCGCTATCATGGGAAGCGGTCTCGGCAGCACCGTCGCCCTGATAACCGACGGACGCTTCTCCGGCGCAACCCGAGGCGCCTCGATCGGTCACGTCTCTCCCGAGGCGGCAGTAGGCGGTCCCATCGCTCTGGTCAAAAACGGCGACATCATCGCGATAGATATCCCCGCGAACACCATCACCCTCAAGGTCTCCGACGAGGAGCTTGCCCGCCGCAAGGCTGAATGGCAACCCAGAGAGCCTAAGATCACGACAGGCTATCTCGCCCGCTACTCAAAATTCGTTTCCTCGGGCGCTCAGGGCGCGGTGCTTCATTGATCCCCGCGATCGATTCCGAGCTGAATTAACAACGAAATGCGGCGATCCCCCCGGGTTCGCCTTCCGTTTGGATCGGGCGCGAAAAGCCTTGCGTCCCTTATAAGCAAATAACGATGATTTCAAAGCCGGCTCTCTTGCGTTTTGAGCCGGCTCCTTTTTTATGCAGTTCGGCAACTGCTGATATATCCAACTTTGTTATGAGAATATTGCACAAATTGTAATGCGAATATTTGTCAAAATCACCGATTACAAGGCTCAAATAAAGCAATTTGCACAATTTAAACCTCACAGAATTGGGCAAAGAGCGAAATTTTTAATTTTATCCGAAATTAGTTGTTTAATCTATACAAATATGATATAATCGTATAGTGAGATTTTATCTATTTAGAATTTTGAATCACTTATAAACGAAGGGAGAATTTCACTTTGAAACAGTACGATGCAAAAAAAATCCTTAACATCGCCCTCGCGGGACACAGCGGCTGCGGCAAGACCTCCGTCGCGGAATCGATCCTCTACCTCGCGAAGGTATCTGACAGATTGGGTAAAGTCGCCGACGGCAACACCATGCTTGATTTTGACAGCGAGGAAATTAAGCGCCACGCCTCGATTATGACCGCGGTTGCTCCCATAGAGTGGAAGAACACAAAGATCAATCTCATCGACACCCCCGGTCTTTTTGACTTCGCGGGCGGCGTTGCCGAGGGTATGCGCGCGGCTGATATCGCCCTGATCGTAGTATCGGGCAAGGACGGCGTCAGCGTCGGCACCGAAAAGGCTGTTGAAGCAGCCGACAAGGCGGGTCTGACAAAGGTATTCTTTGTAAACGGACTCTGCGACGAGGACGCGCGCTTCTACCGCGTTTTTGAGAATCTCAAGTCCACCTTCGGCCCCTCTGTATGCCCCGTTGTCGTTCCCCATATCGTAAACGGCACAGCCAACACCTACGTCAACCTCTTTGATTACAAGGCTTACGAATACAAGACCAACGGCACCCCGACCCCCACGGCTCTTCCCGACATGGGCGACCGTCTTGAGGGTCTGCGCGAGGCTATCAAGGAAGCCGTCGCCGAGACTGACGAGGAGCTGCTCGACAAGTTCATCATGGGCGAGGAATTCACCCCCGAGGAGATCGTTCTCGGCGTAAGCCAGGGCGTTAAGGACGGCTCGATCTGCCCCGTTTTCTGCGGCGACGCCCAGAGCACCTTCGCGATCGACCAGTTGCTCAACAGCCTGACCTGGCTCGCTCCCTGCGCGGCTGTCAAATCCGAGGAGATCGGCGTTGACCTCGACGGCGAGCCCGTTGAGATCTCCGTAAACAAGGACGCCGCGACTGCCGCTATCGTATTCAAGACCGTCGCCGACCCCTTCATCGGAAGGCTTTCCTACATCAAGGTCGTTTCGGGCAAGATCTCTCCCGATATCCCCGTTATCAATATGCGCACAGGCTCTCCCGAGAGGATCAGCAAGGTCCTCACCATGGTCGGCAAAAAGCAGCTCGACACCGATTATATCGGAGCGGGCGACATCGGCGCTATCCCCAAGCTCATCTCCACCAAGACGGGCGATACCCTCTGCTCGCCTCTGAGAAAGGTAGTCCTCGAGGGCATCGACTATCCCGTATCGAGCTATTCAATGGCGATCTACCCCGCCAAGAAGGGCGACGAGGATAAGGTCGCGCAGGCGGTCGGAAAGCTTGCCGACGAGGATCCCACCATCAAGTTCGTCAGCAATCACGAAACTCACGAGATGATCATTTCAGGTCTGGGCGAGCAGCACCTTGACGTTGTGATTTCCCGCCTCAAGAGCAAATACAATGTTGACGCCAAGCTCCAGAAGCCGAAGATCGCTTACCGCGAGACCATCCGCAAGAAGGTCTCCGCTCAGGGCAGATACAAGAAGCAGTCCGGCGGACACGGTCAGTTCGGCGACGTTTGGATCGAGTTCGAGCCGTTTGAGACCGACAGCCTCGAGTTTGCCGAGCGCGTAGTCGGCGGCGCGGTTCCCAAGAACTTCTTCCCCGCCGTTGAAAAGGGTCTGCGCGAGTCCATCAAGAAGGGCGTTCTCGCGGGCTATCCCACCGTCGGCATCAAGGCGACTCTCTACGACGGCTCCTATCACCCCGTCGACTCCTCCGAAATGTCCTTCAAGACAGCCGCCAGCCTTGCCTACAAGAACGGCATCCCCAACGCCATGCCCACCCTGCTCGAGCCCATCGGCAGCCTCAAGGCGGTCGTGCCCGACAGCAACATGGGCGACGTCATGGGCGAGGTCAACAAGCGCCGCGGCAGAGTCATGGGCATGAATCCCGCCGGAGCGGGCATGCAGGTCGTCGAGGCTGAGGTACCGATGTCCGAGATGGCTGACTTCGCGACCTTTATCCGCCAGATCACCCAGGGACGCGGCTCCTACGAGTTCACCTTCGTCCGCTATGAGGACTGCCCTGCAAACGTCGCGCAGAAGGTCATCGAGGCTGCCAAGGCTGAAATGTCTGACGATTGATCAATTTTGATTTAGAAACAGAATATTAAATAACGCGCGGAGACCGGTTAAAGCAGCTGGTCTCCGCGTGCGTGCGCCATGGGCGCTTTATCCGCGCGCCATGAGCGCTTTATCCGCCTTTGGAAAACTTTCAGATAATCAATAGGTTTCTGCAACGGCGGGTCAAAAAGTCGCTTTTTCCGCGCGCCTTATGACTGCCCTCATAAAACGGAACGTTATAATATCACAAAAAAGCGCCTGGTTGCCTGCCAGACGCTTTTAGTTTTAACTCAAAAACGTAAAGTTAAAGCATCACAAAAAAGCGCCGGACTGCCTGCCCGACGCTTTTAGTATTAAAATCAATTATTAATAACTATATTCCGTCATCGGATCGTACTTTACGCCGTAGTAGAGGGTCTCATAGTGCAGGTGAGGTCCGGACGACCAGCCTGTTGAGCCCGAATATCCGATAACATCTCCGGCGCTGACGCTCTCTCCCGAGCTGACGTTGACGGTTGACAGGTGACCGTAAAGCGTCATCCTTCCGTTGCCGTGGTCGATCGTGACGTAATTGCCGTAGCCGCCGCCGCAGCCGCAGCTTCCTTCCTTGCCCCAGTTATGGATGCAGCCGTTATAGGAATAGCTTACAACGCCGTCCGCCGCCGCGACAACCTTGGAATACATCGGAGCGCCGATATCTATCGCGCCGTGACCGTAGCCGCTTCTGGGCTCGCCGAACACGGAGGTCAGCGTATAACATCCGGGCGTCGGCCATACATAACTTAATGACGAGGGCGGAGTATCATCATCATAGTAGCTGTTGTTGTTGTCATCCGGATCATCGTCGTTATTCTCAGCCGGCTCGGTATAACCGTTATCGTCGTCGTTGTTGTCGTTATCGTCGTTATCCTGCTTCTTCTCGGCGGGCTTGGTGGTGGAGCTCTGGTTCCTTGAGTCGGACTGAGAGGCGCGCTGTCTCGCCTGCTCCGCCTGCTGCTCAAAGTAGAGGCGGCTCTGCTCCTCGAAGCTTGACTGCTCGGCGCTGATTATACCGAGCTTGTCGTTCGCCTGCTGGCTTGCAAGCTCAAGGTCGCTCAAGGCGTCGCGGTTCTCGGCAAGCAGCTTGTTGAGCTCGGCTATATCCTCGTTGAGAGAGTTCTCCTGCTCCTCAAGCTCGGACTTCTTGTCCTCAAGCTCCTTCTTCTTGGTATTGACGATATCGAGCTTGGCGTTGACCTTATCGATCAGCTCCTTGTCGTACTTTGTGAGGGTCTTGACAAGAGTCATCTTGTCGAGCATATCGGAAAAGTCCTTAGCGCCGAGAATGATCTCAAGATTGCTCGCGCTGCCCGCCATATAGATCGCTCTCAGGCGCTTGCAGAGCGCTCCCATCTGGGCGTCAACGGCGGCGTCCGCCTTGTCGATATCCTTCTGGATCTCCTTGATCTTTTTGTTTTCTTCCGCGATAGCATCGCGGGTGAGAATGATTTTCTCGTCGAGGACGTTGATTTTATTTACCAGAGCCTCGTTGTATTTTTCTTTTTCGGCAATATCAGAGGCTGTCTTGTCGAGGATCGCCTGATACTCCTTTTTCTGCTTGTCCAGATCCTCAAGCTTCTGCTGTATAGTGCCGATATCCTCGGCGCCAACGCTGAGCACGCCCGCGCAAAGCGGCGTCGCGACAACGCAGACGCTCAGAAACGCGCAGATAATTCTTTTGATTTGAGTCATACAATACTCCTTTCGGCTTACCAGCCAAGTATTTCATTTCCTTCCATTTTAAGATACTTGCGTATCGAGATGAAGCCGCCCGCGAAGCCGACGCAGATTCCGAACAGCGCGAAGGCTGCGGCGACAAAGGGCAGTACCGTCAAATACGGGATGAAGGTGAAGGTGGACTGAGCGTTCTCGACCACCATTCCGATGCCCTCATATACCAGCGCGAGCGCTCCCGAGGCAAGAACCGCGGAAATAAGACCGAGCACCATGCCTTCGACCAGGAAGGGCATTCGCACAAAGGCGTTTGTCGCGCCCACCGACTTCATTATGCTGATCTCGAAGCGGCGGGAATACATCGTCGTGCGGATGGTGTTCGCGATAATAAACAGCGAGATAACAAACAGCGCGGAAACGACCGCTATTGAAATCAGATTCACCAGATTGCTGACTCTGGTAAGTCTGTCCGCGAAATCGCGGCGGTTAAGTATCGTATCGGCGTCGACGCCGGGGATCTTCTGTATCTCCGCGACGGTTTCGTCGTATTTTGAGAGGTCGTCCATAACCACGATTATCGAATCGGGAAGCGGGTTGTCCTCGATCCTCTCAAAGAGGCTGTCGCCCAGGGTCTCGCGGTACTGCTCGAACGCCTCATCCTTTGAATAAAAGGTGGCTGAGGTGACGTTTGGGAGCTTTTCGATCTCCTTGCCGACATAAACGCCCTCGAGGGAGGTGTAGCTGCTGTCGATATAAACAATGGTTTCGTTGCTGTCGCCCACCTCGTCAACCAGCTTGGTTACGTTGAGTGAGAACAGCGCCGCCGCGCCCGTGAGCACCAGACAGCTGACCAGCACACAGACGGAGGCGATACTCATAATGCGATTGCTCCAAATATTCTTGAAGCCCTCTTTTACAAGATAGCCAAAGCCTTTCATAACATTTTCCTTTTCTATTGAAATTAGTCGGGGATCCTTTCGACGTTGTCGGGATACTGCGGAAGCGCCGTCTCCCCCTCGCTCTCCGGTTCGCCGTCAAGACTGCCGGGAGCGAAGCCCTGATCTATATCGAGCTTGTCGATATCTATCTCAAGGTCGCCGAGATCGTCCGTAAAGCCTTCGTCCGCGCTTTCGGCGGGCTCGGAATAGCCGTCCTCCGTGACGGAGCCTGTATCTCCGACTACTCTGCCGTGGTCGATAGCGATAACGCGCTGATGGAACTCCCTGACCAGCTCGTGCTCGTGGGTAACGACAAGAACCGTTGTGCCCATCGCGTTGATCTCGTTGAGAAGCTCTATGATCTCGTGCGAGAGCTCGGGATCGACGTTTCCGGTAGGCTCGTCGGCAACGATTATCTCGGGGTTATTTACCAGCGCCCTGGCAAGGCTGACACGCTGCTGCTCGCCGCCCGAGAGCTCGCTGGGCTTGTTCTTCATCTTGTCCTTGAGTCCGACAAGATTCAAAACGTAGGGAACTCTCTTTTTGATGGTGGCGGAGCTCTCTCCTACCGCGCGCATCGCGAAGGCGACGTTATCAAACACCGTCATTTTTTCGATAAGACGGAAGTCCTGGAAAACGATACCCATGTGGCGGCGCAGGTAGGGCACATCGCGGCGGCGAAGCCGTGAAAGCTTGTTGCCGTTGATGATGATCTCGCCCGAGGTCGGGATCTCCTCGCGCATTATCAGCTTGAGGAAGGTACTTTTACCCGCTCCCGAAGCGCCGACTATGAAAACGAACTCACCCTTTTCGATATGAAGCGACACGTCGTTGAGGGCGTGGGTGCCGTTGGGATAGGTTTTCGAGACATTTCGGAAATCAATCATATAAACACCTTGAACTAATGAAATAATAAAGACACCAATGCCCTGAGCGGCGGTTTTTCTCGCTGCTCAGGACGTTAATGAGCTGTGAAAATCAGAATTTTGTGGGGCTTGCGTTGAGGTATTTCTTGACCATCAGCGCTACCTTGAATACGATCGCGTCCTCAAACTCGCGGAGGTCAAGACCTGTGAGCTTCTTGATCTTCTCAAGTCTGTAGACCAGCGTATTGCGGTGAACAAAGAGCTTGCGCGAGGTCTCGGAGACGTTGAGGTTATTCTCGAAGAAGCGCTGGATCGTGAACAGGGTCTCCTGGTCGAGGGTCTCGATGGAGCCGCGCTTGAATACCTCCTTGAGGAACATCTTGCAGAGGGTAGTGGGCAGCTGATAGATCAGACGCGCGATGCCGAGGTTGTCGTAGCTGACGATCTGGCGGTCGGTGTCGAATACCTTCGCGACCTCAAGCGCGGACTGAGCCTCCTTGAAGGAGCGGGCAAGATCCTTTATGCCCGTCACGGTCGTGCCGATACCGACGACGCAGTGGGTATAGAACTCGCTGGAAAGGGTGTCCGCGATGGAGCTCGCGAGCTTCTCGAGGTCGCGTCCCTCTGTGTCGGGCTTGACCTCCTTGACCAGCGCGATCTCCTCCTCATTGATATTGATGACGAAGTCCTTCGACTTGTCGGGGAAAAGATTCTGAACGATGTCGTAGGCGGAAACATCTGTCTTTGAGGTTATCTTGATAAGCAGACAGACGCGCGAGACCTCGCTGTTGAAGTGAAGCTCTCTCGCCTTGAGATAGATGTCGCCGGGAAGGATATTGTCGAGAATAACATTTTTGATGAAGTTTGAGCGGTCGTACTTCTCGTCGTAGTACTGCTTGATGCTGGCGAAGGAAACCGCGAGCAGCTGGGCGTACTTCTGGGCGTACTCATCCGTGCCCTGAACAAAAACCGCGTAATCGTATCTGACATTTGTGCCAAAGGATCTGTATGTGTAGCCGTTGATAACAAACGGAGCGGTAGAACTGAGGGTTTCAGAGTTGATGCTCTCGTTGACTTCGCCGATCTTTCCGAGCTCGGAGCAGGCGATAACAACGGAGGTCTCGTCTATTACGCCGATCGTTCTGTCAACGGCGTCCTTCATCTGATGCACGATACCCTGAAATAATCTGTTAGACATAGCTATACCTCTTTCTCTGCAAATTTTTATAATCACCGATAAAAGCCCTGTAATAATTTCGCACCGCAAAAGGGCGCAGTCTCCCTTATATCCAAGGCTTAGTTACCCTTATATACATGATACACAAAAACTGAGAAAAAATCAACCTTTATCGGCAATTTTTTTTATTTTTTTCAATTAATTCGCAGATTGTCAAGAGTCGCACGCGGCTTTTTCTTTTGATTTTTGATTATTGTAACACGGGAATGTGAAAAATATGTGACAAGAATGTAAGAATTCAGGGCTTGTTTTAATGACAAAAAAGAAAGGCAGGACTCGCGTCCTGCCTCCGGGATTGAATTATCAGTTTGTGATGACCTGCTCGTTTTCCTTGTCGAAGATGTGGATCTTGTCGAGGCTGAAGCAAATCTTAACGTCGTCGCCGACCTTAGCTGTGGAGGTGGGCTTAACGCGGGCGGTGATGGGCTGACCCGCGATGGTGACGTACAGATAGATCTCCGCGCCCATGAGCTCGGTGACGTCAACCTTGGCGTCAAAGGTGATCTTAGCCTTCGCGAGATCGTCGGGCTCGTCGTGAACGTGCTCGGGACGGATGCCGAAGATGACCTCTTTGCCTACATAAGCGTCGAGCTTGCCGCCTGCGCACTTATCAGCGGGGATCGGAACCTCGTACTTGTCGAAGCAGAGGAAGTAGCCGCCGTTCTTCTTGGAGATAACAGCCTCGATGAAGTTCATCTGGGGCGATCCGATGAAGCCGGCTACGAACATATTGCAGGGCATATCATAGAGGTGCTGAGGAGTATCTACCTGCTGGATAAGACCGTCCTTCATAACTACGATTCTGGTACCGAGGGTCATAGCCTCTGTCTGGTCATGGGTTACGTAGATGAAGGTTGTGCCGAGTCTCTGATGGAGCTTGGAAATCTCGGTACGCATCTGAGCACGGAGCTTAGCGTCGAGGTTAGAAAGCGGCTCGTCAAGAAGGAATACCTTAGGATCACGAACGATAGCACGACCCATGGCGACACGCTGTCTCTGTCCGCCGGAGAGAGCCTTCGGCTTTCTGTCGAGGTACTGCTCGATGCCGAGGATCCTTGCGGCTTCCTCAACTCTTCTCTTGATCTCCTCCTTGGGAGTCTTTCTGAGCTTGAGGCCGAAAGCCATGTTATCATATACGGTCATGTGAGGATAAAGCGCGTAGTTCTGGAATACCATCGCGATATCTCTGTCCTTGGGGGCTACATCGTTCGCGAGCATATCGCCGATGTAAAGCTCGCCCTTGGAGATATCCTCCAAACCGGCGATCATTCTCAGGGTAGTGGACTTACCGCAGCCGGAAGGACCTACGAAGATGATGAATTCCTTATCATCGATCTCGAGGTTGAAATCCTTAACAGCAGTAACTCCGCCGTCATAAATCTTGTACACATTTCTCAAAGAAACACTTGCCATAAACTTAACCTCCGTTAGATAAAAATCTAATTTATTACTCTAATAATATACCACTTTTGCGCAACTTTGGCTATACTGAAATTAACTAAATATTAGTCCTCAAATTTATTCAACTTAAATACCTGATAAAAAATAGAGGTTGTTTTTAGTGCATATTGCCGATAAAAATCGCGTCTATATCCAATTTTGTCAAAAATTTGGCTTCTCCTCTGTTCAAATTGCCGTCAAGATACAAATTGCCTATTGATATTCGTTCAAGTTGCACAACTTTTTTTCCGCGCGAGGCAAACATCCTTTTCACCTGATGATACTTGCCCTCGCAAAGCCTCACGAGAACGTTCTGGGCGCGGCTCGGGTCGGGTATCTCGAGCTTAGAAGGCAGACATTTCGTCCCGTCCGAAAGGATGATCCCGCGCTCAAAGGCGGCGATATCCTCAGCGTCAGCCTCTCTGTCAAGCGTCGCTCTGTACTGCTTTTCCACGTGCTTCCCGGGCGAGAGCATCCGATGCGCGAAATCGCCGTCGTCGGTGATTATCAGCAGCCCGACCGTGTCCTTGTCGAGCCTTCCGGCGGGAAAAAGCTTGGGTCTGCGCATATTTTCGGGCAGGAGGTCGAGCACCGTCCGCTCGTTTCTGTCCTCCGTCGCGGAGATCACCCCGGCGGGCTTGTTCATCATTATGTAAACGTGCTCCGAGAGATCTACAGCCTGTCCGCCGAGTCTCACCTCGTCCTTAAAAATGTCGATTTTTATTTCGGGCTTCCTGACCGTCTCGCCGTTAACGCTCACCGCGCCGCTTCTTATCAGCGCCTGAACCTCCTTGCGGCTGCCCGCGCCGCGCGACGACAGGAGCTTATCCAATCTCTCCATTTGTTCTCCTTTTGCTCAAGGGCATAGCCTTGCCGCCGTCCATATTTCCGAGGTGACCGCCTATCACCCTTCCCCTGCTGAGAAGCAAAACGGCGTACTCAGCCCCGGCTCCCCTGAGCCGATAGGTCAGCTTTTCAACGGTCTTTCCCCTGTAACCACTCAAATCAAAGCCAGATATTTCCTGCAAAGAATTATAATCCTCGTAAACCGAGTCGAATTCCTCGGGAATGACGACCTGACGGGAATCTTCGAGCTTTTGAGCCTCCAAGCCGAGCGAGCGCAGAAAGGTCTTTCCCTCATCCGCCGACGAATCGCTCACCGAATAAGCCTCGTCGGGCGTTTCCCGCTCCGTGAGCTCATAATTCACCGCCGCGGCGCTCGCCGCTATCATCACCGCGGCTGCCGCTGCCGCCGCCGTTAGCTTCGGGTGCCGAAGCTTTAGCTTCCATACGAACATATTCAAAACCTCCGCTAATTATTATGCGGAGGTTTTGATATCTATTACGCCGGCTGACGCGTTTTCGTGAGTCTTTCACCGAGCCGGCGCGTGATCCGGTCTTTGAAAATCACCCGAGAAGCAGCTCTCGCAGATCCCCGACCGTTTTCGCGAGGTGAAGAGCGCCCTCGGCGATCATCCCCTCGGCGGCGCCGTAGCCGTACTCCACGCCGATGAAATCCACGCCGCAGAGCCTTGCGCCCCTCGCGTCATAAAAGGAATCGCCGAGCATGACGGCGCGCTCCCTGTCGCGCTCCAAATCGCCGCCCAGCGCCGAGATCGCGTAGGGGATCAGATCCTTTTTATCCTTTCGGCTTCCGTCGAGGGTCGAGCCGCAAACAGCGTCAAAGCAGCCCTCAAGCCCGATTATTTCTATTATCTCCCGCGCGAAGGGCTCAAACTTCGAGGTGCAGATCGCCGTCCTCGCGCCCTGCTCCCTCAAGTCCTCAAGAAGCCGCTTCATCCCGTCGTAAGCGCGGTTTTTGTATTTTCCTTTCTCATTGTAAACGTCGCGGTAGAGCAGAGCGCCCCTCCTGCTTTGCTCCTCGTCGAGCCCGCAGAGCTCGCGAAAGGTGTCGAGCAGCGGAGGTCCGATATAGAGGGTGTAATCGTCGAGATCGGGCGCGGGGACGCCCAGCGAGTTTATCGCGCTCTCGAGCGAAAGCCTGACCCCCTCGGCGCTCTCGCTTACTGTTCCGTCAAGATCGAACAGCAGATATTTATACCTCATCGAATTTACCGTCAGCCTTTTGCTGGAACTTCAGCGCCTTGACGCTCACGCGGGTATGGGCTCCGCGCGCTATTTCGCCCTTCTTGTCAAACGCCGTAACCTTGAATTTGAAATTCCTGCCGTCCTCCTCGATCAGCTCCGCCGTCGCGCTGATCTCAGCGCCGTAGGGCGTCGGGCTCGAGTGCTCGACAGCTATCATCGTGCCGACCGTGGTAAGCTCCTCGTCGTTGAGTATCTCATCGGCAAGCGCCGCGCAGGCGTTCTCCATCAGCGCTATGACCGCCGGAGTCGCGAGCACCGCGAGGCTTCCGCTGCCCATAGAGCAGGCGAGATACTCTTCCTCGACCTTCATTGTTTTTGTTATAGTAATTGGCTTTTCCATAAAATATACCTCCCAAAACTGATAAGCAAGCGCGCGGTATGCCGCGCCCGAGGGTCGGGCTGACGGTCAAGCCGTCCCGCGCTTACTGTCCGCGCAGCCGAAAAAAACCACGGCGCGCTCCTTTTCACGGCGAGCCGCACCCCGGGATAAAGCGGTCCCGCCTATACCAATAATACTATATGAAGTAAAAAATGACAAGTGAAATCTGTCGATAAGGTGATGAAATTATAGAAAGCCGTAGTCTTATTTGACGCTTGGCGAAAGGGCGATACCGCATGATTCCGGTATTTTTATCGCTGAGGAAAAAATTTTGGGCAGTCTGACGAAACAGCAAAAGACGAGGCTCGCGCGGCGGATCCCGCGGTGTTTCAAAAAGCCGGAGCAACCGATTCCCCGAATTGGTATCAGACCGCGAAGGGCAAAAGCCCCGCCGCCCACGTCAGAGCGATCGAGATCACCAGCGCGGGCACCGCGCTGAGCACGCGGATCTTTTTGAGCCCGACCTGACCCGCCAGCATATTGTAGCCGACCATCACGGTCAGGATACCGCCGACAGCCTTGAAATTAGCGACAGCCTGTTCCGTCAGCGCGGAGGAAACAAGACCCGCCGCGAAGAAGCACAGGGTAAAAATGGCCGCCTGAGGAACGGAAAAGAGGACGACGAGCTTGCCGGTCGAGGAGGCGATGACCATCACCGTGAACAGATCGAGCACCGATTTCGCGAGAAGGATGCTGTGGTCGCCGTCCAGACCCTCGCTGAGCGCGCCGAATAAGCCCGTCCCCGAAAAGCAGATAATCGCCATGGCAAGGCACAGCAGCTCGACCTTTTCGCCGCTGTCGTCGTCATCCCCCCGGCTGAGCCTGCTCATCGTAAATCTTATCAGCCTTTGAACGCCGCTGTCAATGCGGCACAGCTCCCCGATCAGCCCTCCGACAATCACGGAGAGAACTACGACCGTGAGGCTGTCGAGCCTGATTATTGATACGACTCCTATGGCAAGCGCGCAGAAGCCGAAGCTCATATAGAGCATTTCGACCGCGCGCTTGGGAAGTATTTTTTTGAACAGGCTTCCGGCGAGTCCGCCGAGAATCACTGCGGCGACATTCGCGGCTATACCGATCGGGAACTGCATAAGCGACTCCTTTCATTTAAGCGCGATACCGTTTTTTCGGTCGCGCGGTGTTATCTTTAGGGCGCCTCTGAAAAAACGGTTGTTCAGCGACGCTTTTTATATAATACAACAACCGCCGCCGCTTGTCCATAGCTATTGCCATTTAAAATCAAGTGTGCTATAATTAGAAAAAAATATAGGAGAGATAAAATGAAATTAGGAATCGTAGGACTGCCGAATGTCGGCAAAAGCACACTTTTTAACGCCATCACCAACGCGGGCGCTCAGAGCGCTAACTACCCCTTCTGCACTATCGAGCCGAACGTGGGAGTGGTGGCCGTCCCCGACAAGCGCCTTGACGTGCTCGCGGAGATGTACGATCCCGACAAGTATACGCCCGCTACTATCGAATTTGTCGATATCGCGGGACTGGTCAAGGGCGCGTCAAAGGGCGAGGGTCTCGGCAACAAATTCCTCTCTAACATCCGCGAGTGCGACGCTGTCGTGCACGTTGTGCGCTGCTTCGAGAACGACGATATCATCCATGTCGAGGGCAGCATAGATCCCGCCCGAGATATCGAAACGATCAACCTCGAGCTCATACTCTCCGATATCGAGATGCTTGAACGCCGAATCGACAAAACCAAAAAGATGGTAAAGGGCGACAAGAAATATCAGCGAGACGTCGACTTCTACACCCGCGTGCTCAAAACCCTCGAGGAGGGCAAGCCCGCGCGCAGCGTCGAATGCGACGACGAGGAAAAAGCCCTGCTCGGCGAGGTCGCCCTGCTGACGGGCAAGCCCGTTATCTATGCCGCTAACCTGAGCGACGAGGACTTTTCGGGCGGCATCGACTCCAACGAGGGCTACAGGAAGGTTTGCGAGATAGCCGCCGCAGAGCATTCCGGCGTGCTTCCGATCTGCGCCCAGATCGAGGAGGAGATCGTCGAGATGGACGACGAGGAAAAAGCGCTCTTCCTCGCGGATATGGGACTTGAGGAAAGCGGACTCGACCGCCTTATCAAGGAATGCTATTCCCTGCTGGGGCTCATCTCCTACCTCACCGCGGGAAAGCAGGAGGTTCGCGCCTGGACGATCAAAAACGGCACCAAGGCTCCGCAGGCTGCGGGAAAGATCCACTCCGACTTCGAGCGCGGCTTCATTCGCGCCGAGGTGATCGCCTTCGACGACCTCGTTTCCTGCGGCTCTATGAACGCGGCAAAGGAAAAGGGTCTGGTTCGCAGCGAGGGCAAGGAATATGTTATGAAGGACGGCGACGTCGTCCTCTTCCGCTTCAACGTATAATTCTTAATATGAAATATAAGAGTCTGTCAAAAAAGGCAGGCTCTTTTTTTGCACCAAATCCCGCCTTCGCAATAGAATGTACTGTAAACGAAAGGAGGTTTGGTTATGAACTTTTTCGGTAACGGAAACGGCAACTGCTGCTGGATCATCCTGCTTATCATCATCCTCTGCGGCTGCTGCGGCAACAACGGCGGCAACTGCAACGACGGCTGCGGCTGCTAAGAATTTTCTGTAAAGGAATTATGACGATAAAACCGAGCTTCATTAAACAGCTTTTACTTTTATCGCGTTAAAGCGTTTAACGGAAACCCGGTATGATCGGCAGAAATAAACGGATCGGCAAGCGGCTTCGGCTTGCGAAAAAACGGCGGCGCTCCCTTTATCGGGGAACGCCGCCTTTATTTTGGGGTTTATTTACTTGATTTATTACCAGAGAGTGGGAACGCCGTTATTCAGCCAGTAGC
>CACYIC010000025.1 GCA_902774325.1 uncultured Ruminococcus sp.
ACTAAGGGAGGAATTATTGCGTTTGCTGTTGCGTTGGTGCCGGTTGTTGGTAATTACGCTGTACGTTCGTGAGAGAGTTTTTCAGTAGAGCCTAATTATAACATATTTTTTCAGAGCCGTAAATAAGCGAAAGATTACAGATTTGTAACCATTGGCTCGCTCCGCGACAGAAAAAGCCGGGATGAAAGCGCCGTAAGCCGCCGTCATCCCGACCTGTTGATTTTTGATGCTTATTTTCCGCTGTCCTCGGTGGAGGCGCCTTCTCTTGTGAAGGTGTTTCCGCCGATTATGAGGGTGTTGTCGTCCTTGAATTGATAGCCGATCTCCATATCAACCGGCTCCGTGAAGTAGTAGGTGAGCTTCGCGGAGTTATCGGCAGGAGAGTAAACACATTCAAAGGTAAGGTCTACGGCAGCGATGCTGTAGGTGTACTGATCGAAGGTGCTTCCGTGGATGTTGTAGGTCGCTTTGCCGTCTTTGTCAAAGGTGTATTTGTAGCTCATCATCTCGTTCTGAGAGATCCATGTGCCCTCGAGCTTCTCCAGACGCTTGAAGTCCTCGGGGCGCTCGAGCTTGGGAACGTCGACGCTCTTTTTGTCGAAGTTGTAAGCGAAATCGTCGTAGCCTTCAACGGTGAGCTTGAAGGTCCTTCCGGTGAAGATATTTCCGCTTGTTTCGACGTTGTAGGGGCCGCCGTAGAAGGAGCCCTTTGTCGCGGGGTCGAGCAGATCGAGCGTCATCTGCATCTTGCCGTCCTCGGTCTTTGTGCAGGTGTAGCTGCCCTTTGAGGTGAGAGTTCCGATCGCAGAGGTGACGGTGCCGTCGTCCCTGAAATCGAAGCTGTAGTCAACGTCTACCGTCTGAGGCTCGTCGGGCGACGCCGTGGCGTCGGACATGAGATTGTAGGTGAACATCATGTGCCATTTGCCGGTGATCCCGTTGTTGAGGAAGAACGAGACCGCGATTGTCGCTATCGCCGCCGCGAGGACGATACCCATGGCGACCATTATCGGTTGCATGATCGGGCACTTCTTCTTTTCGGGTTTTTCCTGTCCGTCCAAGGTCGGATCGTACTCCTCCGAGAGCTCAAACGCTTCATCGGATCCCCCTGCTTCACCGGCTTCGGCTGCTTCCTCGGCAGCTTCTCCGGCTGCTTCCTCGTTAGTTTCTCCGGCTGCTTCGGCTTCCGCGTATTTCTCAAAGGCGTTCAGGGCTTCCGCCGTTTCCTCGGAGATCGCGTCGGCTGTTTTTCCGGCTTCATCCGCTTCGGGCAGATCGACGCCGAGTATTTCTTTATTTTCGTCCAAAGTAATACCTCCCGTTTTTTATATACTCAACTATAATACTACTTTTTTTCATGAAAATCAAGTTTTATTTTTTTCGCGAATTTTTTGTCCAAATGATTACAAAAGGGTTACAGAATTATTGTAAAACTCTGATCGGCGTGCTATAATAATATCCGCGCAAAGAAACGCTTTCTTAGCATGAGCAGCGGCGGGATACGATCCCCCGCCGGATTCGCAGTGCTGCGCACTGCTCGCTTTGATAAAAGCAAAGCTTTGAATACATCATAACAGGATTTTTCAGGAAAGGATGTGGAATATTATGATAAGATCAATGACGGGCTTCGGACGCTGTGAGGAGAGGATCAACGGCAGAGATATCACAGTCGAGATCAAAAGCGTAAATCACCGCTATTTTGAGTTTTCGTGCCGCACGCCCAGAGGCTACGGCTTTTTGGATGAAAAGCTCAAGAGCTTTGTCAACAGCAGGGTCTCGCGCGGCAAGGTAGAGGTCTTTGTCGCCCTCGGAGAAAGCGAGGAGACAGCCTGCGAGGTGACGGTAAATCATCCGCTTGTCGCGGGCTATATCAACGCCATGAAGGAGATCTGCGAGGTCTACGGTATCGCGGACGATATCTCGGTCACTCCGCTTTCGCGGTTCCCCGAGGTCTTTACCGTTCACAAGCCTCCCGAGGACGAGGAGCAGATCATCTCGGACGTCCTCGCCGCCGCGTCAAAGGCGCTTGATTCCTTTATCGCGATGAGAGAGGCGGAGGGCGAGCGCATGAAGGCGGATATCCTCGGCAGAGCCGCCACGATACTTGATATTGTGAGCGAGATCGAGGAACGGTCGCCCAAGACGGTCGAGGAGTATGAGTCCAGGCTGCTCGAAAGGATTCGCCAGACGCTTGAGAGCTTCTCGGTCGAGATCGACGAGCAGAGGATCCTCACCGAGGTCGCGGTATTCTCGGATAAGGTAGCCGTCGCGGAGGAAACCGTAAGACTGCGCAGCCACTTCGCGCAGCTCGAAAGGTTCCTGAGCTTTGACGAGCCGGTAGGCAGAAAGATCGACTTCATCATCCAGGAGATGAACCGCGAGGCGAACACGATCGGCTCAAAGGTCTGCGATGCCGTTCTTGCCCACAAGGTCGTCGATATCAAGAGCGAGATAGAGAAGATCCGCGAGCAGGTACAGAATATCGAGTAAGAGAAAGGCTCAAACGCTTATGAAACTAATAAATATCGGCTTCGGCAATCTGGTGAGCAGCGACAGGCTCATAGCCGTGGTAGCTCCCGACTCCGCTCCCGTAAAGAGGATCGTCAGCGAGGCTCGCGGCAGCGGGCTTCTGATAGACGCCACCTGCGGGCGAAAGTGCAAGTCGGTGCTGGTCTGCGAGAGCAATCATGTTGTGCTGTCAGCCGTCACCTGCGAGACGATCCAGGGACGCGCCGAGGAAAGCGAGGGTAAGGATGAATAAGGAAAAAGGAAAACTGGTGCTGTATTCGGGCGCTTCCGGCGTCGGCAAGGGCACTATCCTCAAAAAGCTCATGGAGCGCGATCCGAGCGTAAAGCTCTCGGTATCGGACACCACCAGAGCTCCGAGAGAGGGAGAGGTGAACGGCGTTCACTACAACTTTGTCACCCGTGAGGAATTCAAAAGGAAGATCGCAGAGGGCGGTTATCTTGAATACGCCGAGTACTGCGATAATTTCTACGGCACCCCCACGGCTCAGGTCGAGCAGATGGTCGGTGAGGGCTGCAAGGTCTTTTTGGAGATCGAGGTCCAGGGCGCCCTGCAGGTGATGAAAAAATATCCCGATATCCTCAGCATATTTATTCTGCCGCCGTCCTTCGACGAGCTTGAAAAGCGTCTGCGCGGCAGAGAGACCGAGGACGAGGAAACTATCAGAAAAAGGCTGGAGCAGGCGAGGCTGGAGATCAGCGTCCGCGACAGATACAAATACTGCATTGTGAACAAGGATGTTGACAAGGCGGTCGAGGAAGTGCTCGCCGTTATCGGCTGACACGCTACTATCAATTTCAAAGGGGAAATAATCATGCATAAGATCAACGTAGACGAGTTATTTGAGGGCAAGCAGAGCAAATACGCTCTTGTGGTCGGAGTTTCCAAGAGAGCCAGAGAGCTTACCGAAAAGTTTGAGCAGGAGGAGATCGTCACCGAGGATAAGCCGGTGCTGCTCGCCATTGACGAGATCAAGAACCACAAAATCAATCTTTTAGCTCCCGAAGATGAGGAGTGATTTGATCGCGAAGGTCGCGGTCGAAAACACCACAATTCAATTTGATAAGGAATTTGACTATTCCGTTCCCGAGCGTCTCGCCTCGGAATGCGAGGTCGGCAGGCGCGTGCTGGTGCCCTTCGGCAGGGGAAACAAGCCCCGCCAGGGCATAATCACGGAGCTTTGCCCCTCGGACGCCGACGGGCTAAAGGAGATAATCTCGGTGCCCGATACCGAGGCGGTGATGTCGCGCGGTCTGTTCGATTGCGCGCGGTTCATAAAGGAGCACTGCTTCTGCACCCTATACGAGGCGGTGAGGGCGATGCTTCCCGCCGGCATAAACTACAGGCTGACGACGGTTTACGGCATCCGCTCGGGCGACGAGAGCCTTGTGCTCGACGAGGAGAAGCAGCGGCTGTACAACTATCTGTTCCAAAAAAAGAAGCCCGTCAGACTGGAAAGGATCTTATCGGATTTCGGTTACTCGGACGGCAGCCTGTTGGACGAGATGGTTGCTCAGGGCGTGCTGTACAAGAGCGACGAGGCGTTCCGCAGGATCAACGACGCGGTCGCAAAGATGGTTTCCGCCGTTCCCGGGCTTGACCGCGAGAGCCTCAGCCTCACCACTAAGCAGCGCGAGGTGCTCGAGCTGATCGAGCTTTCGGGCGCCGTTTCGGTCAAGGATATCCGTTATTTCACGGGCGTCAGCGCTTCGGTGATCGACGCCCTCGCCAAAAAGGGCTTGGTATATTTTTTCGACGAGGAGGTTTTCCGCGTCGAAAGCCGGCGCGCCGAAGAAGCCGTCCCCGAGATCAGGCTTTCAAGGCAGCAGCAGCTCGCCTGCGACAGGCTTTTTGAGGAATACTCTCTGCCTAAGCCCGTGGTAAGCCTGCTTTACGGCGTGACGGGCTCGGGCAAAACCAGCGTTTTCATGAAGCTGATCGAGAGGGTCATCTCGGACGGCAGGGGGATCATCGTGATGGTGCCCGAGATCTCGCTGACTCCGCAGTTCGTGTCGCTTTTTTCAAAGCGGTTCGGAGCTAAGATCGCCGTATTCCACAGCGCGCTCTCCCTCGGCGAGAGGCTTGACGAGTACAAGAGGGTCAGAAGCGGCGCGGCTCAGATCGTTATCGGCACCCGCAGCGCGGTATTCGCGCCCTTTGAGGACGTGGGGCTCATTATAATGGACGAGGAGCAGGAGTACAGCTACAAGTCGGAGAGCTCTCCCCGCTATCACGCCAGAGACGTCGCGAAATTCCGCTGCGCTCAGAACAACGCCCTGCTGGTGCTCAGCTCGGCGACCCCGAGCGTAGAGAGCTTTTATTTCGCTCAGACGGGTCGGTACTCGCTCAATATCCTCTCCAAAAGGTACGGGGAGGCGGAGCTTCCCGAGGTCGTCGTCGCGGATATGAACCTCGAGGCGCGAAACGGGAACGTCTCGGGCTTCTCGGAGGTACTGCTGAAAAATATCGAATACAACCTCGAGCACGGCAGGCAGTCTATCCTGCTGCTCAACAGGCGCGGTCACAATTCCTTTGTCACCTGCACAAAATGCGGCGACGCGATGACCTGCCCGAACTGCTCGATCTCGCTCACCTACCACAGCCGAAACAACCGCCTGATGTGCCATTACTGCGGCTATTCCGTTCCGTTTACGGGAATATGCGCCACCTGCAACAGCCCCTCGCTCAGATTGGGCGGAACGGGAACCCAGAAGGCGGAGCGGGATATTTCGGAGATCTTTCCCGAGGCGAGGGTGCTGAGGATGGATACCGACGCGGCGTCGTCAAAGGCGGCTTACGAGCGGATGATATCCGCGTTTTCAAAGGGCGAGTACGATATTCTCGTGGGCACCCAGATGGTGGCGAAGGGACTTGACTTTCCGAACGTTACCCTTGTCGGAGTGCTCAATACCGACCACGTGCTCTATGCCGAGGGCTTCCGCAGCTACGAGCGCGCCTTCTCGCTGTTGACTCAGGTGGTCGGGCGCAGCGGCAGAGGTCGGGAAAAGGGCATGGCTGTCATCCAGTCCTATACGCCCGACAACCTCATAATCTCAATGGCGGCTCGCCAGGACTACGAGGCGTTCTACAACACCGAGATCAAGATAAGGGAAATGATGCTCTACCCGCCGTTCGCCGATATCTGCATGGTGGGCTTCGCGGGACAGGATCAAGCCGTTACGATGAAGGCGGCGGGCGCTTTTCTGAAGCTCTTCTCGAAAATCGCCGCAGAGAGCTATCCCGGGCTTCCGCTCAGGATTTTGGGGCCTTCGCCCGCGAGCGTCGTAAAGGTGAGCAATAAATACAGATACAAGCTGATAATAAAGTGTAAGAACAATAAGACTTTCCGCGAGCTTCTTTCGCGCGTGCTCAGGGATTTCGGCGGCATGAGGGAATACTCCCGGGTCACCGCCTACGCGGATATGAACGCTCCGATGTGCTAGGAGAAAATATGGCTATCAGAAATATTGTCAAGGACGGCGACCCGATCCTCAAAAAGAAATGCCGTCCCGTAGAAAAATTCGATAAAAAGCTCGCAGTTCTGCTTGAGGATATGGCTGAGACCATGCACAAGGCAAACGGCGTGGGGCTTGCCGCGCCGCAGGTCGGACTGCTCAGAAGAGTTGTCGTTATCGACGTCGGCGAGGGAGTGATCGAGCTCGTCAACCCGCGCATCATCGCCTACAGCGGCGAGCAGGAGGGCTTGGAGGGCTGCCTGTCCTTCCCGGGCGAGTGGGGCATCACAAAGCGCCCCGATTATGTCAAGGTCGCGGCTCAGGACAGGAGCGGCAATGAATTTACGATCGAGGGCAGAGAGCTGCTCGCGAAGGCGTTCTGCCACGAGATCGACCACCTGAACGGCGTCGTGTTCAAGGAGGTCGCCGAAAGGCTCCTTTCTCCCGCCGAGATAGAGGAAATGGAGAAGAACGACAAATGAGAATAGTTTATATGGGAACTCCCGACTTCGCGGTTCCCGCGCTCAGGGCGCTGGCGGCGTCGCCTAAGCACGAGGTCGCCGCGGTCTTTACTCAGCCCGACAAGCCTCAGGGCAGAAAGCAGATCATGACTCCGCCGGATGTAAAGGTCTGCGCGCTCGAGCTGGGGATCCCGGTCTGTCAGCCCTCGTCGATGAAAACCGATGAGGCGCTTGAGCTGCTCGACAGCTTCGCGCCGGAGGTTATCGTCGTCGCGGCTTACGGTCAGATCCTGCCTAAGCCGGTGCTCGAGCTGCCGAAATACGGCTGCGTGAACATCCACGGCTCGCTGCTCCCGAAATACCGGGGCGCCGCTCCGATACAGCAGGCGGTGCTCGACGGCGAGGCGGTGACGGGCGTTACCGCTATGCTGATGGACGTCGGACTCGATACGGGCGACATCCTAATGAAGAAGGAGACCCCGATAGGGGAGAACGAAACCGCGGGAGAGCTGTTTGACAGGCTTTCGAGGCTCGGAGCGGAGCTGATACTCGAAACTCTCGACGGGCTCGAGGCGGGTACCCTCGTCCCCGAGAAGCAGGACGAGGCTCTCGCGACCCACACCGCGAAAATCGACAAAAGCCTCTGCCCGGTAGATTTCAATAAATCCGCCGAGGAGGTCCATAATAAGATAAGAGGGCTTTATCCCTGGCCTGTAGCGACCTGCGAGCTCGCGGGCAAAAGGGTCAGGCTCCACCGCGCCGCGATAGTTGACAAAAGCGGCAGACCGGGCGAGCTTTTGAGCGAGAAGCCGCTGATCATCGCCTGCGGCAGCAAGGCGATAGAGCTGCTTGAGCTCCAGCCCGAGGGCAAAAAGAAAATGACCGCCGAGGCGTTCGCGGCGGGATACCTCCGCAGGGAAAAATGAATGATGAAAGCTGATCGGACAGCGGACGCCCGGACGCGGAAAGGACGAACCGCAGCTGCTGACTGATCATTGAGGTGAAGTATGAGATATTTTTACGGCTTTGATATGACTTATCTGTTGATGATCCTGCCCTGCATCATCATCTCCCTGATCTGTCAGGTGCGGGTCAGCTCCGCTTTTTCAAAATATTCCAAAATCGGCAATTCGCGACGCATCACGGGCGCGCAGGCAGCCGAATGGGTGCTCCGTCAGAACGGCGTCACCGGCGTGAGGATCGAGCGCGTGGCGGGAAAGCTGAGCGACCACTTCGACCCCCGTTCAAACGTTATCCGCCTGTCTGAAAGCGTCTATGACGTCGCCTCCATAGCCGCGGTCGGCGTTGCCGCTCACGAGGCCGGACACGCCGTCCAGCACGCTCAGGGCTATTTTCCCAACAAGGTGCGCTCGGCTGTGCTTCCCGTGGCGAATATCGGCTCAAAGTTCGGCTGGATCCTCATCATGCTCGGACTGATCTTCGCTTTCAAGATCGGCACGGTCCTGCTCTATATCGGCATCATCCTCTATTCGGCGGCGGTGCTCTTTACGATCTGCACCCTTCCCGTCGAGTTCAACGCCTCGTCACGCGCGCTCAAAACCATAAGGGAGACCGAGCTTCTCAGCGGCGAGGAATACAAGGGCGCGAAAAGCGTGCTCACCGCAGCGGCGATGACCTACGTCGCCTCGGCTCTGACCTCCGTTATGCAGCTTCTCAGGCTGCTGCTTATCGCAAGGAGAAGAAGCTGATAGCGGCTAAAGCCTTCATGAAATGATAACGGCTCAAAGCCTTATTCGGACGATCGGGGTTTAGAGCCTCCTTGAAATGATAACGGCTAAAAGCCTTCTTGGGACGATATCGACATTATAAAAATTTTTTATTTCCGGGCGGATCGCCCAAAGGAATGGTATTATGGCAAACCCACGCGGTACCGCGCTTTCGGTGCTTCTGAAAATTGAAAACGAAGGCGCGTACTCAAACCTTGCGTTGAATCACGCCTTACGCGAGGCAAAGCTCTCCGCTGTTGACAGCGGCTTTGTTTCCGCGCTCGTGTACGGCGTTCTTGAGCGCAAGCTGCTGCTCGATTACATAATCTCGCAGTATTCTAAAATTCCTTTAAGGAAAATTGAAACCACCACTAAAATGATCCTGCGCATGGGGCTCCTCCAGCTTCTTTTCATGGACAAGGTGCCCGAGAGCGCGGCGGTGAACGAGAGCGTAAACCTCGCCAAAAAGCGGAAGCTGCAAAAATCGGCGGGCTTTATCAACGGTATTTTGCGCTCCGTTACCCGCGCCGAGCAGAAGTACAGGCTCCCCGACAGGAGCGATATCAGCCGCTACTACAGCGTCCTCTATTCCGTGCCGCGCGAGCTGGCGGAGCTTTGGATAACCTCATACGGAGAAGCCAACGCCGTTGAGCTGATGAAGGGTCTGAGCGGCAGACCGAGGATCTGCGCCCGCGTCAATACCCTCAAAACCGACGCGGACTCGCTCATCAAAAGGCTGTCGGACGAGGGCGTGCGCGCCGAGAGGCTTATGCTCGCGGACGCGCTCGAGCTTTCCGCGACCGGCTCTATAGAAAGGCTTTCCTCATACCGCGAGGGCTTGTTCCACATCCAGGATCTTTCCTCGCAGCTCTGCGCCGCGGCGCTCGATCCCAAGCCGCGCGACCTCGTGCTCGACGTCTGCGCCGCGCCCGGGGGAAAGAGCTTCACCGCCGCCCAGCTAATGAAAAACCGGGGCAGGATCTTTTCCTGCGACCTCTACGACCACAAGCTCAGACTCATTGAGGACGGCGCACGCCGTCTGGGTATCGGCATAATCACCGTCCAAAAGCGCGACGCCGCGAAGGGAAAGCCGCTTCCCGAGGCGGACAGGATCCTCTGCGACGTTCCCTGCGGGGGTCTGGGGATCCTCTCCCGAAAGCCCGAGATCCGCTACAAGGAAGGGCTTTTTGACAACAAGCTTCCCGAGCTGCAATATGAGATCCTCTGCAAAAGCGCCTCGCTTCTCGCGGTCGGCGGCAGGCTGATTTATTCCACCTGCACCCTCAACCCGAAGGAGAACAACGAGGTAGTGAGCCGTTTCCTTGAGGAGCACCCGGATTTCGCGGGAGCCGGCTTGAATCTTCCGCAGGGGATAGAGAGAGCGGTAGGGGAGAAAGACCACGAAATAACCCTCATGCCGCACAAGGCTGGCTGCGACGGCTTTTACCTCGCGGCGCTTACAAGGAGGTCGTGATGGAAAGGATCGACCTCAAGGCGCTCGAAAAGCCCGAGCTTGAGCTGCAGCTTTCCGAAAACGGCTTTCAGAGGTTCAGGGCGGCTCAGATCCTCGATTGGCTGAAAAAAGGGGCAAAAACCGCCTCGGATTTCAAGAATCTCCCCGCGGAGCTGAAAAATTTTATAGAAACAAGATGTTACATTTCTGTTGCAATTATTGAAAAAAAACAGATTTCAAGGTATGATAATACGGTGAAGTACCTGTTTTCGTTTTCGGACGGCGAATGCGTGGAATCCGTGGTCATGAGATACCGCCACGGACTGAGTGTCTGCGTATCGACTCAGGTCGGCTGCAGGATGGGCTGCGCCTTCTGCGCGACGGGTCAGGGCGGTCTTTCCAGAAACCTCACCGCCTCCGAGATACTCGCTCAGATCGAAGCGGCTCAGGAGGATCTCGGAGAGAGGATATCAAACGTTGTCCTCATGGGGATGGGCGAGCCGCTTGACAATTTTGACAATGTCGTGCGCTTCATCCGCCTTGTCACGAGCGAGCAGAGCCTAAATATCGGAGCTCGCCATATAACGCTGTCGACCTGCGGGTTGGTGCCGAGGATCTATGAGCTTGCCGATCTGAAGCTTCAGATCAATCTCGCGGTTTCACTGCACGCGCCTAACGACTTGATCCGCGCTCAAACGATGCCCGTCGCAAGGGCTTATTCGATGGACAGCCTGCTCAGGGTATGCGGCGATTATTTTGAGCGCACGGGACGGCGGGTCACCTTTGAGTACGCGATGATAAGCGGAGTGAACGACAGCGATAACTGCGCGAGGGAGCTCGGAGAGAAGCTTTCGCCTCTGCACTGTCATGTCAATCTGATCCCCGTGAATTCGGTCGAGGGAACGGGTTATGATAAAAGCAATATCAAAAGGCAGCAGTCTTTTGTGAAAATATTGACCGCGCACGGCGTGGCGGCGACCGTTCGGCGCACGCTGGGCAGCGATATAGACGCTTCCTGCGGTCAGCTCAGAAGAAAACATATCAATGAAGGAGGAAAATAACTTGGAAGTATTCAGCAAAAGCGATATAGGCTTAGTGCGCACTCAGAACCAGGACGACTTTCGCTTCGGAGTTATTTCTCCCAGCTGTGCCTGGGCCGTTGTCTGCGACGGCATGGGCGGCGCTAACGGAGGCAATATCGCCAGCGCCACAGCCGTGGAATATATCAGCACGAAAATAACCGATCTTTACAAGGACGATATGACCAAGGAACAGATCGGAGAGCTCATGGCGGAGATCGTGATGAACGCCAACATGAAGGTCTTTGAGCTCTCGATCTCCGACCCGGAGCTTTCGGGCATGGGCACAACCTGCGAATTCGTCTTTGTCAAGGACACCACCGTTCATGTTGTTCATGTCGGAGACAGCCGGACTTATGCTATCCGCGGCGGAAAGATCAAGCAGCTTACCGAGGATCATTCGGTGGTTCAGGAGATGGTCAGGCGCGGCGAGATAACCTACGAGCAGGCGCAGCATCATCCGAACAAGAATTTCATTACCCGCGCGCTCGGCATCAAGCCGAATGTCCGCCTCGATTATATCGAAGCGAACTTCATCTACGGCGACGTGCTCCTGATCTGCACCGACGGTCTTTCAAACTGCGTGACTACGGGCGATATGGTTAAGATCTGCCATGAGAACAGGGGCGACAGCCTCATAAACAAGCTGATCGCCTGCGCCAAAGATGGCGGCGGAAGCGACAATATCACCGCCACCGTTATCTACTGATTAGGGAGGGAATGAAATGGATAAATATCTGGGAAAGCGCCTCGACGGAAGATATGAGATCCACGAGCTCATCGGAGTCGGCGGCATGGCTAACGTTTACCGCTGCACCGACACCGTGGACGACCGCGAGGTAGCGATCAAAATTTTAAAGGATGAGTACCTCAACAACGAGGAGTTCATCCGACGCTTCAAGAATGAATCCAAGGCTATCGCCATGCTCTCTCACCCGAATATCGTAAAGGTATACGACGTAAGCTTCGGCGATATGATACAATATATCGTTATGGAGTATATCGACGGCATAACTCTCAAGGAGTATATCGACCGTCAGGGAATAATCGAGTGGAAGGACGTGATCCATCTCACGACCCAGGTGCTCAAGGCTCTGCAGCACGCCCACGAATGCGGGATAGTCCACCGCGACGTTAAGCCCCAGAACATCATGCTGCTCCAGGACGGCACGATCAAGATGACCGACTTCGGCATCGCCCGCTTCTCGGACAAGGCTACGCGCACCATGACCGATCAGGCTATCGGCTCGGTCCACTATATCGCGCCCGAGCAGGCGAGAGGCGACGTAACCGACGGCAAGACGGATATCTATTCCGTCGGCGTGATGCTCTATGAGATGCTTACGGGCAAGCTGCCCTTCGACGGCGACACCGCCGTTTCGGTGGCGCTCATGCAGCTGCAATCGACCCCCAAGCGCCCCAGAGAGGTCAACCCCGGCATCCCGATCGGACTTGAGCAGATCACCCTTCGCGCCATGCAGAAGCAGCCCGAGGACAGATTTGCCTCCGCCGCCGAAATGCTCAGCGATATAGAGCGCTTCAGGCTCAACCCCTCCATAGTTTTTGACTACGGTACCTCCGCTGTCGACAACCAACCCACAAAGCACGTCGGCACGATAAAGGGCAGCCGCTTTGCCGATGAGGAAAACGAGAACGGTGTCGACAAGAAGAAGGTCGATTTTGACGACGCGGACGACTTCGAGGATGAGATCCGCGACCACAGCGTAGGCTTTTACATCGTAAAGGGAGCGCTGATCTCCGCGCTCGCCGTTACAGCGGTTTTCATTGTGCTGGCGCTCATCCAGGGCTTCGCCTCGACCCGCACAAAGGATGTTGAGGTCCCCGATTATGTCGGCAAGACGCTTGTCTACGCAAAGGAGAACAACCCGGAGAACTTCCGCTTTGAGATAAACAGCAAATATGACGAGAGCAAGGAGATCGGCGTTATCATAGATCAGGATCCGGCTCCCAAATCAATGAAGATAAAATCCGGCTCGACGATCGCCCTCACCGTGAACGGGACCGATACAGAGGTGACCGTTCCCTTCATCTCGAATTACAACGAGAAGGACGCGGTCAAGGCTATGAAGGACAAATCCCTTATGCCGGAGGTCATTTATGTTGAGAATACCAAAACCCCCAAGGGATATGTTATCGACTCCTTCCCGACAGCCGGAGCAAAGGTGACCATCGGCTCCGCGGTACAGATATATATCGCCAACGGCGAGCGGAACGCTCCCGTTAAGATCCCCTCGGTGATCGGCTTCGACGTCGAAGAGGCGCAGTCAAAGCTCACCGAGCTCGGCTTTACCGTCGAGGTCAACTATGACGACGAGAGCAAGGAAAAGAAGGACACGGTCACCTGTTCGTCCCCGCTGCCCTACGGAATGGTTGAGAAGGGTCAGGTCATAACCCTCACCGTAAGCTCGGGACAGGGCAAAAAGAGCACCGTCGAGGTGTTCGTAGACCTTCCGGCGGGCGTTGAGGGCTCTGTTGAAATGACGGTCGTTGTTGACGGAGTAGTGGACAGCGAGCAGTCAAATACCCTCATACCCTCGCTCAATTCGACTGCGACCCTCAAGTTCGAGGGCTCAGGAACGTCTAACGTTGTGATTCAGCTCGACGGACAGATCTACCGCGAGTATACTATCGACTTCTCGACAGGCGCGGTAGTGAGCACGGTGACCCACGAGTATGTTACGGCTACCGAGCCTCCCACGGAAGCGCCTCAGGAGAGCTACGAGGAGGAGCCGACCTCATACTATGAGGATCCGGACAGCTCGGTCGAGGAAAACACCGAGGAAGAGTAACGGCTTCGGAAATGGAACAAAAGACAGGAATACTGATGAAGTCGATCGGCGGCTTCTATTATGTCCGCTGCGACGAAAAAGAATACGAATGCAAGGCGCGAGGGAGCTTTCGCAGGAGCGGCAGCTCTCCCGTCGCGGGCGACAGGGTCGTTATCTCGGTTCCCGACGAGGGCTTCTGCGCGATAGAGGAGATACTTCCGCGCAGGAACACCCTGCGGCGTCCCGCGCTCGCTAATCTGGACGTTCTGGTCATCGTATGCTCGACCGTCGATCCGCAGCCGAATCTCATGATAATCGACAAGATGACGGCGGCGGCTTACAACAGGGATATAACCCCGGTCGTTGCGATTTCCAAGAACGATATAAAAAACGGCGCTGAGATCGCCGGGATATACCGGAGAAGCGGGATAGACGCGTTTCTGATCTCCCCCGAGGGGACGGACGAGGCGCGGCGGCTGCTCTCGCTGCTCAAGGGAAAGGTCAGCGCCTTTACGGGCAACAGCGGAGTCGGAAAATCGACGCTGCTGAATATGCTTTTTCCATCGCTCTCTCTCGCGACGGGAGAGATCAGCGAAAAGCTCGGCAGAGGCAGGCACACCACAAGAGTGGTGGAGCTGTTTGACTGCGGCGGCTGCTTCGTGGCGGATACTCCGGGCTTTTCGACGGTGGATCTGCAGCGCTATGAATTGATAGACAGAGAGCGGCTGCAATACTGCTTTCCGGAGTTCTCCGATTATCTCGGGGAGTGCCGGTTCACCTCCTGCGCCCATGTCTGCGAGAAGGGCTGCGCTGTTCTCAGGGCGCTGGAAGAGGGAAGGATCGAGCCCTCCCGCCACAAAAGCTATGTAACCATGTATAACGAGGTAAAGGATATAAAGCATTGGCAGATGAAATAAAGCGGCGCTGCGTGATAATCTCGGGCTCGCCGGAGTGCGACCCGGAATTTCTCAGAAAAGAGGTCGGAGAAGGGGCTTTTGTGATCTGCGCCGATCTCGGCTACGACCACGCGCGCAGAGCGGGGATAACGCCCTCGCTGCTGGCGGGTGATTTTGATTCCTGCGGCGGCGAGCTGCCCGAGGACATCGAGATAATACGGCTCAAGCCCGAAAAGGACTTCTCGGACACGCTTCACTGCGTCTTTGAGGCGCTTGAGAGGGGCTATTCCGAAATCGCCCTGCTCAACGCGCTGGGCGGCAGAACAGATCATACGCTCTCGAATCTCTACGCGCTCGAGTATATCCGCGAAAGAGGGGCGAACGCCGCGATCCTGTCGGCGACCGAGGAGATCAGGCTGCTCAGGGACGAGAGCATAAGGCTCAGCGGTGTGCTCGGACTCACCTTTTCGCTTTTTCCCTTCGGCTGTGAGAGCGCCGTGGTGAGCTATAAGGGGGCAAAATATCCGCTGGACAGGGGGGAGCTGAGAAGCTCTCTTCCGATCGGACTTTCCAACGAGTTCGTTTCGGATGAGGCGGAGATCGAGGTCCACAGCGGAAAGGCGATACTTTTGATAGACCGCCTGCCGTGAGCCTATAACAAAACTGTAACTATAATGACATCCGATAATCTTGAAAAGAATAATAACCTTATGATATAATTCTTTTTGATAAAAATAATTCAGAAGGAAAAGTCCGGTCATAAATAAGCGACCGGGGATCAGCGGAAGGCGCGCGGTGTGATTCGCGCGGCGCTGTCAGGTGCTGATTGTATTCAGTAGATATTGTTCCGAAACGGAATTGGAGTGAAAAAGCTATGTCTTTGTGTATGGGATGTATGCAGGAGATCGGAAGCAAGACGATTTGCCCTGCCTGCGGATTTGATAACAACGAGAAGCAGCAGGCGCCGTTTTTACCCTACGGCACCGTGCTTGCGAACCGTTATATAGTCGGCGTCGGAGTTGATACAAACGGCGAGAGCACCCGTTATCTCTGCTATGATAAGCAGACGGGGGATATCGCTATCGTCTGTGAGTTCCTGCCCACGGGTCTTTTTAAGCGCGGCGAGGGAGAAACCGCCGTTCGCGTTAATTACGAGAACCGCAATGTGTTCAGCAAGCTCAAGGATGATTTTGTAAGCTACTACAAAACTCTCGCGGAGCTGCGCGAGCTCAGCGCTCTGATGAACGTACATAATATCTTTGAGGAAAACAATACGGTCTATGTCATCGAGGAAAACGAGGATCTTATTCCCTTTGAGGAATATGTCAGGCGCAGCGGCGGCAGCCTTGAATGGGATATCGCCCGACCGCTGTTCATGCCCGTAATCTCCGCTTTGGAGGCTCTTCACAAGAGAGGCGTCGGTCATTACGCGCTGGCTCCCAAGAATATGTATATAACAGCCTCGGGCAAGATCAAGATCTCGGGCTTCGCGACGGAGAACGAGCGCAAGCGCGGAACCCCGCTCAAGAGCCAGCTCTTCTCCGGAGCTGCAGCGCCCGAGCAGTACGAGGATAATTTCCCGCTTGACGATATCACCGATATCTACGGCTTCAGCGCCACGCTGTTTTACGCTCTGACGGGTCATCTTCCCAAGAGCGCGCCCGACCGTCTCAAGGACAGCAGGCTGCTCATGAGCACCAACACCGTAAAGAAGCTCCCGCCTCATGTCGTAACCGCTCTCGCCAACGGACTCAGAGTGGAGCGCGAGAACAGGATCACCGATTTTGACGAGCTTCGCTCTCAGCTTTCGGTCGCCCATACCGCTAAGGCTATCCAGGACGAGATCTCCAGGACAGCGAGCATGAGCATCACCCGTCCCGACTCTCCCAGAAAGAGCAAGGTCGGAATGTCCAGGGTCTCCATCGTCATTATTTCTGCGGCGGCTACGGCGGTCATTCTCGCTATCATCGGGGTGTTCTGGCTGATGCAGAATCCGCTCAGCTCGGTGTTCGGCAATATCAACGAAACCGTTCCCTCGACCCAGAGCACCGAGTGGACGGGCCCCACCATACCGAATTATGTCGGAATGAGCTATGAGGAGGTCGTGAAGGCGGCTCAGGACAACCCCTCGATCACCATTCTCAGAAGCTTCTCCGATGAATACAGCGACAGCATCGCCGAGGGTTTGGTCATGGAGCAGAGCCCAGCGGCAGGCAGCAAGATCAACCAGAGCGACAGCATCTACATCAGCGTGACCGTCAGCAAGGGTCCCCAGATGCGCGAGCTTCCCGCAATCGAGGGTCAGACGCTCGATCAGGTCGCCGGCGATATCGCCGCTCAGGGACTACTCGCCACGGCAGAGTACCAGTACAGCGACAAGTACGCCGAGGGCAGAGTTATCGGCTACAAGAGCCAGCAGCCCGGCGAGACCGTAGAGTACGGAACAAACGTCGTGATAATCGTCAGCAAAGGCAAGGAGGAAACCTCGCAGCCCCAGGAATAATAACACAAAACTAAGCCCGATCTCCAAAGGTCGGGCTTGCTTTTTTCGGCTTAGCGGAAAACGCCGAGCTGAGCCTAGGCTGCGGTGTTTTTCCGCGATAATATATTTTTGCTTTGAAATAATATGATTATTTTTATAAAAATGTTGCAATTGCAACCGTATAGTATGCAGTAAGGGTGTATAATAAAAGCAATTGAAAAGGATTATTCCTTCAATAACCCAATATACCCCCTAAAAAGCAGCCGAGTTCATCTCGGCTGTTTCCCTTTGCGTTTTTTAATCGCTTGCCTTGCGGCGTCCTTCGCCAACGAATCTTTTTTCTGTTTTTTGTCAGGAATCAGTATAACGATTCGCGGCGATTTTATGCCGTTTTTTCTGAAAAATGATATCTTGTCTGACCTTAATTAAATAAGCTTGAATACTCGGAAAAATCATAAAATTTACAAAAAATTCCAACTCATTTTCGTTGGATTTTGCGTATTACAAAATTCGGCAAAATGTGATAAAATATAATTGAAATATGAATGGGAAACAGAGGGGAGTTTTATGTACAGCGTAGGACAGAAGGTTTTGTACGGATCGAACGGCGTCTGCGTTATTGAGGATATTACCGAGAAGAAGGTTGGCAGAGAAAAAATAGAGTACTATGTCCTTAAGCCGGTCTGCGCCAAGTCGTCGACGCTATATGTCCCCACCCATAACGAAAAGCTGGTTTCAAGGATCCGCTTTGTGCTGTCGGCTGATCAGATCCGCGATATCCTCAAAAACTTCAAGAGCGAGCTGAGCTGGGACGATAACAAGCTCAACCGAAACGACAGCTTCCGGGCGGTGATCTCGGGCGCTCGTTGCGACGAGCTCATCTCCCTTGTGAGGCTTATCTACTCCAAAAGAGCCGAGCTTGAGCAAAGGGGAAAGCGGCTTCATGTTTCGGACGAACGCTTCCTGCGAGAAGCCGAAAAGATGCTCTGCGACGAGATCTCGGACGCTTTCCAAATCGACGGAGCGCTGGCTCTCCAAATGGTTCTGGAAAACGCAACAGCCTGAAAGCGTAGGAAGCTCCGGAGCCTCGGCTTCCTTTGAGTAATAAAAAGCGCCGTTGGGCGCTCCTTCCCGCCGCTCTGTAACGCAATATCACATTTCAAACGGCGGCATAAAAATTATCCGAAAGAAAAAACTCGGGATCGACTCTGTCGGTTCCGAGTTTTCTTATTCAGCTAATCGGCGTTCGCGGCTTTGACCTTATTCCTTCGCCTTGTCCTCGTCCTTTACGCCGTTCTTGTTGTCGATGATCCAAGCCATCATCGAGAAGGATGAGAGAAAGGCTATGAAAATATAGAGCAGCATGGAGAAAAGAGAGCCGTAGTGGATCGACTGCGGAGTTACCACAAGAAGTATAGAGAGGATCCCGCCCAGGCAGCAGAGCAGCGAAACCAGGTTGTGAAGGTTGCGCTTGCGCTCGAGAGCGCAGAAGAAGAAGCCGATGATCGGGATGATCGGGAAGAGCAGGAAGAAGGCGATGGTGAGCTGGAAGCCCCTCTCGTCGGGCGTCTGTCCCATATAGCTGAGCATCTCAAATACGCTTCGCGAAAGGATCTTGGTTCCGTCGGGCGAGGGGATCCTGATGAACGACCAGGCGCACAGCACGATCTCAAACAGGTAAAAGATGCAAAGAGCTATCCTCAGTCTTTTGCGGGTTTTTGTTTCGGGTATTTTATTCATAACGACCTCCGAAATATTGTGATTTAAGGCAAGTTTTATTGTATCACACTTTTTGTAATTGCACAATAGATTTTTTTGTGATATAATAGCCATTACGATAAAAAATCTTAGGAGAATCAAAATGAGTTATATCAATGAATCTGTGATTTACAATATTTATCCGCTCGGCTTCTGCGGAGCGCCTTATGAGAACGACGGCGTACTGACCTATCGTCTTGATAAAATCTACGACTGCATAGATCACTTCAAGCGCATGAGCGTGAACGCGATCGTTTTCAATCCCGTTTTTGAAAGCTCGCGCCACGGCTACGATACGATCGACTATCGCAGGATCGACTGCCGGCTCGGAGATAACGAGAGCTTCAAAAGGATCTGCGCGACCCTGCACGAAAACGGTATCCGCGTTCTGCTCGACGGAGTATTCAACCACGTCGGAAGGGATTTCTTCGCCTTTAAGGATGTTCAGGAAAAGAAGTGGGACTCGCCCTACTGCAGCTGGTTCCACAACCTCAACTTCAACGGCAGCAGCCCCTACGGAGATCCCTTTTGGTACGAGGGCTGGGCGGGCTACTACGACCTTGTAAAGCTCAACCTCCGCAATCCCGACGTTGTGAGCTATCTGCTCGACAACGTATGCTTCTGGATCGACGAATTTGATATCGACGGACTGAGGATAGACGTCGCTGACTGCGTCGATCTGGATTTCCTTCGCAGGCTCAAAAGCGTATGCCGCGACAAGAAGTCCGATTTCTGGATCTACGGAGAGGTCACTCACGGCGATTACAACCGCTGGGCGAACCCCGAGACCCTCGATTCGGTTACAAATTACGAGTGCTACAAGGGCATTTATTCCGGTCATAATGACCACAACTATTTTGAGATAGCCCACTCGCTTCAAAGGCAGTTCCAGAACGGCGGCATATATCAGAATATCTATACCTATAACTTTGTCGACAACCACGACGTCAACCGCGTTGCGAGTATGCTCAGGAACAGGAACCACCTCTATAACGTCTATTCGGTGCTCTATACGATGCCCGGAGTTCCCTCGATATATTACGGAAGCGAGTTCGGGATCGAGGGAAAGCGCACCCGCGAGAGCGATCGCGCTCTGCGCCCCTGTCTTGACCTGCCAAACGTTCCTGGCGCCGATCACAGGCTTTTCGGGCATATTTGCAGGCTCGGCAAGGTGAGGCTCGCGCTTGAAGCCCTCAAGTACGGCAAATTTGAGAACGTCAATATCATGAATGAAAAGCTGGTCTACAAGCGCTGGACCGATAACCAGACCGTGTTCGTTATGTTCAACCTCACCGACAGGGAGGAGAGGGTAGGCTTTGACGCCCGCTGCAACGCCAAGCTCACGGATGTGCTCAATGACAACGTCGTTTTCGACTGCAACGGCTGGACGGAGATCCCCGTGCCGCCCTACAGCTCGAGGATCCTTGTCGTCAATGACGGCAGCTTCAGGCTCGATCTGAGCGGCGATTTTGAGAGCAGACCTGTTGAAAAGCCTCAGCCCGATCACGAGCCCGCTGTCGGCGACAGATACCGCCACTTCAAGGGCAACGAGTATATCGTCCGCGGCTTCGCGACCCACACCGAAACCGAGGAAAAGCTGGTGCTCTACAGCTCGGAGGATAAGCCCGGGCAGCTTTGGGCGCGCCCGATTAAGATGTTCACGGAAACGATTTGGCGCGACGGAGCGCAGCTCAAGCGCTTTTCTCTGATCAAGGACTGATATGAAGCAGAGGATCCTGATGATCGCGGCTGCCTCAATATTCCTTTTAGGAATCATAGGCAGCCTGACCGTCCTGCTTTCACCAAAGAAAAGCACGGTAAATATCATTTCGGACGGCAAGGTGCTCTATACGATCGACCTGGAAAGCTCCGAGGACAGGACGCTTGTTATCCCCTTCGGCGACAGCAGCAACACCGTCGAGATCAGGGACGGCAGGATCCGGGTCGCTGAAGCCGAGTGCCCGGACAAAACCTGCGTCCGCATGGGCTGGCTGCGCTCCTCGTCAATGCCTGTCGTCTGCCTTCCTAACCGCCTGATAATCGAGTTCGCGGACGGCGGCGATCCGCCCGTTGACGCGTTAACGGAGTGACGCCATGAAAGCCAAAAGACTTGCCATTCTCGCCGCGCTTACGGCGGCGTCGCTTATAATTTTCATCGTGGAGCTTCAGATCCCCAATCCCTTTCCCATCCCCGGGATCAAGCTCGGACTCGCGAATATCATCACCGTCTACGCGGTGTACAGATTCAAGCCTTACGAGGTCGCGCTCATCGTCGTTACAAGACTGCTGCTCGGCTCGATCTTCAGCGGGAATATCGCGGCTCTGATCTACTCCGCCTCGGGAGCTCTGCTGTGCCTCGGGGGGATGCTGCTCCTCAAAAATATCATAGACGAGCGTCATCTCTGGCTCGCGAGCGTTTTCGGCGCCCTGCTCCACAATACGGGACAGATGGCGGCGGCGCTGCTCGTGACCCAAACTCCCGGGCTGCTCGCCTATTATCCGTTCCTGATCGTGTCCGCCTGCCTTTCGGGAGCGTTCACCGGACTCTGCGCGCAGATAGTCGTCAAAAGAGTTCGCGGGTAATATCTTTTTCTCCTTTCGGAATATAATACTCCGAAAGGAGTTTTTGCTATGGAAGAAAACCGCAAGATTCAAACGCCCTACAATCCCGCCTTTGAGGACTTTATCAAGGAGAACAGCGGAAGGGGCTCGCTCAAGGTTCAGGTCAGCACGGCGAGCGAGACCTTTCCGGTCAAGGGCGTAACCGTTGAGATCGTCTTAGATTATAAGGGAGACAGGTATCTGCTCTACAAGGACGTGACAGATTCATCGGGGATCGTCGATAAGATCGCCCTGCCGGCGCGTCCCCACGGCGACAGCCAGACTCCCGAGACCGCCGAGAGCTGCGAGGTCGAGTACCTTGTTTCGGCGTTCAGCCCGGGCTTTGAGGCGGTCACGGATTCACCCGTCATCATCCACGACCGCACCGAAACCATCCTGCCGATCGCGCTTTGCCCGGAGAACGGAGCTGATTGCTGACTATGGCTGTTACTACTCCCATTATTCCGTCGACGATAACCGTTCATCTGGCGCGTCCGAATGTTCCCGCCGAAAACGTGACGGTGCCGTTTTCGGATTACATCAAAAACGTCGCCTCGTCGGAGATATATCCCACCTGGCCGGAACAGGCTATTCGCGCTAATATCCTCGCTCAGATAAGCTTTGCCCTCAACCGGGTCTATACGGAGTATTACCGCAGCAGAGGCTATGATTTCGACATCACAAACAATACCGCCATCGACCAGGCGTTCAATAAGGACGGCGAGGTCTTTGACAATATCAGCCGCATAGTTGACGAGATATTCAACAACTATATCGTGAGAACGGGCAGGGTCGAGCCGCTTTACGCTCAATTCTGCGACGGCTACATCACGATGTGCAACGGGCTTTCCCAGTGGGGAACGGTGAGGCTTGCCAATCAGGGGCTTTCCGCTCAGGATATCCTGCGCTACTACTACGGCAACGACATCTCCTTTGTCTACAACGCGCCTGTCGCCGACAATATCCCCTCCTATCAGGGCGTCGCGCTGCGCAGGGGGAGCTTCGGCGACAACGTGCTCACCATCAAGCGCGAGCTGAACCGCATCGCCCAGAATTATCCCGCCATCCCCAAGATCGAGAACCTCAACGGAGTTTTCGATCTTGAAACCGAGAACGCCGTCAAGGTCTTTCAGGGTATCTTCAACCTCGACGTGGACGGAATAGTAGGCAAGGCGACCTGGTACAAGATCAAGCTCGTCTACGCCGCCGTGAAGGGGCTTTCGGAGCTGACGGGCGAGGGGCTGACGATCAGCGAGGTCGAGCGCCGTTATATCCGTGAGCTGAGCATCGGCAAGCGCGGGGTCGACGTCGAGGCGCTCCAATACTTCCTCGCCTTTATAGGCTATTTTTTCCCGAATCTGCCGCCTATCCCGATCACGGGCTTCTTCGGCGAGATGACCCGCGACGCGGTATTTTCGTTCCAGGCGGCTTATGGTCTGCCGATAACGGGGATAGTGGACGCCGCGCTTTTCAATAAGATCGTCGAGGTCTATCAGAGCGTGGTGCGCGAGCTTCCGCCGAACTATCAGAGCGCGATCGGAGAGCCGTTCCCGGGCGAGTTCATCACCGAGGGCGACAGGGGAGAGAGCGTGAGGATAATGCAGAACTATCTGAATATCATAGCCGCCTCGCGTCCCGGGCTTCCGACCATCGCCGTAGACGGCATCTTCGGACCGAAAACAAAGGCGGCGGTCACCGCCTTCCAGAATTATATCGGCTTTGAGCCCACGGGAGCGATAGGCCCCGCGGAGTGGGCGGAAATAGTTATCCTGGGTAATAATCTCTGATACCGAATATGCCCGGAGGATCAAAGCCGCGTTAAATTTGCTTTTTATCGGAAGGCGGGATAAAATTTCCTCAAAAAATCGAACAAAAGTACTATACTTTTGGAGCGGAATGTGATACAATAAACGTATGAAAAGAGGTGAGACGGTGGAGAAAAAATATATCGCGATCGATCTGAAATCCTTTTACGCCTCGGTGGAGTGCGTTGAGCTGGGCATAGACCCGCTCGACGCCTATCTAGTCGTAGCCGACAAAAGCCGAACCTCAAAGACGATCTGCCTCGCCGTCTCGCCCGCGCTCAAGGCGTTCGGGATCTCGGGACGCGCAAGGCTCTTTGAGGTCGAGCAGAGGGTGGCGGAGGTCAACGCCGCGCGCCTGCGCAAAACCGACAAGGGGGAATTTGTCGGCTATTCTCAGTTTGACTATTTTTTGAAGCGCAACCGCAATATGGGACTCGACTTTATTGTAGCCACGCCGAGAATGGCTCACTACATCAAAATGAGCACTGAGATCTATAAGATCTACCTGAAATATATCGCGCCCGAGGATATCCACGTCTATTCGATCGACGAGGTTTTCATCGACGCTACGGCGTACCTGAAAAACTACGGGATGACTGCCGCGCAGCTCGCGGAGAAGATGGTGCGCGACGTGTTTGAAACCACGGGGATCACCGCCACGGCGGGCATCGGCACGAACCTTTACCTTTGCAAGATAGCCATGGATATCGTCGCCAAGCACATCGAGGCTGACAAGGACGGGATCAGGATCGCCGAGCTGGACGAGCTCAGCTACCGCCGCCTGCTCTGGGGGCACCGCCCGCTCACCGACTTCTGGCGAATAGGCAGGGGCTACGCCGACAGGCTCGCGCACTGCGGGATATTCACGATGGGCGATATCGCGCGCTGTTCGATATACAACGAGGAGCTTCTTTACAGCCTTTTCGGAAAGAACGCCGAGCTGCTAATAGATCACGCCTGGGGATATGAGCCCTGCACGATGTCGGAGATCAAGAGCTACCGACCCGAGAACACCTCGCGAAGCGTCGGTCAGGTGCTCAGCACTCCCTACGATTTTGATAAGGCGAGAATAATCATCCGCGAGATGGCTGAGTCGCTCGCGCTCGATCTGCTCGATAAGGGGCTTGTCACGGATCAGATGGTGCTCTCTGTCGGCTATGACAGAATGAGCCTGCGCCCGGGGTCGGCGTACGAGGGCGAGGTCGCTGAGGATCATTACGGCAGAAGGGTGCCGAAGCACGCCCACGGAAGCGAGAAGCTCGAAGGCTTCACCTCCTCGGGAAAAGCGATAGTTGAGGCTGTGCTCAGGCTTTATGACAGGATAGTCGATCCCGATCTGCTCGTGCGAAGGATGAGCATAGCGGCGAATCACACCGCGCGCGAGTCGGATATAGGGGAGAGGTCGGAGCAGCTCACGCTCTTTTGCGATTTTGAAGCCGCCGAGCGCGAGAGAGAGAAGCGCGACGAGGAGCTGAAAAAGGAGCGCAGCATACAGAACGCCGTGCTCGGACTGCAAAAGCGCTACGGCAAAAACGCCGTGCTCAAGGGAACCAATTTCAAGGAGGGAGCGACCGCACGCGAGCGCAACGGGCAAATAGGCGGTCACAAGGCGTAATGGACGATTACAGAGATATAATTGATTTGCCGCGTCCCGTTTCAAAGCGGCATCACCCGATGCCGCTGCGCGACAGAGCCGCGCAGTTCGCGCCCTTTGCCGCCCTGAGCGGATATGAGGAGGCGGTCGAGGAGACCGCGAGGCTCACTGACAGCAGACCCGAGCCCGACGAGGATACGGCTGCGGCGCTCAACGAAGCGCTGCTTAGATTATCGGATGAGCTTTCAGGCAGACCTTGCGTCAGGATCAGCTACTTTGTGCCGGACAGCCGCAAGGACGGCGGCGCGGTGCTGGAGCGTTCCGGGAACGTGCGGAGGATCGACAGGGTGAACGCTCTGATGATATTCTCCGACGGGACCGCGATACCTCTCGGGGATATTCTGAAAATCGAGGAGCTTTCGGTTTATGAAGGATAAGCTCACTTTCTTTTCACGAAAAAATCATTTTTTACAGCAATTTATCAGCTTGATTTCATACAGTTTTCACTTTTGGGGGGTATTATAAGCACAACAAAAGAAAGACGGACGGCAAATCCGAAAACGTCTGCAAGGAGGTAAATATCATGACAGATTATTTCAAGGACGAATTCACCAACAGCGAAAACAGCCCCGAGGAAAACAAGGGCTATGAGGATATTTTCAGCGCTTCCGAAACGCCGGAGCCCGCGGCGCCCGCTTCTCAGGAAAACTCCTACGAGTGGAACGCGGAGGGCGGCGATACGCAGACAAGCTCATCACAGACCGGCTCGTCACAGACCGGCTCGTCACAGACAAGCTCACCGCAGGGAGAATATCATTATTCTTATGTAAACGGCAATAACAGCACGGCGCCGCACAATCCGAACAACTACGAAAACGCTTATTCGGGCTCGTCAAGCGGCACGGGCTACGTCAATACAGGATACAATCCTTACTCAGCTCCCTCGGGTTACGCTCAGCAGCCCCGTCAGAATCAGCAGAGCGCTTACAGCTCCTACAACTCCTATTCGTCGGAGCCCTCCTACGGAGAGGCAACGGCTGCTCAGACTCAGACCCAGCCTCCCAAAAAGGAAAAGAAGAAGAAAGAGAAAAAACCCGCTTCACGCGGATTTATCGCGGCGATGCTCGCGGTGACGATGGTGGCTTCGGCGGCTCTCGGCTTCGGCGGCGGATTCCTCGCCAAGAACCTCAGCTCCACCACCTCCGGCAACCTGACGATCAATCAGGTCCAGAATGACAAGAGCATCACTAACGCTTCCTCCACGACCGCGGCTACTACCTCGGAGATCGTCAAAAAGACAGCCGACAGCGTGGTTGAGATCGCCACCGAGGGCGTTACGACAGGAACCTTTGCCCGCCAGTACGTAACAAAGGGCGCGGGCTCGGGCGTAATAATCTCCAAGGACGGCTACATCGTCACAAATCACCATGTTATAGAGAATACAAATTCCATCACCGTCACCCTTCGCGACGGCACAACAAGCTACAAGGCAACGCTTATCGGCAGCGACGAGGAAAACGATGTCGCGCTCCTGAAGATCGACGCGGATGACCTTACCCCCGCAGTTTTCGGCGACAGCTCGGCTCTCGCGGTTGGCGACTATGTCGTGGCTATCGGCAACCCGCTCGGAACTCTCGGCGGCACCGTCACCGACGGAATCATCAGCGCCCTCGCCAGAGAGGTCACGATCGAGGGTCAGGATATGACTCTCCTCCAGACAAACGCCCAGATCTCTCCCGGCAACTCCGGCGGCGGACTCTTTAACGCCAACGGCGAGCTTATAGGTATCGTAAACGCCAAGGACGCGGCTACCGAGGTAGAGGGCATCGCCTTCGCCATCCCCGTAAACAACGTACTCGACATCATCAAGGATCTCCAGAACTACGGCTACGTTACCGGTAAGATCGACCTCGGCATGAAGCTGGTCGACGTAACTTCCTCAGACACCGCCTTCTACTACGGCGTGAACAAGCTCGGCTGCTACGTGACCTCAGTAGACCTCGGTTCCAATGCCGACACCGCGGGCTTCCGCCGCGGCGACCTCATCTCCGAGGTGAACGGCACCAAGGTCAGCACCTCCGCCGAGATCGACAAGGCTCTCGAGAACAACAAGGTCGGCGACACCGTGGATATCACGGTCACCCGCAGCGGACAGAGCATGACGCTCAAGCTCACGCTCGCCGAATACGTCCCCTCGGCTAAGCTCAACGACAGCGCGGAGGATTCTCAGCAGATCCAGCAGTACCAGCAGGGTCAGGATATCTGGGATCAGCTCTTCGGCTGGTAATATAAAAAAGCATTCTTCATTTTTCTCCTCTTTAAAAATAATATAAAAAGAACGGATGGTCAAAAGCCGTCCGTTCTTTTTTTTGGTGCGCCCGACGGCGCACGTTTCTAAAAGGTGAAAGTCCCGAATCCGCCCGACAGCGGGAAGGATACAGCCGAACACCAAGGGTGTCCGCCGTGAGGCGGAATCTGAAGGAAGGTGCAGGCAAACCTGTGGTCTGACGAACAGAAATCACATCAGGCTATGTATGG
>CACYIC010000026.1 GCA_902774325.1 uncultured Ruminococcus sp.
ACTGTCAGCAGTTGGTGTTGATGACGCAGGGGGTCCACCCGTTCCCATACCGAACACGGAAGTTAAGCCCTGTAGTGCCGAAGATAGTGCCTTGGCGACGAGGTGTGAAAATAGGAAGATGCCAACACTTGACGGTGAGTATTTTTATTTTAAATGCAAAACGCGGAAAAGTTTTTCTGATAATAAAAGCCGGAGTCCGAATTGTTGTTAGTCGGATTCCGGATTTTTTTAAAAATTCTAAATGCTCTTGATAAAGTAGCAATATTGTGATACAATAATACTACCGAAACGAAGGAGGCTTTTTTATGAATAGTACTTTTTCAATCAGACCGTCAAAGGATATCAGAACAAACTATGCTAAGATTTCCGAGTTGTCTCGCAAAGCTCCCGTGGCAATAACTGTCAACGGAAAAGAAGATACTGTTTTACTTAGCCATGAAGCGTTTGTTGAACAACAAATGTATATCAACGAATTGGAAGCGAAGGTTGCTATTTATTCTCATCTTGCACAGTCAGCCGATGATGTTCAACTTGGACGGGTGGAGAAGGCAAGCGAAGTGTTTGATTCACTCAGAGAGGAATTGAAAGCTTTATGAGTTATCAGGTTCTTTTCACTGAAACGGCAAAACGTGATCTCAGAGATATTGCATTTAATATTGCTGACATTTCAAAGAACGCGGATATTGCTGTTGATTTTGTGAATGAGATGCAAAAGAAATGCGAGCAGTTAATTGATTTCCCCGATAGCGGTGCGCTTCCCAATGATCGGGTTCTTCGCAGCTTGGGTTATCGGTTTTTGATCTATAAGGATTATCTTATGTTTTACACAGTTGATCGCGATAGCGAAACAGTCTATATTCATGCAGCCTTTTACGCAAAACGAGATTATACTCGCGCGCTAAAAAAGATGTTGTAATCTACTAATAAAAGCCGGAGTCCGAATTGTTGTGAGTCGGATTCCGGCTTTCTTTTTTGTGGTACGGATTATTGCAACCGCCATTTTTATCGTTTAGCAGTATTTCTGACCCGCCGTTGATGAAGCTTTATGATCTGTCTAAACCTTAAAAAAGGCGGATAAAGCGCCTATGGCGCCTTGAAGGCTTCCTGCATGATATAATACGACTGCTTGAGCCTTTGGGTGTATTCGACACTTTCTATCGCCTTGAAGTCCGCGTCAAACAGCTCGATCTTGCCCTTGCTGCCTGCTCCGAGCATTATGGAGTCGAAGGTCGTGAAGGTGATCTCCTTATCCTTGAGGGGCGCTATGCAAGCCTTTTCGCGGGGATTTTTCACGCCTATCAAATACCACGCGACGCGAAGCTCGAGCTTGTTCCCCGCAAGGCAGAAGTCCGCCTGAGAATCAAAATCCTCGCTCTCGGGATTGGCGTTGCCGTATCTGAGCAAGCCCGTTTCGATCGCTTGCGGTTGGATGGTTTTGTCCTCCTCGGGGAGATACATCTCGTTTGAAACCAGCATTTTGGTCGGGTGATAGATCCCGCTGTTTTCCTCGTAGGGCTCGACGCTCTCCTCACCGAGGATCTTTCTCTGAACGGCGTAAAGGTGGTGGAAGGCGTCGCGCCTGCCGTCGCAGAGCACGCGGGTGTTTTCTTTGCCCTTTACGACTATAAGATAGTCGGTCGGCTCGCTGAATTCCAAGTCGTGCTCCTTGTCGCGGGTGCTGCCCTCAGCGGTGATGCGGATGGGGATATAGTAGCTGTCGCGCTCGAAATCAAAGCCCTCGGGAAGGGAGATAAGAAGCTGCAAATATTCGGGGTCATAGCGCGCGCAGACGCGGCTTTCTCCGATACCGGTGCTCTCGTTCCATTCCGAGAGGTCGCCGTCGGGATATCCGCCCGAGGTATCAAAGCTCAGCAGACCGTAGCTCTGCTCGGCGGAGGAGAGGTCGTGGACGCGCATGGACGCCTTTTTGGGATAGTACATCGGAGAGTTCCAGGTGCGCTTGAAATATTCATCCTGCCAGGAGAACAGCAGCCCTCCGCAGCAGCCCGCCTCCCGGATGTCGGAGGTCATGCGCGCGTCGAGCTCGCCCTGCTCGCGCTCGGTCAATCCTCCCTGACGGTATCCGTTAAGACCGAGGTGCGCGATACCGCGCGAGGTGCTTAGCCCGTACTCGGCAATGAGCAGGGGCACGGTGTATTTGGTTTTGAGCTCCCTGAGATATGCCAGATAGTTGTCTTCGGAATCGGCGTATTTTGCCTCGTGGTTCATGAATTCGGGGTAGTAGGGATAGACGTCTACCGCGGCGAAAAGTCCCGCGTAATAGCCCTCAGAGGCGATTATATGCTCTGTATCGACGCTGACCGCGTCCTCCTCCTCGGCAAAGGGCTCCGAGGGATGGGAGATCGTGTCCAGCGTCTGCCAATTCAGGAAGGAGACGGGTATCTGACAGGTGTAGCCCGAGGTTTCGTAGTCGATAAGATAATCGCCGACCTCGCAGAGAAAAGCCTCGAAGGGGGAGGCGTCCTCGGTCGTTTGCAGATATTTGCCTCGGAAGCTGTTCTCGTCGGGGTGGGAGGCGTTGGTTTCGATAACAAACTCGGCGGGGTATTCGAGCCCGAGGATGTAGCCCGCGACGTGATCGGAAATATCGCGGTCGTAAATCGCGGGATTAAAGCTGCCGTAGGTCGTATAATCGCTGGAGCCGTGGATGATATCGACCGTTTCCCTGACCGAGCGCTTAAAGGCATTGATCAGGATTTGGTCGCTTTCGAGAGCGTCGGTGAGCTGATACATCAGATCCTCGGAGAACCATATCCCCTGGATCAGAAACAGCGGCGAATCGGCGTGAGCCTCGTTGTAGTCATAAAAGGCGTGGTAGAAGTCGGGGTTCATCACCGTGAATACGCGGACGGTGTTGGCGTTCATGGCGGCGATCTTTTTGAACCAGTCGGCGTAGGTGTCGTAATCCGTATCGGGGCTCGAGAGGTCGGTTTCGGGCTCGGCGAGTCCCATGTTCACTCCCTTGATGTAGAGAAGCCTGCCCTCGCCGTCGGACTCGGCGCGGTAGATATAGCCGTTGTCAGAGGCGTAAAAGGGCATAAAAACGCCGTCCGTATCCGGAAGCGCGATCGTTTCGGGTACGGAGGCGTTGTCTTTTGCGTCTTTGTTATCGTCGCCGTCGGTTTGGCTGCGGCAGGAGACAAAGGAAAGGAGCATCGCTGCGCCGAGCAGCAGAGCAAGGATTTTCTTCACTCGATCACCTATTTCTCTTTTTCCCGGTAGGACTTCAGGTAGGCTTGAAGCTCATTGTAGGAGGGCTTGAGTCTTTCGTGCCAGGAGGGAGTAGTCCACGCGGTGTAGGCGTATCTGCCGCTGAAGCTGATCTGAGCCGGCTCGCCGCGCCTGACCAGTCCAAAGCCGAAGTCAAAGGACTCGTAGTCGTGAGGCGTAAATACCTGATCCTCGTGGAAGTCGCCGATCTGCAGCTTGGAGGACGGATCCATGATATTGAAGAGCTGCCAGGGGATTCGTATTTCCACGCCGCCGTCGCCGTAGCAGAAGTCCGTGAGCGAGGCGTATTCCTTTGATTCGGGATTGGCGTTGCCGTATTGCAGCTTGCCGGTTTCAAAGGTCTTGTCGGGCACCTCGACGCCGGTGCCCTTGACGGTGAGGTGATAGCCGTAGCACATCAGCATCTCGTCAAATACGCCGCTGTCGGGCTTGTCGGAATCCTTGAGCAGCGGATAGTCGCTGAGGATCCTCGACTCGACATAGTGGTAGTTGAAGGCGTCGTAGTAGCGGTCGACGTAGATGTGGGAATCCTTGGCGCCGTGGATCATTATCAGAAAATCCGCGCCGTCGTCAAAGCGCAGCTTGTATTCGGTCGAGGTGGTGTTGCCCTGACCCTCGATCGTGTTCACCGGAATGAAGAGGGTGTCGTTGTTGAAGTCGTAGGAGTCCGCCTTTACCATGATATAGACGTAGCGCTCGTCGCTCTGGACGTAGAGCAGTCCCTGATCGTTCTCGACAACAGGCTCGACGCCGCTCCATTCGGACAGGTCGCCGTCGGGATAGCTCAGGACGTATTTCGCGCCCGGGTCAAAGGCGAGGATGCCGAAGCACTGCTCGGTGGTCTGGATATTCGACCAGAAGGGTCTGCGGTCCGCGATATCGAACATGACGTTGTTCCAGGTGCGCTTGAACCACTCGTCCTGCCATGTGAAAACCAGTCCGCCCGCGTAGTCCTCGTCGCGGATGGAGTCGAACATATCAATGAGCATCGCGCCCTGGGCGTTTTCGTCGACCCTGCCCTGGTTGTAGCCCATAACGCTCTCGTGTCCCATTCCGCGTGAGGTCGGAATGCCGAATTCAGCCACGAGCATCGGCATCGTGTGAACCAGCCTCAGATCCTTGAGGTAGGCGGAGTAGGTGTCGACCATGCCCTCCTCGTTGGTGTTATCGAGGTAGTCCTCCTGATAGTTGAGGCTGTCGGGGTAATAGGGATAGATATGATAGGAGACGAACATCCCGGGACCGAAGTTGCGGAATTTCACGTTTTCGGTGTTGACCGTCGCCTTGTCCTCGTCCTCGTGAGGCTCGTTGGGGTGGCTCAGGGGGTCGGTGGTTATCCAGTTCGTGAAGGCGAGGGGGACCTGATAGTGATACTTGTCGGTTTCGTACTCGATCAGCGCGTCCCCGACGCGGCACAAAAACGCCTCGAAGGGCGTGGCGGTCTGGGTGTAGAGGTACTTGCCGTCGTATTCGCGCAGGTCGGGGTGCTGCTCGTTGGTGTTTATAACGAGATTCGGATTCCATTCGATACCTATTATCCAGCCCGCCATCCAGCTTGAAACGTCCGTATGGTAGGCTCCCGACGCCTCGCCGGGGCTTTCGGGGATGATCGCGTTGCCGTGGATGACGTCTACCGTCGTCAGCGAGTCGCTTTTGAAGTCGTTCATTATCTTCTCATTCTCGGCATAGACGTCGTTGAGGCGCTCGATATCGTCCTCGTTGACCCATATTCCCTGGAAGAGATAGATGGGATTGTCGGCGGTTTTGTTGAAGTCGTTGAGCGCCAGATAAAACTGCGGGCGCATGGTGGTGTAAACGCGGATGCAGTTGCAGTTCATCTCGCTGATATATTTGAACCAGCGCAGATAGGTGTCGTAGCTTATTGTGAGGTCGCCGGGGAAGAGGGCGGGCTCGGAGGCACCGATGTTGACGCCTGTCAGGAACAGCTCCTTCCATTCGCCGTTTTTGTAGACGTGCAGGTAGTTGCCCTCCGCCTTGAAGCGGTAGCTGAGGTCGTTTGTCACGTCGTTATATGATTCTCCCGTGCTGTCCGATTTTTCGCTTTCCTCCTTGTGGCGGGTGAAGAACGAGAGCTGCTTTATGCCGAAGGGCGCGAGCAGACCCGTCTGAGCCAGCAGAAAGAGCGACAGCAGAGTGGCGACGACGGAGATAACATATTTTTTCATTGCTCAAACTCCTTGCGTTTGATTTTGCCCCAGGTCTTGCGCAGCTTGCGGTATTTGATGATGCCCTCCATGCGGAACAGGGTGATGATCTGGCGGTAGCCGAAGTTCTCGAGCACGGCGTAGATCGAGATCGCGATGCTCTGCTTGGCGGTCATGGCGGCGCGGTGGGTGTACTGCTCGACGACCAGACTGCCCTCCGAGATAATAACTCCCAGCGCGACCGAGAGCAGGAAGTACATCACGAAGAAGAACATATTAAGCTCTCCCATCAGCAGGGTGAAGGGGATCAGAAAATATCCGATGGTTTCGACAAGCGCTCCGAACAGCTCGAATATCCAGTTGTAGGGCATAGAGAACAGCCCGACGAAGCCGTAGAACGGGTTAAGCGTCATCGGAGCGTGGGAGATGAGGGTGTCCATAAGTCCGATCTGCCAGCGGCGGCGCTGGCTGCGGATATCCTTGAGCGACATCGGTCCCTGGGTCCAGCAGACCGAGAACTCGTTGAATTTGACGCGGTATTTTTTGTGCTCCTTGTGCATATAGCGGTGGATGCGGACGATGATCTCCATATCCTCGCCGATCGTGTTGCGCTTGTAGCCGCCGATATCTATGACCGTTTGCTTTCTGAAAAGACCAAAGGCGCCCGATACGATCAGAAGCGAGTTGGTGCTGCTCCAGAAAACCCTGCCCATCAAAAACGAGCGGTAGTATTCGACTATCTGAAAGCGCTCGATCAGCTTTTTGGGCATAGTAAAGCCCTTGAGCTCGCCGTCGACTATCTTCGAGCCGTTGGCGATGCGCACGATGCCGCCCGCTACGACGGTCCTCGAATCCTTGATGAATTCCATCGAGAGGCGCAGCAGGGCGTCGCGCTCGAGTCTTGAGTCGGCGTCGAGGCAGGTGAAGAGCGGGAAGCGCGAGAGGTTTATGCCCGCGTTGAGAGCGTCGGATTTGCCGCCGTTCTTTTTCTGGACGAAAAGAAGGTTCGGATAGCGGCGGCTGTAATAAACTCCCTCGATATCCGCCGTCGGGATCTGATAGCGGATAGATGTCTCTATCTTGTGCATATTAAAGGCGTTGATGACCAGCTCGCCCGTTTTGTCGGTCGAGCCGTCGTTGACCACGATGATCTCGTACATCGGATAGTTGATCTTCATGAGCGAGCGGATATTCTGCACGATATGCTCCTGCTCGTTATAAGCGGGAATGATAAGCGAGATCGGCAGCAGGTTGTCGCTGTCGACGTAGCTGTGAAAATCATCCGAGAACGCCTTGTCGTAGTTCTTGTGTACCCTGACCAGAGAAACAAGGAGCTGGATTATATATATTATGTTGAGCAGCAGCGTGAAAGCCATGCAGAAGTAGTTGAACACGACAATGAAGCTGCGTATTGCGTTTAGAAAGCCCATACCTGTTCCCTCCCTCAGGGACCGTCTACGCTCTTGTAGAGCACGTTTTTCATAGCGTCCGCCGCAAAGCGGTCGTAGCCGCCGAGGATCTCCTCGAGATCGCGCGGCGAGATGTCCATTTTTGTAATAGCCTGCGCCGCGGTCTGGCGAACCCACCATTCCTTGTCGCTGAGCGCGTGCTTGACCGTGGCGAGCGCCTCGGGGCTCTTTAGCAGGGAAAGACCCCTGACAGCCGAGGAGCGGATGACCCAGTCCTTGTCCTTCGCCGCGATTTGAAGAAGCTGCTCGTCCTCGGGATATCCGAAGGCGGCGAGAGCCTTTACGCAGGCGATCTTGTACTGGTGGTCGTTTCCGCCCGCGCCCTCGATGTACATCGGGCGGAAGGCGTCGATCTTGTAGCCCGCGAGCGTTTTGATGACGGTGTCGCGCATATAAGGGTTGCAGTCCCTGAACAGCAGCTCGGCAAGCTCCTGACGGTCGCCCTTGAATTTCGCGAAGAACTCGTTGACGATCCTGCCCGAATAGAGCCTGTCGTTTTCGATGCTCAGCAGGTAACGCGCGACGTGCTCGCTGTCGCCGAAGGCGCAAAGCGCCATAGCCGCGTTGTAGGCGAGGTCGCGGCTTTTGTCGTCGATCAGCTCCGCGATCTTGTCGATATATTCGTAGGCAAAAAGCTCGGACAGCCTCCGGCAGGCGTAGCCCTTGTGGTATACGTCGCCCTCGTCGAGCATTTTCGCGTAGATCCCGATGGGATCGACCTGCTCGTTTATTTCCGCCACCAGATCGTCGATAGCCTCGGGATCGGTGTCGGCTTTGCTGCCCTTGTGCCCGCAGATCGCGGCGATCGCGGCTTCATAAACCTCAAAATCGCCGTTTATTTCCGCGGCAAGCGCTTCGATTTCCGCGTTGCGGCTGCTGACTGTCGGAGCATAGAGCACTCCCTCGACGTGGATCTCAAGCCTTTGCCTGATATTCTCCGCTTTCGCGGTGCGTTCGTCCTGAATCTCCGCGAGGCGGTAGTGAAGGATGTACTCGATGCCGATGAACAATAGGCACAGAAGCAGTCCGATAACGCTCAGTAATTCAACCTTCAAGCTTTATCTCCTTATGATTCATTCAGTTGCCTGATTATCGGTAAAGTATTTTTTCAGAATATTGTAGCTTTCCTTTTGGCGCGCGGCGTATTTGACCGTGTCCCATTTTCTCCAGGCGTAGACCTTGTAGCCGGGATCCTTTTTCGCCTCGGGGAAGCCGTAGTACAGGTCGCCCGATTTGCGCTCGCCCACCATGACCGAGAGCAGCACGCCGTTCGTGGTAACGGTCTTTGCCTGCTTTCCGTCGAAGTTTTTGTCATTGACGACGAGCTTTTTGGATGGATCGGCGACGTTTAGCCATGTCCAGGGCAGCCTGATATAGATGGTCGAGCCCGTCTGGTAGAACTGGCTGTCGCCCGAGGAAAAGCTGCCGTAGGTCAGGTCCGCCACCTTGCTGTAGTTTCCGGTGTAGCTCTCCTTGGTGCAGACGTTTCCGCGCGAGCGGTCATAGCTGTTTATGACGTACAGCGCGCCCTCCTGCTTCGCGTCGAGACGCAGGGAGTATTCCATTCCCGAGAGGGAGTTGGCGGTGAATTCCTTTGAGTAGTAGTATTCGCCGTCGTTGCGCTGGAAGGTGTCGAGTCCCACAAAGAGCGCGTGCTCCTTGTAGTCGAGCTCCTCAAGGAGCTGCAGGGTGATATAGAGATATCCGGCGTCGTTGTTGAGCGTTACCGCCTGAACCAGGTCGTCGTCCGAAAGCACAAGACCCGCGGTTTCGGGGATAACGCTGTCGAGGGCGATAACTCCGGTATTCTGCCGGCTGTCGCAGACGTTGCGCCAGAGGTGATCCGTCTCAGCCGCCGAGGTAAAGGGCCGCATCAGCTCGGAGACCCCGTTCCAGCTGTCGTTGAGGTCGTAGACGACCGCTCCGAGCAGCCTGTTGTCCTTGACGGCTCTCAGGATCTCGGTCAGATCCTCGCCCTGCTTTTCCTCGGTGACCGCGTCCTGACCGTAGATCGCGTTGACGTTAGATACGGAGACGTTTGTCACGAGGACGCTCGGGAGAGCGGACTTGATCTCAGCGAGCAGCTTTGAGTAGTTTTCGTAGACCGTCTCGGTTAGGGGAGCCTCCTCCTCGATCAGCTCGCTGTCGAGCAGCACGTTGTCGAAGAAGTATTCCCCGTATTCCGCGCCGTTCAGCGCCGAGGGGGAATAGGCGCTCTCGCTGTCCGCGAGCGAGAAGCCCTTGAGCATCTCCATGCGGGTGCATACCGCTGCGGGGATATTGTAGCCGCGCTTCTCAGCCGAGGTCTTTTGAACGGAGTCAAAGAGGAAGGAAGCAAAGCCGTCCAGCCCGTTCGCGCTGCGGCTGTATTCGCCGCTGTAGGAGTAGGAGGAAAGCCCCTTTATCTCCGGGAGCGTCTGCGCGTCTATGGCGGGATCGACTATCACGCCCAAAAGACTGCGCCAGGCGTCGGTGAAGTAGGTCGCCTTGCCGCCGAGACTGCTCTGAGCCGAGCCGTCGCCGTGGAGGGCGTCGAGCGTGGTGGTTATCTCCTTCTTCCAGAGCTTTATGCCCTCCTCGGTGAGATATTCCTCGTGCTCAAGCTCCTCGGGCTTGTTGATGTATTGAAGTATATAGATTTTTCTGTCGGCGTTCTTGTTGTGCCTGTTGACCGCGGTGTAAAATTCGGGCGGCAGCAGGGTCTTGGCGGTCAGGCAGTTGAGCCCCAGCTCATCAGCCTTGTTCACGAGCTTTTCATAGAAGGTGAAGTCGCGCGAATAGGTTTGGCTGCCGGGCTCGAAGGCGTTGACCGACATCGCCTTCAGGCTCAGACTTCGCCACTTCCCGTCCTCCATGACCTGAAAGCTTCCGTTGTTCACGCGCGAGATCGCGGTTTTTTCCTCGTTGTCCTCGCCGTAATCGGAGTAGTGCGCTTCGTCCAGAATATGCCTTATCAGCGGGTTGTAGAACCTCCAGAAGAAGTTGGAGATGTCGCCCTGGCGGTCGTAGGAGAGAAATTTGAAGAACTCGTTGGAAAAGAGGAAGCAGCCGTAGCGGTTGCCGTTGACGTAGTCGTTGAAATCTCCCGCGAAGAAGTAGATCGGCGCGTAGCCCTCCTCCTGCTTGCGCGTGATGGCGCAGAAGCGCGGAGTCTTGCTGATCTCCCTGATCTTTTCCATGCCCGTGGCGTTGAGGTCGAACTCAAAGGTGGCGATATTCTCGACGCCGTAGTTGGGCTCCACAAGCTCGAACCAGTTGTAGAAGTTGCAGGAGCCGCAGCCGCGGAATTCGTCCTTGTAATCCTTGTTGATGTAGATCCTGAGCAGATCCTTTGAGCTGAAATCCGTATTCTGCTCAAGGATCTTGATTTTTCCGTCGGTGGAGATCAGCAGGATCCCGGGACCGGTGAAGCGCCACTCGACGCCCTCCTGCTGCTCGTATATCGGCGGCGCCCAGTCGGGGACGTCCGTAAAGTCCTGCAGATCGACGATATATCTGCCGAGCCATTTTGTCGGCGTGACGCCCAAAAGCGTCACGAGCTGGGAGTAGACCGAGTCGGAAAGCGGGGTCGAGAACAGCGCCGCCTCCGCGACTATCGGAGCTCCGCTCTCGTGAGCGAAGGAGATGTAGGACATATCATCCGAGGATATTCCCGCGTAGAGCGGCTGACCGCCGTTGTAATGGCCGAAGGTGTCGTTTCCGAGGCCGTATTCGTCGGAAAGATAGAGAAAATCGGGTTTCTGGTCGGCGTCGGCGAGGTTCGTCATGTGGTCGACGTTTCCCTCGCTGTCGATCACGGGGCCGTAGTAGTCGCGAAGATAATCGTAGTCGCTGCCGTCGGCTTTGACAAAGCGCCGCTGGTTGAGGATCCAGAATAAGCCCTGATGCTTGCGGTAGATGTTTTCCTTGATGATATCCTCGTCCTCCGAGTAGGAGAAAACCGTCTTGTTCAGCACGACGACGTTTGCCTGCTTTTTGGGCATGAAGTGCCAGCCGACAAAAAGCGCAACTATCGCGAGCACTATCACGGCTGCCAGAATATGATACCATTTTAGCCGCTTGCGCAGGATCTTGAGCTTTGAGAAGCGCGCCTGCTGTTGTTCGTCAAACGCCTGTTCCTCCTCTGTCTTGGGAACGGGGGGAGAGGTTTCATTCTTTTTCCTTGCCATAACAAAACCGTCCTTTAATCGGCTTCATTGAGGTACTCAATAAAGCTGTCGGTAATTTTGGGATCAAAGAGCTTGCCCTTGTTGTCCTCGAGATAGTCGATAGCGTCCGCCTTGCTCCAGGCGCTCTTGTAGGTGCGCTCGTTGGTCAGGGCGTCGTAGACGTCGCAGATCGTGACGATCCTTACGGGCAGCGGGATCTCCTCGCCCTTTAGCCCGTAGCCGCCCGTTCCGTCGTAGCGCTCGTGATGGTAGCGCGCTATCACGGCGGCGTCTGCAATCAGAGGATCGTCGCTGTAGGCTGCGAGGATGGTGTAGCCGAATCTTGTGTGGCTGTTCACGATGACGCGCTCCTCCTCGCTGAGCTTGCCTTCCTTGTTGATGATGTATTTGGGAACGGCGATTTTTCCGAGGTCGTGCAGCTTTGCGGCTATCGCGTAATGCTCCGCCTTTTCCTCGTCCATGCCGAGCCTCAGACAGAGCGCGCGGGTAAAGCGGCTGATATTTTGAAGATGCTCAACGCTGCAGCCGTTGTCCAGCTCCGCGTTTTCGGCGAGCTCCTCAAAGATTATATTTACTGAGCGGTGGTTGTTTTGAGAGAAAATGTTCTCGTAGGTGGTCTCGAGGCCGCAGTAAACAGCCTCCAGCATGCTTACGAAGAAAACGTCGAGTCCGCTGCTGATATTTTCGGCGTGGATGATAGCGCCGATCTCGTCTCCGTCGCGCAGGATATAGTCGAAATAGGTTTCGGAGAAGAGGCAGTTCTTGCCGCTGTGACGGTAGCTTTTTTCTATAACAGAATAATTGCAGCCCTCCACTCCGCGGTTGACGACCTCTTTGAAGTCGTCCTTTTCCTTGATCGCGGCGCAGCAGCGGACGTTTTCGTTTTCGCTGCGGTATTTTACCAGGAAGGAAATGATCTCGTCAACGGCGGTTTCGTAGAAACCAGCGCTGCTGCAGCCCAGCATATTCCGGATGAAAAGCGAGATGCTGTCTACCGAATCGCCGTAGACCGAGGCTTCGTCGTGAAGCTCGCGGTTCTTTTTATTGAAGCGGTATTCGGCGACAAAGATGTATTCCATCACGCCCGCGAGAACAAGGGTGGGGAGCGCGACGGTGTAGATATAGAGCACGCGCTGCCTGATCAGCAGGAAAATGCCCGCGAGCAGGATCGCCATCGCGTAATAGACGCAGATAACGAAGGCGGGCTCCGCGTACTGGGTTCTCCTCTCGAGCTGCCTGAGAGCGTGCTGCGCGACGTAAAGCGCCGCGACAAGGCAGAGCACGCACATCGCCGCGACGGAAAATTTCACGATCAGCGGCGTGAAGGAGAGGATAACGATAACAGCCGAGATGCCGGAGGCAAAGGCTATCGCGATATTCGATTTTTTGTGATCGCGGAAAAGGCTGTTGAGGCAGGCGAGCGTCGCCATGAAGGTCAGGTGGACGGGCGTGGTGAATACCCTCAGCCATATCGGTTCGTTGAGCAGATAGGTGCATTCCGGTATCAGGTGCAGAACGATCCCGAGTCCCGCGAACGCCGCGATGCCGGCGACGTAAAGCGAGTTGTGAAGGCGCCTGCGAACGATCGAGAGCACGGCGGCGACGGCCGCGGCGACAATGCCCGCGGTGAGCAGGACAGCTCCGAGCATAAGGGCGAAGTTGGGATGGAAAACGGTGTTTCTGCCCTCGTTCAGGTAAGCCTCAAAGCGAACGGAGAGGGGCAGCTTCAGAAAGATCTCGATATTCTGGGAATGAGTCGAGGGCTCAAGATAGATCGCGTTGAAGCAGTTGCCGACAAATTCGGCGGTCGAGAAGTGGTTGTTGTAGACCTCCTTGCCGTTGATGCGTATCTTGGCGGGGGAGAAGTCCGTATTGAATACCAGCGTCTTGCCCGTATCCGTGGGTTCGATGGATCTGGTCAGATAGAGATTCCCGCGTCTTAGCGCTCTCTCGGTGAGGATGGGGGTCTGGGCGTTCAGCTGGCGCAGCTCGCCGTCGGGAACGGCTCCCGCCTTTTCGGTGTAGAGATATTCCCAGTTGGAGAGCATATTGTCCTTTGAATAGCTTTCGGCGACGTAGTTCGCGGCGAAATAAACGGCTACGGTGAGCACGAAGATGATGAGCGAAATTCCCAGAAGAGGGATAACGCCGCCCTTTAGGTTTTTAAGTTGGAATTTATTTGTAAGTGGTGCTTTAGCTTTCATAATATCATTTCTCCGCAAAAGGCGGAACAGCGCGGCTTTGTATCAGAGCCTTGAATATTTTTTGAGAAGATTTTTAACGTCCTCGTCGGTGACGTGACTGCCCTCGCTGTCGGGTATTTCCTCCCAAAGCTCCCTTGTTTCCTCGAGGAGCCTTTCGATCTCGCGCTGATGCTCGCTGATCTGTCTGAGGGCGTTTGCCAGACGCTCGTTGTCCTGCTTGAGTTCATAAGCCTCGTTTGCCATATTTTGTACCTCTATTCGGCCTTAAGCGACGCAATAACCGGTGCGCCGTCAGAGATTTTTACCGTTATCGTCGTTCTGCCCAGTAGGGTCTTGCGCTCAAGCTCGTTGTAGAAGGTAGTAATGATCTCGGCTTGAGAGCCGTCGACGTTCACGGCGTCGATGGTGTAGAAGATGTTTGTGCCGTACTCGGGGATCCACATCTCAAAGAGCTTTTTCTCGGGATTGTAGAGCACGGAATCGGTAACGGGAAAATCGTCGGTGCCGAACTGCTTTTTGAGCTCTGCGCGGATGTCCTCCTCGCTCGCGCTGCGGTACTGGACCGCGTGGTTTGTCATTTCGTTGAGATTTTTGAAAAGGGTGTGAGAAAAGGCGTACTGCACCAGCAGATCGAGCGGGATATCGCCGGGCTTGTCAAAGTTGGTCTGAGCCATCATAAAGGCGAGCTCGTAGCTTCTGAGAGCGAAATCGCCGACCTTTACCTCGACGCCCGAAACCTCGACCGGATCGGTTTTTCCCGCGCCGTAGGAGTGGAAGCCCTCGAGGAGAGTTTCACTCTCGGCGCCGCCGCTTACGTCGACAACGTAGCTGTCCGAGCTGTTTTCCTCGGGCTTGACGTTAGGATCGGAGCAGGCGCAGAAAACCGAGGCGCAGACCGCCGCCGAGCAAAAAAGTGAGATCACTGCACTAATACTTTTATTCATAAAAAAACCTCCCCTTAAATAATATTCCCTGACCCGCCAAATGTCAAGTCAGGGAATACATTTTCAGGTTATTTTATTTGTGCCGACAGCCGAAAAAACGATGATTTTTAGACGACATTTGATTTTACGCCTTTTAACCGCCGCGAAAACCTCGCTGACGTCCGTTTTACGAAAATCGGCATTCGCGCTTCGCCGCATATTTCGGCGCGCCTTGTTGTAATGATCCGTTAGCCTGACTTATAACCGGAACTCACGCAGAGCTGACGAAAAATCTTACCGCGCGAACGCATACCTGAATCATGCGGCAACGCGTTATAATTCATTATACCGAATAGCCCTCGTTTATTGCGGGGTCATCAGTAAGGCCAATAGTAGTTGGTGTAGCAGCGGTCGGGATTCTCTTCGTCGATCTTGACGAAAACATCCGCCTCGCCGACGAGCTCATAGTTGATATAAGCCTTCGCTCTGATGGTCGAGCCGAGCGGGAGGTTTACGGAAAGCGACTCAAGGGGCTTGTTGTACCGGAAGTCCTCGAGAGTGTTCACGTGCTCCTTGCCGGTGTCGTAAACAACGTTGTCGATGCCGGTCTGCTTGTTGTAGTTGCCCTTCTCGAAATAGAAGCGGTAAGCCATGAAGCATCTGTTGGTGTCGGTTCTGAGAACCGGGTCGCCCTTGGGAAGTACAAAGGTCTTGGTTTCGGCATCGTAGCTGCGCTCGCTGTAGCTGTCGGACAGCCTTACCGTGTAGACTACGGTTCCCGCGAGACCGATGCCCTCGTCGGAGTAGATGCCGTGCTCGGGGGTGAATACCTCATAGGGCTTGTGGATCTTCTTCTCGCCGTTTGCGTCTCTGGTGCTCCAATCGACGCAGCACATCTGGAAGTGATAATCCTTGCCGACCTCTACCTCTACCTTGTCGCCGCTGTAGTAAACGCTGCCGTCCTCAAAGCGGACTGCCATGGCGAGAGGAGTGACGATGCCGATAGTCGCCTTCTTGACGACGACCTCGGGCTCGGGAGGAACGATGTTCGCCCAGAGGGATACGGAGCCGGTGGGAACGGTGTACATTTTCTCGCCCTTGGGGCTCTCCGCCTTTACGTTCTGGATGTCGGAGATCGCGACAGCGTTTTCATCAAAGAAATATCTGTCGGAGCTTCCGAAGTAGTTGGGGTTGATGCTCAGGTTTCTCGCGTCCTTATCGACCGCGTATGTTCCCGCGGTAACCGCGTAAAGCTGAACATTGTCGCCGATGATGATGCTGTCGGCTACGGGAACAGAGCCGTCAACGGGTGAAACCTGCTTGCTCGCGCCGATAGCGCAGGCGCCTGTCGCCGAGATAGCGGTGACCTTGGCGTTGCCTGTGATCTCGATGTTTCCGCCGTAGTGGGAGCCTCTGCCGGTGCCGATAGCAGCGCCGCCGCTGTTGAGCTCGTTGCTTCTGCTTGTAGCGGATACAGCCGTTACATCAGCGTCTCCGCCGATGTAGATGTTAGCCTTGTAAGCGTTCTGATTGTACTTTACAGCCTTGCTGCAGCCTCTGCCGGCGCCGATGCCCGCGCCGCCGCAGGAGCCGATAGCAACGACCTTACCGCCGTTGATCTCGATGCGAGAGGCGGAAGCGCCGTAGCCGCCGCCGATGCCGGCGGCAAAGGTGCCGGGATCGTTGGCATTGAGAGCCGCCAGATCGCTTGTATCAAAGCTCTGGTTCCAGGCGGTAGCCGCGTAGACTTCGCCGCCGTTGATGATGATGGTGCCCGCGTCGTACTCGCCGACCGCCGCTACGCCGATAGCGCCGCCGCTGGTGCCGTAGCCCGAGCCGATGCCCGCGCCGCATTCCCTGCCGTAGGCGTGGACAACGCCGCCGTTGATGGTGACGGTGTTGCCGTTTACATGGTAGCCCGAGCCGATGCCTGAGCCGCGAGCTCCCGCGAAGGCGTTGATGTTGCCGCCGTTGATGGTGATCGTGCCAACCATGACTCTCTGTTCCTCGGGAATGTTGATGTCGGTGCCGTAGGAGCCGATAGCGGCGCCCCACTTGCCGCCTGTGACGTTCAGGGTGCCTTCGCCGTCAAAGGTGACCTCTGAGCCGTATTCTACCTCGATGCCGCAGGAGTAAACGTCGTCGTTGCCCTTGATGGTGCTGAAGCCTTCAAGAATAAAGGTAACCTTCGCGCCGTCCTTGACGACGATAGCCGAGCGCCCATGATTCTGGATGTTGGCGTTGCTGAGGGTGACGGTCGCATTCGCGCCGCTGATGTCGACGGGATTAGGCTGATTGCAGTCGATCGTGTATTCTCCGTCCTCGCTGATTGTGATTACGGTGTTCTCATCGAGCTCCTCCGCGAAAGCGGTCATGGGAAGAACCGAGAAGAGAAGCAATGCCGCAAGCACGATTGATAACATTTTCTTCACAATAATCATCCTTTCCTTGCATAGTATAGTGGTTTGCGCTTGGGGTGATCATATCGGTGGGGGAAAGCCGGCGGCTAATGAGCACCGGGAAAAATAAAAGCCGACCGCTGCCGGCTGTGCTTAGCACAGCCGATGCAGCCGGTCGGTCATACAGTTCCTGTTTAGACACCAGAGCTTTGCGCCGCCGCCTTTCGACGGGTTTGCCACCTTGATATATTTTTGCAGAAAATATCGAAATAATTGCTGTTTGGGTGCAACTCTCCCTATAGTTACTGTTCATGCTTGTATTTTATCATATTTCGACGAAAAAATCAAGGCTTTTTGCCTGTTTTTTCAAAAAAATTTATAATTCGCAGAGAGAATTACCCGATATTCGCATGGAGAATCACCCGGCCGTTTTAATTCCGAATAAGAATAATAATCCCGCGAAGATCTGTTCCATTATATGCTCTCAGGTCGTCTTGTATGCCTTTAATCTTTTCTTGAAGCGGTACATATCGCGGTCGGCGCGGTTGAACAGCTCGTAGGTGGTGATCTCGAGCGTTGTGCGGATCGCGTAGCCGTAGGCGAGGCTCAGCTTTGCCTCGGAGTCGGAGTTGAAGATCTCGATCAGCTCGCTGAGATTCCTCAGACAGCGGCGTATATCCTCGTCGGTGCTGTACTGACCGATGACCACGAATTCGTCGCCGCCGATCCTGAAGCACTTTCCGATCTTCTCAAAGCTTATGCAGATCAGCTCCGCCGACTTCCTGATTATCTCGTCGCCCTCGCTGTGACCGTAGCTGTCGTTTATGCGCTTGAGGTTGTTCACGTCGAAAACGACATAGTAAAGCGAATCGCTGTTGTAGGTCTCGCTTTGCTCAAGAAGGAAGGCGTTGCGGTTGCTTATTCCGCAGAGCGCGTCGATATAAGCCATCTTTCGGTAGTTCTCGGCGTCTACGCTCTTTATGTACTGCCTTGCCGCCATATCGACCAGCTCTCTGAAGGTCATGAACGCCAGAATCGCGGTCGCGGAGCCCAGGCACAGCCAGTAAAGGGTCATCATGCCCATGATGTGGAAAACCGCGGCGGCGGCGCAGAGCAGGCTGTTGGAAATGCTCAGCACCGTGTTGACGGGCTTCGCGGCGATCTTCCTGCGGATGAGATAGGAGGTGTAAACGAAGGAGCATACGAGCATCAGTCCGATCGTTGAGGAATGGACCGAAATAAGGATGATCTGTATGATGAACTGCGGAACGCTCAGTACGGAGAATATGAAGCAAAGCAATGCCAGCGCGGTCACGATCCATTCAAACACATAGACCCATTTCTTTTTGTAAAACACCCGGAAATAAGCTGAAAAGATCAGCGGCAGGAAGAGGACGCTCAGCGCGTGAAGATAGTCGAACAGCTCGACATGCTCCGAAAAGACGTCCAGCGCGCCCGTGCCCGTGATTATCATCACGGCTATGCACAAAAACAGCAGACCGGTGTGGACCGCAGCCTTCGCGGTGTCGCGGTTGCGGTCAAACTTGTTGTAGATGATATAAGCCAGCAGGAACGAGGTGGACGATACCGTTATGAACAGGAGGAAGAACATAGCGAACGCCAGATTTTCCTTCATATAGTCGGAAACGTTCCGCGACAGCTCATAGGGGATATCGGGGCTGTTATAGACGCTCGGCAGCGGGAGCCCGAAGATCCGGTAAAGAATATAGTATGCCACGGAAAGACCGATCAGCACGTAGTTCCTTATGCGTAATACTTTTGGATTGGTCATAAAACGCCCCTCCTTTCATGCAATAAAATATTGCGTTAATTATTGTGAAATAATGAGGAAAAAAATTCCAAATTAAAAAATAAGTATATTACCACAGCTATATTGTACTATAAAATTCCGTAATAATCAATTGGTATATTGCACAAATAACACGAAATTATCAGTAAATTTGTCAAATTAACAGAAAAAAGTAAAAGCGCACGGTAATATGCGAATCACCGTGCGCAAAGGGATATTTTTATATTTTTGTTCAGGGATTATCAGAAAATAGTATAAATTTAAAGCTCCATGTTCATCGCGGCTACCCGGCGCACCTCGTCCTCGGCGTCAAGGAACGCCTTAGCCACCTGCGGGTCGAAGTGGCTGCCCGCGCCCTCGCGGATGATATCCAGCGCCTTGTCGACGGTGAACGGCTCCTTGTAGCTCCGGCGCGAAACCAGGGCGTCAAAGACGTCCGCGACCGCCATTACGCGCGCGGATAGAGGTATTTCCTCGCCGGAGAGTCCCGTAGGATATCCCTTTCCGTTCCACTTTTCATGGTGGCTGAGCGCCAGGCTGCGCGCCTCGTTGAGATATTCCGAATCCTCGTCCACAAGGGATATCGCCTTTTCGATGATCTTTCCGCCGGCGGTGGTGTGGTTCTTCATCGCGGAAAATTCCTCGTCCGTCAGCTTGCCGGGCTTGTTCAGTATCGAGTCGGGCACAGATATTTTTCCGACGTCATGCAGAGGCGCGGAGTTGACGACCTCGTTTATGAAGTCCTCGGTCACGGTCTCGGGATAAATGCCCTCCTTCTGCATCTGCCTGAGAATGATCTCGGTGTATGCCGCCGTCTTGCGTACATGGTCGCCCGTGCACTTGTCGCGGCTCTCGACCATGTCGGCGAGCACCAGCACCAGACCGTTTTGCAGGCGGTTTATCTTTTCGTTCTTGCGCTGCGCCTCGTCGATATAGTTCACGGTGCTGACGGTCGTATCCCTGTAGGCGTGGTAGAGGTTTTCGATCTCGTCGCCCGTATGGATGCCGAGGCTGTTCATCAGCTCGAGGCTTTCCTCGCGAGCCTCGGGGGAGTCGTAGGAAATGCTGTTCACGGCTTTGGTCAGGACGTTTACGGGCTTGATGATGAAATGCTCCGCGATCCAGACCGCGTAGGTGCGTATCACGATCAGGAAGCCGATAAACAGGGAGATGATCTTGGCGAGGAAGGCGAATTCCTGCGAGCGCAGGCGATCCATCGACATATCGACTCCGACGTGGCAGAGCGTTTTCCCGCTGCTGTCGCGGATCGGCTCGTAGACCGAGAGGATCCAGCCGAATCTGTTGTCTACGATATCCACGGGTATATCCTCGCCCGCGAGGAAGAGGTCGCGGTATTTCTCGACGGTGGAATCGTATTCTATCAGCCTTCCCGCCTCGTCCGCCTTGACGTCCTCGGTGTCGAGGTCAAAGACGACCCTTGTGCCGTTCTCCTCTATTTTGTAGATATAGACGTAATTGATATCCGGGGACATCTCCATGACGGTTTGGAGCAGCTCCTCCTCCTCGAGATAGCCCTCGGCGTTCTTGCCCTCGGAGATATAGCTTTCGAGCTTTGAGGCGTTTATCTTGCGCGAGATCAGCTTTGAGGCGTAGTCGCCCTCCTCGGCGAATTTATCGACCGAGGCGTTGTGGTACATCACTATGCTCGTTCCGATGGCGGCGGACGCGACAAGAGTAGTCGATATCACCACCAGCAGGGTGGTTTTCATGCGCAGCGATATCCCGTTGCGCACATTTTCGACAAAGGAGAGGAAGTGCCAGCTGTGCCCCCTGAGAAACTCGATCAGTCGCTTGGGCGTGAGCCTGTAGATCAGCAGGGAAACGAAGGTCACTATCAGCTTGTCGACGAAATCTATCAAAAAGTTCGACAGCAGATTCGACGGGAAGTAGCCCATCGGCACGACGGAATTGATTTTTACGGCAAAATCCGAGGCAAAGCCGCCGCCGAAGTCGAAGCCGTTGATAAGCCAGGTCAGCGCTCCTCCCATGCCTCCGCCGATCAGGGCAAAGACCAGGACGGCGAGCAGAGTATGAGGCATTTTTGTGAGCTTGCCCTTGTCGGCGAAGCTCACCGCCGCGACGGCGATGAAAACGCTGATGACGCAGTAGTAGGTCGAAAACGAGCTTTCGAGCCCCGAGATCAGGTTGCTCAGAAAGCCGACGGTGATGCAGGGGACGTAACCCCCGAGCAGCGCCGACATCAGAGTGCCGACGTTGTCAAAATAAAACGGCAGCCCGATCAGGTCGTTGATTTTTTTTCCGAGAACATTGAGAGCGACGCAGACGACTATCACGCCGAGCAGCGAGAGCAGCGACGACGCGATCTTTCTGCGCCTTTGAACCGGATTTGTCATGAAAAAACCCCCTAAATGTTTTTGCGCGCCCGAAAACGGGTCAGCCCGCGCAGAGCTCCCTGAGCTCGTCGCGTTTTTTCAGCAGCTCGACGAGCATCGGCTCGCAGTCGGTTTCCGATCGGGAGCGAAGCAGCTCCGTCAGCCGCGAGGCGACGTCGTACATCGGAGTGAGCGAGAGGTTGCCGAGGACCCCCTTGAGCGCGTGGACAGCCTCGAACGCGGCGTCCCGGTCGTTTTCGCCGATCGCCCGCGAGAGCCGCCCGAACGCCTCCTCGTCGGGAACCATATTTACGAGCTTGAGATACAGCGCCTCGCTTCCGCAGCAGCGGGCGAGTCCCTCGGCGGTGTTCGCGCCGAAGCCGCTGAGCTTTTCAATAGTAATCATTATTCCTGTCCTTTCACGTAGATTGCATGATTTCTTTTTCTATAAACTCCGAAAACCTTTCGGCGGGTACGGGAGGGGAGAAGTAGTAGCCCTGGATTATCTCGCAGCCCATTTTTTTGAGCGTGAGAAGCTGTTCCTCGGTTTCGACTCCCTCCGCGACCGTCGGCACTCCGAGGAACTTGGCGATGTCGAGGATCAGCTCGACCAGCCGCAGGCTCTTTTTGTCGAGCATCATCGAGCGGATGAAGCTCATATCGAGCTTGAGTATATCTATAGGTATGGTCGTGAGCATATTCAGCGACGAATAGCCGGAGCCGAAGTCGTCCATCTCGATCGGGAAGCCGCAGGAGCGCAGCGAGCCGACCAGGCTTATCAGCCTTTCGGCGTTGTCCGAGTAGGCGGATTCGGTGATCTCGAGCATCAGGTCGCCGGGCTTCAGCCCGAAGCTCTCGAGCAGGGAGCAGAGCTTGCATTCGAGGGAATGGTCGAATATATCCACGCGCGAAACGTTCACCGAGACCGGAAGGGTAAAGCCGTACTTCTCCTTCCATTTGCCCACCTGCGCCGCCGCCTCGCGCCAGACGCAGCCGTCGATCTTACCGATCAGACCGTTTTTCTCAAAGAGCGGGATGAATTCGCCCGGGCTTATCATCCCCAGCCTCGGGTGCTGCCAGCGCACCAGAGCCTCGGCGCTGCACAGCACGGGACGCTCGCCGCTTATCCTGTATTTCGGCTGATAGAAAACCCGCAGGTCGCCGTTCTCGATAGCCTCGTCGATATCACCGATAAGCCGCTGGCGGTGCATCTCCAGCTCGTGGAGCTCGCGGTTATAGAACTCGGTGTTGCGCCCGTAGTTGCCCTTTATCCGGTCGCAGGCGGCTTTGGCGCGGTCAAAGCAGCTTTCGGTGTCAAGCTCCGGGTCTACGCTCTGATAGACCCCGGCGCGCAGCCTCAGCCCCTTTGAGGGCGAGAGCGAAGAAAGCTCGGTCTGTACCCTTTCCACGAGCTCCTCCCAGTTGTCGCAGTGACGGCGGTATATCCTGAAGCTGTTTCCGTCGGTCCGGCAGGCGATGCCGCTCGAGGAGATTATGATACGCGTGATCAGTCCCGCGGTCTCCCTCAGGATGCGGTCGCCCTCGGCTCTTCCGAACAGCTCGTTGAGCATCCCGAAATGCTCGATGTAGAGCACCGCCGCGTCGACGTCTCCCTTCAGGTCGGGACGGAGCCTGCGGATATATTCCGAAAAATACTCCTTTGAGTACAGCTCGGTCAGCGCATCCCTCTCGGTGTAGCGGATTATGCTTTTGTCCTCGTTCAGCTCTATTATGCGCTCGCAGCGCGCCAGGATCACGTCCGGAAGATGGTAGGGCTTTGAGATGAAGTCCGCGGCGCCCATTCTTATGCTTTTGACCTCGGCGCTTTTGTCGGAGGTCATGACGATGACGGGCACCGCCCTCGCTTCCTCGCTCTCCCTGCGCTTCTCGAGCAGCTCAAAGCCGCTCATGACGGGCATGAAAAGATCAAGCATCACCAGCGAAAAGGGCTGCTCCGAGGTCGTCAGCAGCTCCCACGCCTCGGCTCCGTTCTCTGCCTGGACCACCTCGTAGCGCGGCGAGAGTATCGCGCTCAGAAGCTCGCGGTTGATAAGCTCGTCGTCGACCACGAGCACCCTTCGCCTGTTCCTGTTTGTCTGAATGAATTGTTTCATACTTCTTCCCTTTTTGCGGCGCCGCGTCCCGGACGCGGATCGCCTCGGTCCGCGCCCCCGACCCGAAGAAGAGGGAGGCGCTTTTTCGGCTTTTGATGAGTCTTGTCAAAAAGCGCTCAGGCTTTTTTGGTCAGCTCCTCGATCGTTTTTACAAGCTCCTCGGGCTTTAAGGGCTTGGCGACGTGAGCGTTCATGCCTGCCTCGGCGGCGGCTCTGCGGTCGGATTCATAGGTGTTGGCGGAGATCGCGACGATAGGTATTCTGCTGCGGCTGCCCTCGAGCTCCCTTATAGCCCGCGCCGCCTCGTAGCCGTGCATCACGGGCATACGGATATCCATCAGCACGAGGCTGTATTCGTCCTCGTCCGCTTCCGCTATTTTTTTAAGGGCGATTTTTCCGTTTTCCGCCCTGTCTGTTTTGAAGCCCTCGTCCGTGAGTATCGCGTCGGCGATTTCGGTGTTTATCGGGTTGTCGTCGGTGATGAGTATTTTGATCCCGCTGCGGTCAACAGGCTCCGCCTCGGTCACTTCGCTTTCGGTCAGCTTCCTTATTTCAGCCTCGTCCGCCGGCTCAAGGCTCAGGCTTACGGTGAATACGGTGCCCTCGCCCCGGCGGGTCTTGACCTCGATGGTCCCGCCCATCAGCTCGACCAGGCTCTTGGTGATCGCCATTCCCAGACCCGTTCCCTGGATCTGCTTTACGGTGTCGGTCCTCTCGCGCTCAAAGGCGTCGAAGATGTGCTCGGCAAATTCCGGGCTCATGCCGATACCCGTATCCGCGACCGTCAGCACGTATTCCCGCGCGCTCCCCCCGCTCTCCTTCTCGGTGAGCGTCACCGAAACGCTGCCGCCCTCCGGGGTGAATTTGCAGGCGTTTGAGATCAGGTTAAGCAGGATCCTCTGCAGGCTGCCGCTGTCGCAGATAACATATTTGTTCTTTATTCCGGAGCAGTCGACCGAGAAGGTGAGCTTTTTCCGGGCGGTCGTCACGGCGAAGATGCTCTCGGTTTCCCCGAGGATCCTTGTCAGGTCGGCGGGCGCGAGGTCAAGCTCCAGCTTGCCGCTTTCGATGCGGCTCATATCGAGGATATCGTTTATCAGAGAGAGCAGATGACTGCTCGAAATGTCTATTTTTTCCAGATATCCGCGCACCTTCGGCGGCACGTTCTCCTCCTTGAGCGCCAGCGCGGTGTAGCCCGTTACGGCGTTCATCGGGGTTCGGATATCGTGGCTCATATTTGAGAGGAAAACGCTCTTTGCCTTGCTGCTTTCCTCGGCGAGCAGCCTCTCGGACTCGCTCTGCTTTTCACGCTTCTTGATTACCGAGAAAATGCTGAAAATGACAGAGAGGGCGCTTGCGGTCAGAGCGGCGAGGACAAGTATGCTCTTCATCAGCATGCTGCTGAACTCGCGGACGCGCACCGTTATATATTCCTCGGTGGCGGTCACCGACTCGCTGCTGTGCGTCAGACCGGCTTGAGCCGCCTGCTTTAAGTGGTATTCGGAGATATCGTCCGCTATCGCCGAAGCCTCGTCCGAGGTGAGCTGATTGATCCAGTCCAGGGAAACGAGCAGAACCAGCGCCAGGAGTATTATCCAGACGACCTCGCTTTTCGCCATCCGCCTCTCCGTGTCGCGCTGGATCAGTATTCGGAACACCAGCATCCCCAGCACGCTCCAGAGCACGAGTATCAGGTAGGATTCGGTGGAGAGCCGGTTTTTCATGCTGAATATCGGGAAAAGGTAGATCGCCGTGAAGAACACCGCCACCGCCATTCCGCAGATACCCGTCACTATCGCCGTGACGTTTTTTTCCCGCCTTCCGACCGCGAAGGCGGACAGCGAGGTGTAGGCGTAGATTATCGTGGCTCCGATGGTGGTCACGTCTACGATCCAGCCTATCGCCGTTCTGCCTAGCATCGGGATGAGAAGCGAGGCGGCTCCCGTGAGGATTATAGCCCTTGAGGGCACCCCGCGCCTGTTCAGCCTGCCCGGCGAGGGAGTGCAAAGACCGTCGCGGGATATCCCGAAGAGCAGCCTCGAGAGCGCGACCATGTTCGCTATCAGACCCGTGAAGATACCGCAGAAGGCGGCGCCTCCGAGCAGCGTCGGCCCGAGCTCTCCCATCGCCTCGCGCGCCGCGTAAAAGGTCGGCAGCCCGCGGAGCCCCTCGAGGGTCTTGAGGCTTCCGATATATTCGCTCCAGTCCGAAAAGCCGTCGGGAACGGCGAGAGAGGCGCAGACCGTGAGCATTATGTAAGCCAGCGCTCCCGTGACCAGCGCCGCCGCCATCACGGGGAGGGATCTTTTAGGCGAGAACCTGAATTCCCCCGTCGAGTGCGAGATGGATTCAAAGCCGACGAACGCCCAGGGCGTGAGGATGACTATGCCGAGTATCTGAGACGCGGGGCTGCCGTGATCGGAGAAGGCGGGCGAAAGCCTTGAAAAGCCCCCGTTTTTTACCGCGACGGCGACAAAGCAGGCGGTGATCCCCAAAAACAGCAGGACCGCGCTGATTATCTGAACGTATTTTGTGACGGCTCTTCCGAGCAGGCATACGAGGCAGGCGAGAGCGGTGACCCCCGCCGAAAGCAGTACCTCTCCGAGATAAACGGTGTAGCCCGCGATACTGTAAGAGAAGCCGAAGCAGAAGATATCCCCGAACACGAAGCGCACGATCAGCGAAAGGGCGGTCGAGTTCGCCCAGATTATCGCGGCGTAGGTTATTATCAGCATCCAGCCGCACAAAAAGCCGTGGTCAAGCCCCAGCGCCTCCGCCGCGTAGCTGTAGGCGCCGCCGGCGCTCGGGTTTCGGTTCATAAGGATATGGTAATTAACGCCGATTACGAGCATGATGCCCGCGCCGATGAGCAGACCGATGATTGAGCCCAGGGGACCCGCGGTCGGAAGAAAGGTGGTGCCGGGCATCACGAAGGAGCCCCAGCCCACGGAGCAGCCGAACGCCAAAGCCCAGACCGCGAGCGGCGAGAGGTATTTTATCAGCCCGTTTTGGTTATCTGTTCTTTTTCCTGAAGGTATCATTATCATTCTCCCGGTGTTTTTCGCTCCGAGGAGCTTTTTTCGGTTGCATATCTATTATATATGATGATTGGAAAAATTACAATTATTTTTTGTGAAATTTTATGAAATTTTGCAGGATTGCTGCCGACGTTGTCAAAATGCACATAAAAACCAAAATATGACATTTTTTGCAAAGCGCCTCCCTTGTGCACTTTCAATAAATCAGCCCCTGAAAATTAGGTGATAATTACGATTTTATCGGAAAAGTATTGAATTTTTAATTTATGAGATAAAATTAAATAGACTGCAAGGATAATAAAAAATAACATTCTGAGGCGGCTGAGATTATTGAGGGAGGCATGATTATGAGCGCCGGCTTGTTTGAGCTTTTGAGCAGCGTCAATGACAGATCGGTAATACCGGAGTTTTTCGACGGCTCCTCCTTTGACGAGCTGATCGAGCTCGATCTGAACGCGAAGCACTTCAAGAGCCTTTATCATATCAGAAAAAAATACCCCATGCCGCTTTCCGAGGGCGACCTGCGCGAGCTGAGCCTCAATATGACCGATATCCTCGTTCACCCCGAGGAGAGGCAGAGGCTCGCGGATATGCTCGATTTCGACACCCTTGCCCGGCGGCTCGAAAAATCGCCTCTGCCCGGTATCTTAGGCGGGGAGTTCCGCTTCAGAACGCTCAAGGGCGGCTTCGGCTGGGTCGGCGTCGTGCTGCTCGGCGAGAGCTGCTTCGGTCTGCGCGGGGGGATCTGCCGTCTTTATATCTTTGATATCCACAACCAAAAGACGAGAGAGCTCAATATTTCGGAGGAGCATCCCTCCAACGACGAGAGCCGCAACGAGATGACGGGTCTGCTCCAGAAGCGCGCCTTTACCAAAAGCGTGAACGGGATCCTGCGCAACACCTCGGTCAGGTGGTGCCTGATCTCGCTTAGGGAGCTGACGGATAGAAGCAAGGCTTGGAGTAACGAAAACAGAATACTTAAACTGAAACAATTTATTAAGGGTTGGATAAATTACTTTAAGCTG
>CACYIC010000027.1 GCA_902774325.1 uncultured Ruminococcus sp.
TGGAGCAGCTTGACCACAACGCGCATTATCCTTTGGTTTTCGACCTCCATCACGGTGAAGCGGAAGCCCTCTGCCTCTATGCTCTCGCGCTTTTTGGGGATCGCTCCGGCGTTTTCGAGGATGAAGCCGCCTACGGTGACAGAGTCGGTCTCGATAGCTCCCTCGTCGATATCGAAGAGAGCGAGCATATCCTCAAACTCGATATCGCCGTTTACAAGAAACTCATCCTTGCCGATCTTGTAGTAGCTGTGCTCGATCTCCTCGTCCTCGTCCCAGATATCTCCGACGATCTCCTCGAGCAGATCCTCCATCGTGACTATTCCCAGCGTACCGCCGTATTCGTCGGTTACGATCGCGATATGCGAGCGGGTCTTTTTGAACTCGCTGAGTATTTTGGAGAGCTGCATCGACTTGAAAACGAAGTAGGGCTTCTGGATTATTTCGCGAAGCTTCGCGGGCTTGCCGTCCACAAGCGATTCAAGGTATTCTCTGGTGTGAAGGATGCCCACGATATTGTCAACCGTGTTTTCGTAGACCGGGATGCGCGAGTAGCGGTTCTCGATAATGACGTCCTTGATCTTTTCCTCGCTGTCGTCTACGGACAAAAATACAACGTCTACGCGAGGCGTGAGGATCTCCTCGGCGGTGGTTTCGTCAAAGTCGAGGGCGGAGCGCACCATTTCGCTCTCGCTTTCCTCGAGCACGCCTTCCTCCTCGATGCTTTCAACTATGTATTTCAGCTCGTTTTCGGTGACGGTCGGAGTGTCGCCCTTGCTGCCAGCAATCTTCATCGCGAGGCTTTTGAGCTTCATAAAAATGAATACCAGCGGAGTGAGGACGATGGTGAGCACCTTGAGGATGCCCGCCGTGCTCACGGAGAATTTGTCGCAGTGCTCCTTGGCAAGGCATTTCGGGATCACCTCGCCGAAGGTGAGGACGAGTAGGGTCGTGCCGCCTGTCGCGATCGCCGAGCCGTAGTTGTGCCAGATATTCAGGCAGAGCACGGTCGCGATGGAGGAGCAGCCCAGATTGACGATATTGTTGCAGATCAAAATGGCGGTAAGGGCGTTGTCAAAGTGGTTTATGATGTAAAGTGCGCGCTTGGCTTTTTTGTTGCCGTTCTCGGCAGCCTGCTGGATGCGGATCTTGTTGACAAACGAAAAAGCCGTTTCCATAGCCGAGAAAAAGCCTGACAGTATCACCAGTATACCTATCGAAACGCCCATAATAATATTTGAATTTAAGTCGGGATCCAAGTATATATCACTCCAAGTTTATATTATTAGTCATATAATACTATAATTCCTTAAAATAATTATTGTATATTAGAATAAAGAAATATTTTTATGCGATGTTCTTAAAATTCTTGAAAATATTTCTATTTGTGCTATAATGGAAAATAGCATTTTGCAGCTTTCTCATACATATTATTTCATGACGCATGAATTTACCGCTTTCGGGAACAATAAGCGAGGAAATCTTGTTTAATGAGGTGCGTCAATGAAGCTTTGCTATGAGGAAGAACCTGAAAAAAAGCCCTGCGGGGAGGAAGAGCCCGCGGAGGGCGGGAACAGCCGTAACGAGGCTGAGGATACAGGCTCGGTCTTTATCCGTCACAAGGACAAGATAATCTACTGCATGACGGTGATCGGGCAGATCGAGGGGCATTATATTTTGTCCTCTCAGAACAAGACCACAAAGTACGAGCATATCATTCCTCTGCTGGTTTCGGTGGAGGAGGACGAGCGCGTCGACGGGCTGCTGATTTTGCTCAATACGGTCGGCGGCGACGTTGAGGCGGGGCTTGCTATCGCCGAGGTCATCTCGGGCATGAAAAAGCCGTCTGCTTCTATCGTTCTCGGCGGAGGTCATTCGATCGGTATCCCGCTGGCGGTTGCCGCCAAGAGCAGCTATATCGCCAAGAGCGCTTCCATGACCGTCCATCCCGTCCGCTCGACGGGGCTGACGCTCGGCGTGCCGCAGGCGTTTGATTATTTCAGGCGGATGCAGCAGCGGATCACGGATTTTGTGGTCGAAAACTCAAATATCTCAGCCGAACGCTACACCGAGCTCGTGCTCAATACGGGAGAGCTTGTGACAGACGTCGGAACAATCCTCGAGGGCGAGGACGCGGTGAAGGAAGGACTTATCGACAAGGTAGGAACCGTTTCCGACGCCATTGAGGGCTTGTATCAGATGATAGTAAACTAAAATCCGGAGCTTTGAGATGAGCGCCCCGAAAGGGCTGCTCTGCTCTTTGCTCCGACCCAAGTGAAGGAGTACATATCATGACTGTAATTGACGCAATTATTCAGGGCGCGGTCCAGGGACTCACCGAGTTCCTGCCCGTTTCAAGCAGCGGACACCTCGCGATCACCCAGCATATCCTGGGAGTCAGCGGGGAAGGCAACCTATTCTTTAACGTCATGCTGCACGTCGGCACCCTTGTCGCCGTCGTCGCCTTTTACCACAAGCTGATCTGGAGCCTTATTCTTGAATTCGGGCGCACCGTGCGCGATATTTTTACGGGCAAATTCAAGTGGAGCGAGATGAACTACGAGAGAAATCTCCTGTTTATGCTCGTGATCGGTCTGCTGCCGCTCTTTTTGCTCTTCCTGCCTGTCCCCGGAACGGGCATGAAGCTCAAGGACGTGGCTGAAAGCCTTTCCTCCCAGCCGACGGTGATAATCACCTCTGTCTGCCTGCTCATTACCTCGACGCTGCTGCTGCTCGGCATTATCTTCAATAAGCGCAACTGCGCAAGGAGCTTCAAGCACCTCAAGGGCAACTCCGCCGAATCGGGCGGCAGAGAGCGCTTCGGCGTCGTTGACGCCGTTTGCGTGGGACTTATGCAGTGCGTAGCCGTGCTTCCCGGCATTTCCCGCTCCGGCTCGACCCTCGCGGTCGGCGAGATGCGCGGGATCAACAAGCAGAAGGCGCTGGATTATACCTTCGTCCTCGGTATTCCCTCGATAGTCGCGGCTGCGGCGCTGGAGGGGCTCGACGCTGTCAAGGCGCCCGAGGGGCTCAATATTGATATCCTGCCCTTAGTGGTGGGCGTGGCGGTTTCCGCTGTGGTCGGTTATCTCGCTATTCTCCTGTTCAAATGGTTCCTGAAAACCGATAAAATGATAATCTTCGTTATTTATACCGCGGTCGTCGGTCTTGGTATGCTCGGCGTTTCCGTGGCAGAGCTCGTAATGGGAGTGAATCTGTTCACAGGTCAGCCTTTATTCTGATGATCTCGGGCTTGAGCGAAGTATCAAGCTGACGGCGGGACGACCGCCGTTCACCATTTATTGTTTACCGGAGGGGTTATATTGTCAGCCAAAAAGCAGACAAAATCAAATAAAAAACGCGAAAGCAAACCAAAAAAAGATAATACTAAAAACAGCGGAAGCAGGAGAGAGGCGAGCAAGGTCCCTTACAGGGACGAACGCGCTCCGCTCGTGAGTCCGCGCATCCGTTCGATCCTGTACATAGCTATGGCGGCGATATTCACTCTGCTGATCTTCCTGCCCGGAGCGACGGTCTGGACCGTCGTGCGCTCGTTTTTCTTCGGGGTATTCGGTCTGGGCGTACTTCTTGTCCCGCCGATGTTCATATATCTCACGGTCATGAACGAGAAGGAGAAGCACGAGATCGCCCACTTCAAGGCAAAGGTCGCGCTTTGCGTAACGGCTATCCTGCTCGTCGGGGCGCTGATCTACTGCTTCGGCGGCGGAAAGCACAAGGAGATCAATTACCTTGCGGCGCTAGGGAATCTCTATCTCGACGCCTATGGCAGCAACGCGTATATCCCGCTTGAGGGCGGGTTCCTCGGCGGCGTTCTCGGCTATCCGCTGGTGCAGTTAAGTCTGCCTGTCGCCATCATCCTCTCGCTGATAATGCTCGCGGTGATAATCTTCATCCTCACCAATCTCTCGGTCAGAGATGTGGCTTCCGCCGCTTCAAGGACCGTACAGCGCGCGAGAGAGGCGAGAGAAAGACAGGCGAGGCGCAGACAGCAGCGCAGGCTTGAGCGTGAGCAATACTACGGGGAGGAGCCGGTCGAGCGCGACAGCAACTACGGCGACGACTACTCGCCCTCGGACAGAGATAAGGATAGTCAGCGCAGGCGCGAGCTGCAGGAGCGCGACAAAGCGGCGAGCGAGCAGCGGAAGCGCGAAAAGCCGCGCAAAAAGCACGGGAAACACCGCCGCAGCGTGATAGATGTTCCGATCGGAACCGGTTCAAGCGATATAGATATCCCGCTTGACGGAGGCGATTCGCGTGTCGTGCCGGGAGAAAATATCGACGTCACCGACTTCGACGAGGGCAACGCCCGCGATCTGAGCGAGTCCGAGGATCTTATAAATATCATCAACCGCGCCGCAAAGCCCTTCGGAGCGGGCGCGGATACCACCGTCGGCGATATCGCCGAGGATATAACCCGCCAAAAGCGCTCCAATCATCTCTCGAACGGAGCAAAGCAGGCGGATCCGGAAACCGTTCCCGTGGATATCCCGAAGAAAAAGACTGAGGAAAAGCCGAAGGAAAAAACGCAGGACAAGCCTGCCGAGAGCGATGAGTTTGACAACATCGGCTACGGCAAGAGCGATCCCGTGAACGAAACAAAGCCCGAGAAGGTCTATCACTATCCGCCGATCCAGCTGCTCACTCCGAACCGCGGCAATAACGACAGGAGCGCGATGGAGGAGATGCAGCATAACGCGACGAAGCTCATCGACACCCTGAACAGCTTCGGAGTGAACGCGAGCATAGTGGATATCTGCAGGGGACCCTCGGTAACAAGATATGAGCTGCAGCCGGCTCCGGGAGTAAAGATCAGCAAGATAACGAACCTCTCGGATGATATCGCCCTCAACCTCGCCGCCAACGGCGTGCGCATAGAGGCTCCTATCCCCGGCAAGGCGGCGGTCGGAATTGAGGTTCCGAACAAGGTGGTCAGCATGGTCACCATGCGCGAGCTGATAGATTCCGACGAGTTCCGCAGCTCAAAGAGCAAGCTCACCGCCGTGCTCGGCCGCGATATCTCTGGACAGATAGTCACCGCCGATATCGCGAAGATGCCCCACCTGCTTATCGCGGGCACAACAGGCTCCGGTAAGTCGGTCTGCGTGAACTCTATACTCATCAGCATACTTTTCAAGGCGTCGCCCGACGAGGTCAAGCTCCTGCTTATCGACCCGAAGATGGTCGAGTTTTCAAAATACAAGGGAATACCCCATCTGCTTGTGCCGATCGTCTCCGACGCTAAAAAGGCGGCGGGCGCGCTCGGCTGGGCGGTCAACGAAATGCTCAACCGCTACAAGATCTTCTCTGAATTTGACTGCAAGGATATCGACTCCTACAATGAGCTGATCGAGAGCAACCTCGCTTATATGGCTGAGAACCCGCCCTATATCGACGAGGAGGGCGAGAAGATACAGCCTGTTCTCGAGATCAACGGTCTGCCGGTCGCCAAGGAGAAGATGTGCCGCGTTGTCATCGCGATAGACGAGCTTGCCGATTTGATGATGGCGGCTCCCAGCGAGGTGGAGGAGAGTATCTGCCGTCTTGCGCAGATGGCGCGCGCGGCGGGAATGCACCTGATCCTCGCCACCCAGCGACCGACCGTAAATGTTATTACGGGACTTATCAAGGCGAACGTCCCCAGCCGCATCTCGCTCAAGGTCAGCTCGAATATGGACAGCCGCACGATCCTCGATACCGGCGGCGGTGAAAAGCTGATCGGCAGAGGCGATATGCTGTTTTCGCCCGTAGGAGCTCCCAAGCCGATCCGAGTACAGGGCTGCTACGCCTCGGACAAGGAGATCGAGGGAGTAACGGGCTACATCAAGAAGTCCTCGAGAGCGGAATACAATGCCGAGATCGAGGAGAGCATAAAGCGCATTGCAGCCGAGGAGGTTGGCAACAAGAAGGGCAAGGACAGCTCCTCCGACAGCGGAGACGTTGATATCGACGCCAAGATGGAGGAGGCTATCCAGTGCGTGATCGAGGCGGGACAGGCTTCGACCTCTCTTATCCAGCGCAGGCTCAAGGTTGGCTACGCCCGCGCGGGAAGAATGATCGACGATATGGAGCAGCTCGGGATTGTCGGACCTCATCAGGGCAGCAAGCCGAGAGATGTGCTCATGACCTATAACGAATGGCTCGAGCGCAGAAATGTGCTCCAGAACAACAGCGACTGACGTTTATGGACAGAAAAATCTTTTTCGGGACAAAGCGCTATTTTGACTCGCATCCGAAGGCGCTCTCCCTTCTGAAATTCATCTATAAGGTTTTGCCGAATCTGATGTTTATAGCGTACCCGATAATGCTCGCGGTGACATATTTCACGCGCGGCTTCGGCTCGGTGTGGCTTCAATTGGTGTTCGTGCCGTTTTTCGTGCTTGTGTTGGTGACGGTTTTGAGGCTGGTTATCAATGAGCCGCGACCCTACGAGGCATTCGGCGTTCCCTCCGCGTTTGAGAAAAAGACGGTGGGAAAGAGTATGCCGAGCCGCCACACCGCCAGCGCGTTTGTTATCGCGATGGCTTTTCTCAGGGTGAATATCCCGCTGGGGATAGTCGCTTTGGTGTTTTCGCTGCTTATTATGGCTTCAAGGGTCCTCGCGGGCGCGCATTATGTCCGCGACGTCGCGGTCGGCGCGGCGATCGCCGCAGCCGCCGGAATGATTTTTTTTGTTCTATAGGCAACGCCATTTCCGATTGACCTTTCCGATAATCGGTTTGAGTCGGTTATTTGAAATCTGAAAACAGCATGACAGGCGGGTAAAATTCCGCCGTGGCTTCAATTAAGCAAAAACAAAAAGCGTCCGTTCATTTGATCGGACGCTTTTTCAGTGAGCAGAGGATGATTATTTCTTATCCTTAGGCAGCTCGCTTGTGCAGTGCGGGCATCTTGTTGCCTCGATGTCGATCTCGCTCTTGCAGAAGGGGCAGACCTTTGTTGTGGGTGCTTCTTCCTCGGCGGGTTTCTTTTTGAGGTTAGACATCTTGTTGAAGCCCTTGATGATCAGGAAGATGATGAACGCCATGATGATGAAGTTGAGTACGGCTGAGATGAACGCACCGAATTCGATGGGACCGACGTTGAGCACGCTTGTCATCTCATCAATGCTCTTGCCGAGGATAGCGCCGATAATAAGCTCGATCAGCGGAGTGATGATCTTGTCGCACAGCGCGGATACGATCGCGCCGAAAGCACCGCCGATGATAACGCCGACCGCGAGATCGAGCACGTTGCCACGGTTGATGAATTCTTTGAATTCAGCAAAAAATTTTTTCATTTTTGATGTTCCTTCTTTCCTTATATTTTCAGCAGTTACCTGCCAACATCCCTTGCGCTTTTACGCGGCTGATCCCTCGCCGGTTATCATTGAAAGCCGTGGATCACGCCGCGCTATAATGGCTTGATTCCGATTAAGAATTAAAAATAGCCTTATGGAATACTTTCTTTCCCTTTTTAATGACTACGAAGCCCTTTTCAAACGCGGCGGCGGAGAGCTTTTTGCTTACCTCTGTCACCTTTTCGTCGTCGATCGAGATACCGCCCTGCTCGATCAGCCTTCTGCCTTCCTTTTTGGAGGGGATTAGGGAGCATTTTGAGAGCAGGTCGAGAACGGCGATCTCGCCGTCGGTGAAGTCGTCCTCGCCGAGCTCGGTCGAGGGCATATTTGAGGTGTCGGTCTTGCTTCCGAAGAGAGCGCGCGCCGCCTCCTGAGCCTTGTCAGCCTCGTCCTTGCCGTGGATCATCTTGGTGAGCTCGTAGGCGAGGATCTCCTTAGCCTTGTTTAGCTCGCTGCCCTGAAGCTTCGCCAGCTCGTCGATTTCCTCGAGCGAGAGGAAGGTGAGCATCTTGAGGCATTTGATGACGTCCGCGTCGTCGACGTTTCTCCAATACTGATAGAAGTCGTAGGGAGAGGTCTTTTCGGCGGAAAGCCATACCGCGCCCGACTGGGTCTTGCCCATTTTCTTGCCCTCGGAGTTGAGGAGAAGATTGATCGTCATAGCGTAGGCGTCCTTGCCGAGCTTGCGTCTGATAAGCTCCGTGCCGCCGAGCATATTGCTCCACTGATCGTCGCCGCCGAACTGCATATTGCAGCCGTAGCGCTGATAGAGAGCGTAGAAGTCGTAGGACTGCATGATCATGTAGTTGAATTCGAGGAAGCTCAAGCCGCGCTCCATGCGCTGTTTGTAGCACTCCGCTGTCAGCATGCGGTTCACGCTGAAGCAGGCGCCGACCTCGCGGAGCAGCTCGACATAATTGAGGTCAAGCAGCCACTCGGCGTTGTCGACCATCAGTGCCTTGCCGTCCGAAAAGTCGATGAATTTGCTCATCTGCTCCTTAAAACACTCAACATTGTGCTGAATAGTCTCCTTGGTGAGCATTTGGCGCATATCCGTTCTGCCCGAGGGGTCGCCGATCATGCCCGTGCCGCCTCCGAGGAGCGCGATGGGCTTGTTGCCCGCCATCTGGAGGCGCTTCATCAGGCAAAGAGCCATGAAGTGTCCGACGTGGAGGCTGTCGGCGGTCGGGTCGAAGCCGATATAAAAAATCGCCTTTCCGCTGTTTACAAGTTCTCTTATCTCTTTTTCATCCGTCACCTGAGCGATAAGCCCTCTGGCGACGAGTTCTTCATATACACCCATTGAATATTTCCTTTCTGATCGTTTGTGCCCTGCCTTTAAGCGGAAAAGCCGCGCGATGAAAAGCGGCGTCCGCCGTCAGCTTTTGATGTGCTTATAATTCTCCGGAATTCTTCTTGATTATTTAAATGTGATCGAGTTGATAACAGGCTGATCCGCCTTGGGAACAGTTCCGTTTGAATCCGTCGGCTGAACAGTTTCCGCGATCTTGTCAACGACAGCCATGCCGTCCGTAACTCTTCCGAAGGCGGCGTATTGACCGTCAAGGTGAGAGGCTGCCTTATGCATGATGAAAAACTGCGAGCTGGCGCTGTCGGGATCCATTGAGCGCGCCATTGAGATAACGCCTCTTTCGTGCTTGAGGTCGTTTTTGACGCCGTTTGAGGAAAACTCGCCCTTGATGTTCTTGTCGGAGCCGCCCGTTCCGTCGCCGTTGGGATCTCCGCCCTGGATCATGAAGCCGGAGATTATGCGGTGGAAGGTGAGACCGTCATAAAAATGCTCGCTGACGAGCTTTTGGAAGTTCGCGACCGTGATGGGAGCAACGTCCGGATAGAGCTTTACGGTGATCTTGCCGTAGTCCTTTACGTCGATAACGACGGTGTCGGTGATTTTTGTGCTTGTTTCGGCGCCTTCCGCAGCTGTTGTTGCGACTTCGTTATCTGTTGTTGAGCCGCCGCTGCCGCAGCCCGCGAGAGCCAGCACAGAGAGCGCCATCAGCGCCGCGAGAACAGCGCTCAAAAATCTAACCGATAGCTTTTGGTTCATTTGAAACATCCTTTCAGATAATATCACCAATTTATATTACCACTTTTTTTGTGACAAATCAATAGTATAAGCGTAATTATTTTTTGAACTGTATCGAAATTGACATCGACAAATATCTGTGATATAATTTTCATAAGAATATTACGCAAAGAAGTGAAGTAATTGCAAAACAATGATATTACCGTGATAGAAGCCAAGCGGGGGCTTTTTACCTTCAATCTGAAGGAGCTTTGGAAATACCGCGACCTCACGCTGCTTTTCGTGAAGCGCGACCTCAAAAACACCTACAAGCAAACTGTTCTGGGTCCTCTTTGGATCGCTATCAACCCGCTGCTCTCGACCTCGGTTTTCACTATTATTTTCGGCGTTATCGCCGGTATTTCGACAGAGGGTATCCCTCAGTTCCTGTTTTACATGTCGGGAAATATCCTCTGGACATTCTTCTCGAACTGCCTCAACAAGGGCGCGGGGACCTTTCTTTCCAACGCGAGGGTTTTCGGCAAGGTCTATTTTCCGAGGATGTCGGTGCCCGTATCGGGTATCATCTTCCACCTGATAAGCTTTATGATCCAGTGGGCGCTGTTTGTGATCCTGATGCTCATATATCTTTTTACGGGAGCTCCCGTGCGTCCCAACCTCTATATCGCGCTGACTCCGGTGCTCGTACTGCAGTCGGGACTTCTCGGAATGGGCATAGGACTGATCATTTCCTCGATCACGACCAAATACCGCGACCTCAATATACTAGTGAGCTTCGGCGTTTCGCTGCTGATGTACATCACGCCCGTCGTCTATCCCATTTCTCAGGTTCCCGAGAGCTTTCGCTGGGCGATGCTTATCAATCCCGTGGCGCCTATCGTCGAGGGCTACCGCTACGCCTTCCTCGGCTGCGGCTCCTTCCACTGGATACCGTGGTTCATCAGTCTGGGAGTTACCGCGCTGATCGTGTTTTTCGGCGTTGTGGTCTTTAACAAGGTTGAAAGGACGTTTATTGATACGGTATGATAGAAGAAAATGTTGTTATCAAAACCGAGCATCTTTCAAAGGAATACAAGCTCGGCGTTATTAATACCGGAACTCTGAGAAGAGATATCCAGAGCCACCTTGCCAGACTCAGGGGCAAGGAGGATCCCAACTCAAAAATAGGCTCCAACAGCTATGAGAAGGGAGAGGTTTTTCTCGCGCTCGACGATTTCAACGTTGAGATAAAGCGAGGCGAGAGGGTCGGCATAATAGGCGCGAACGGCGCGGGAAAATCGACCTTCCTGAAACTGCTCTCGCATATCACCGCTCCCTCGAAGGGCAAGATACAATACCGCGGCAGGATCGCGAGTATGCTCGAGGTCGGGACCGGCTTTCACGGAGAGCTGACAGGCAGGGAAAACGTGTACCTGAACGGAGCTATCCTCGGAATGAGCAAGTCCGAGGTCGACGCGAAGATAGATCAGATCATCGAGTTTTCCGAGTGCGAGCAGTTCATAGATACTCCGGTCAAGAGATACTCGAGCGGAATGTTCGTGAAGCTCGCCTTCTCTGTCGCGGCTCACCTCGACGCGGAGATCATGATAATGGACGAGGTGCTCGCGGTCGGAGATATGAAATTCCAGAAAAAGTGCCTCAAAAAAATGCGCGATCTTGCGGTTGAGGAGGATCGTACCATCCTCTACGTTTCTCACAATATGGATACTATCCAGGAGCTTTGCAGCCGCTGCCTTGTGCTCGATCACGGCAAAAAGGTCTTTGACGGAGCTGTTGAGGAGGCTATCAAGCAGTATCTCGGCGGCGAAAAGGACGACTTCATCAGCCACGATTACACCGCCGACAAGGACGACAGGTTCAAGGAAAATGTTCGGCACCACGCTGTCAATCTCACGCGCTGCGCCTTTAACGGAATAACCTCAAACCTCTTCACGGATGACGAAAAGGTCCCGATCGCGCTGAGCTGGGAAAACCTCGAGGACGTTGAAAACCTCGGCGTCCGCATCGAGATCGACGACTACCGCCGCTATCCGGTAACCTCCTTCGTGGTGCGGAATATGTACAGCGGCAAGAAGGGCGAGAGCGTCTCTCAGCGCTTTTTGCTGGACGTTTCCAAGCTCTCTAACGGCGTATATTACACCCGCTACATCTTTTTCCGCAAGGCGAAGGGCTCAAGGGTCGACGAGGATGTTGAGATCGCGAAGGGTCTTGTGATACGCCGCTACAACCATGCCGTCGAGCACGAGGCATGGCTGAAGACGTGGGGCAGCTATATGTCCGACGGCGTTGAGCTCATTGACTGATACGGATACCAAATAAAAGGAAGGATAATTATGATGATTCTGGCTTCCGCCTCTCCGAGGCGCAACGAGCTGCTCAGCCTGATCCTTGATGAATTCCAGATCGAGCCGGCGGACGTTGACGAAAGCATCGAGAACAATATACCGCTCGAGCAGATCCCGGCTTATCTGGCGGCAAAGAAGGCGAAATACGTCAGCGAGCGCCATCCGGACGACATCGTTATCGGCTGCGATACGGGCGTTTTCATAGACAACAATATAATCGGCAAGCCCTCGAACGAGAAGGCTGCTTATCAGATCCTCAAGCTGCTCTCAGGCAGGACTCACCACGTCATAACGGGCGTCGCGCTTTGCAGGGGAGGTCATATCAGCTGCTTTTCCCAGGCGACCGAGGTGGAGTTTTATCCGCTCTCGGAGGAGGAGATCAACGACTATATCCTGACGGGCGAGCCTATGGACAAGGCTGGCGCCTACGGGATCCAGGGCAAGGGCGCGATATTCGTGCGCGGGATCAAGGGCGACTATTTCAACGTGGTCGGTCTGCCTGTCGCCATGCTGAAAAGAAAGCTTGAGGAGTTCGTGCGGGATGAATAATGAGCTTTGTACTGAAGCGGAAAATTTTTAGATTTTAAAACCGAAGGTCGGGAGAACAGCTTAACTGTCCGCCCGACCATTTTTTATTTCTTTCTTCTGTACCGCGAAAACTTATCCTTTTTCTTTTTTGTCGACGCGCTCTCGCGGCTTCCCGCCATGGGGGTGACGAGGCATTTTTTTGTGTTTCCGATCAGATCGCTTCTGCCCGCCTTTTTCAGCGCCTTGATGACCAGAGGCTTGTTTTCGGGGATGAAGTATTGGAGCAGCGCGCGCTGCATGGCTTTTTCTTCCTCCGACCTCGGGATATAAACAGGCTCGAGGGTGTAAGGATCGAGCCCGGTATAAAACATCGCGGTCGATATCGTTCCCGGCGTGGGGTAGAAGTCCTGAGCCTGCTTGGGGTGGATATTGTTCGCCTTGCAGAAGCTCGCGAGCTCGATGGCGTCTTTGAGCGTGGAGCCTGGATGACTGCTCATCAGATAGGGCACCTCGTACTGATCCTTTCCCGCTTTTTCGGTCAGCTCATAGAACTTTTTGCTGAATCTGAGGTAGGATTCGATATGCGGCTTGCCCATTTTATCGAGAACAGCCGCCGAGCAATGCTCGGGAGCGACCCTCAGCTGACCGCTTATATGGTATTTGACGAGCTCGGCGAAAAACTCGTCGCTATCGTCCTCCATCAGATAGTCGAAGCGTATGCCGCTGCGGATAAAAACCCTTTTGATACCGTCGATATTCCGAAGCCTGCGCAGCAGCTCGAGGTATTCCCTGTGGGAGACCTGCATCGCCGGACAGGGCTTGGGCGCAAGGCATTTTTTGTCGCGGCACAATCCGAGACGTTTCTGCTTCTCGCAGGATGGTAGACGGAAATTGGCGGTCGGACCTCCGACGTCGCTTATGATGCCCTTGAAGCGGGGGTTTTTCAGAAAGCTTTTTGCCTCCTCGATCACGCTCTCCTCGCTCCGTACAGTCACGGCTCGTCCCTGGTGGAACGCCAGAGAGCAGAAATTGCAGGCTCCGAAGCAGCCGCGGTTGTGGGTGATAGAGAACTCGACCTCTGCTATTCCGGGGACTCCGCCAAGCTTTTCATAGCAAGGCGGGTACCACCTTTCGTAGGGCAGGGAATAGACCTCGTCCAGCTGCTCGGTGTTCAGCGGCTGCATTGGCGGGTTCTGAATGAGAAGATATTTTCCGTGGCGCTGGATAAGGGTCTTGCCGCGCACCGCGTCCGCCTCCTCGAGCTCCTTTCGGGCTGCTATGGCGTAATCGCGCTTGCTCTCGCGCACTCTCTCAAAGGACGGCAGCTCCACCGCCGAGCGCGGGACATATTCGTCCGTGCGGATCTTGTAGCATATTCCGCGAAGCTCTCTCAGGCTTTCGAGAGGGCTTCCTTCATTGAGGGCGGCGGCGATAGCCTCCGTTTGCAGCTCGCCCATTCCGTAGGTCAGGATATCGGCGCCGCTGTCAAAGAGGATAGAGGGCATAACGCTGTCGCTCCAGTAATCGTAGTGGGCGAATCTGCGCAGCGAAGCCTCAAGCCCGCCGATGATCACGGGAGAATCGGGGTAGAGCCGCTTTATTATTTTGCAATATACCGTAACGGCGCGGTCGGGGCGCTTGCCTGTTTTGCCGCCGGCGGTGTAGGCGTCGTCGTGCCTTCTGCGCTTTGCCGTTGTATAATGAGCAACCATGCTGTCGATATTTCCCGCCGAGACAAAAAAGCCCAGCCGGGGCTTGCCGAATTGGGTAAATTCGCGCTCGTTTTTAATATTCGGCTGAGCGAGGAATACCACCCTGTAGCCTCTGCTTTCGAGCAGGCGAGTTATGATCGCCGCGCCGAAGGAGGGGTGGTCAACGTAGCTGTCGCCGCAGACGTAGACAAAATCCGGCTGTTCCCAGCCTCTTTCAAGCATTTCCTTTTTGTTCATGGGCAGAAAAGCCACGGTATCACCTGCCTTGTTTTTCTGCCTTCTATTGTATCACAAACAAACGCTGCTGTCACGGCTTTTTTACTCAAAAAGCCGCCGAAAAAGAGATTTTTCCGGCGGCTGAACGGAGGCTTTATCCCGGCGAGGGGATCAGTTCACATCAAATTCTTTTTCCTCGGCTATATCTTCGTTGAAGATGTAGGAAGCGCTGCAGCGATATCCCCTGCCGTCCTCGGTTATCGAGAGCTTTCTTTCCCTGACCGCCGAGTCCGGGCGCTCGAAGAGCTCGTAGAGCAGAAGCTCGTTCTTGAAGCAGACCTCGGCGGACCTGCGGCTGAGGGTGAAGCGCTCGTTTCTGACCTCGTGAGCGGTGCGGGTCCTCAGACCGAGGGGGAGGGAGTTATTGCCGAGGCTCGCCGAATCGAAGCTCTCGCTGTAGGCGGTGTTTTCATAGGAGGTGAAGGAAAGGGAGGCGGGGAACTCCCACCAGAGAATACTGAGCCGCCGACGATCGACCTTATTTTCCGTCAAAGAATAATAATCAAAGCTTTTCGGCAGATATGATTCTTTTTCGGAATAAACGTCCGCAAAAACCTCCGCTCTCGCTCTGCTGAAAACAACCTCGTCCCGGGCGGTGTTCGTCACTCCGCTGACGAGAAGCTCGCCTTTTGCGACTCCGCTGCCCTCGGCGATCTCGGTTTTGCCGCGCGCAGCGTTTATTTTTGTGATCACTCCGTCGGTCCTCGCCACAATATTGCACGGATGGCCGCTCTCAAGCTCGGGCTTGGGGGATCTTTCCCGAACCTCGATCCTGACCGTGCTGCCGATGACGTTCACGCTCAGCCAGGAAAGCTCCTTGAGCTCGGGAAGGAGCTTTGTTCTCAGCTCCAGCGGGTCGATCCTGCCCTTGAAGCAGCCGACTTTGACTCCCTGATCCTCAAACGCCCGCAGAAGCTTGGTTTCGCTCGTCTGCTCGGCTCCCTCGATGCTCACCGACCAAACAAAGCAGGAGAGAAAAATCAGCAGGGCTATTCCGAGGACAAAGCCGACGGGCAGTCCGAGCCTTCCCCTGAAGCGCCTTGCAAGGAAGGGCAGCCCGCGCTTTTTGGTGATCCGCAGGCGCACCCCCGAGCTTTTCGCGGTCGGGCGGATCCTTCGGTAATCGGCGGCGATCATCCTGCCGGATATCCTGCCGTTTGAAGGGCAGGCGTTTATCACGGATATCCCTCGCCGTGCCGCCAGATTCAAAAACCTCTCGGGGAAACGCCCGCTTATTTCAAAATCGACGCTCCCCTTTATAAATCTGAATACTTCGATCAGCATACCGCACCTCAAAAGATAAATTTGATTTCGGTCACAACGCCCTCGACCTCTACGCAGGAGCCGCCGATGCAGCGCACCCTCAGTCCTCTGCCGCCGAAGGATACAACCATTTTAGAGGTGTTTATTCTGATGCAGCTCTCCTCATAGAGCAGTATGCCTGTCGAGCCCTCGATAGAGATACGGCGGTTCCCGAGCATTTCGATCAGTGGCAGCGAGCCCATATCGGGAGCGGAAAATTCATTTCGTTTCATATCCATCCTCCTGGTTCCGATAATAAATATGCGCGGCGCGGCATAAGTATTATCGGTGATTGGATGAAAAAGAGTATCGGGCGGCGCGTTTCAATGCTTGCCGCCTGCCTTCTCGCGGGACTTTTTGTTATTCGCGCGGGCGAATGCAGAGAGGGAGCCGCGAGAGGGCTCGAAAGCTGTGCGCGGGTGCTCATTCCCTCGCTTTTCCCGTTCATGGTTCTTTCAAATCTTTTGGTTAGGACGGGAGTATGTCACGCCTCGGGACGAAGGCTCGAGGGACTTACAAGACGTTTGTTCAGGCTTTCGGGAGCTTTCGCGCCGGTGATCCTGCTTTCGCTCATCGGAGGCTATCCGGTCGGAGCCGGAGCTGTCGCGGGGCTTTACGAGAGCGGAGCGGTCGAAGAAAGGGAGGCGAAAAGGGCGGCGCTGTTCTGCGTCTGCGCGGGACCGGGCTTCATGCTCAATTATGTGGGCGCTTCTCTGTATAACAGCGTCGAGGTCGGGGCGGTTATGCTGGCGGCTCAGGCGCTCTCGGTGATCGTTCTCGGAGCCTTGCTCGCCCTGCTTGACAGGAAGGAGGTTATTTCCGGAAAGGAAATAAAATACTCGCCGCTGCCTTTTTCGGCAGCTTTGGTGAGATCTGTTTCGGACGCGGCGCGGGCGATGCTCTCGCTGTGCGCCTCGGTGGTCGTTTTTTCGGCTTTTTCGGGTATCGTCCGTTCGGCTGTGCCCGAGGGCGGGCTTTCGGTCTGCCTTGAGGGGCTGGTCGAAATCACGGCGGCTTTCCCCCGGATGACAGCGGAGCTGCCGGTCGCCGCTGCCGCCTTCTTTGCGGGCTTCGGCGGCTTGTGCGTCCACGCCCAGATCTTCGGGACGCTCGGGGGGCTTAGGATAAGCGCGGCGCTGTTTTTCTTGATAAGAATAGTACAAGGGCTGCTGACCGCCGGTCTGACAAGGCTCGGCTTGCTGCTCTTACCCGGTGAACTCGCCGTTTTTTCAACGGGAACGGTCTCGGGCGCGGGAGTTTTCGGCGGAAGCGTGATTTCCGCTGTCGCTCTGCTGACGGTAACGATCGTTTTTTTGAAGGTAATTACGGCGAACGCCGAATGACAGGAGGATTTTTTTATGTGCGGAATAGCAGGCTGGATCGAAAGAGATTGTAATATTTCAACGCGCTCGGCGCTTCTTAATTCGATGTCCGAGACGCTGGCGAGGAGAGGTCCCGACGAGAACGGGATCTATATCAACGGAGATACCGCGATGATACACCGCCGCCTTTCGGTAATAGACCGTGAAAACGGCAAGCAGCCGATGGCGGCGGGTCACAAGGGCGTGACCTACGTTATCGTATATAACGGCGAGCTTTACAACACCTCGGAGCTAAGGGAGGAGCTTCGCGCCGACGGCTTTCATTTCAGGGGTCACAGCGACACCGAGGTGGTGCTCAAATGCTTCATAAAATACGGCGAGCGCTGTCCCGAAAAGCTGAACGGGATCTTTGCCTTCGCGGTATTCAGGAGCGACAACCGCTCGGTGTTCCTCTGCCGCGACAGGATCGGAGTCAAGCCGCTTTTCTATTACGAATACGACGGAGGACTGATCTTCGGCTCCGAGATAAAGGCTCTGCTCGGGAGCGGAAAGGTCAGACCGCAGGTCGACGAGCAGGGGCTGACCGAGATCTTCTTCCTCGGACCAGCGCGAACCCCGTCCTTCGGAGTTTTTAAAGGCGTTTTTGAGCTTAACGCGGGAGAATGCGCCGTATATAAGGATTTCCGCCTGACCCGGCGCCGCTATTATTCGGTGGAGGCGCACGAGCATCTTTTGGGCGAGAGCGAGAGCATTGAGATGACCCGAGAGCTGCTGACCGACGCCGTGAGCCGCCAGCTCGTGAGCGACGAGCCGCTTTGCCTCCTGCTTTCAGGAGGGCTCGACAGCAGCATAATTGTAAAGGTAGCTTCGATGTATAACCGCGAGCACAAGCTCGGGCGGGTCCACACCTATTCGGTGGAGTACTGCGACAACGATAAATATTTTGAAAAGAGCCTTTTCCAGCCAAACCGCGACTGCGAGTATATCAAGCTGATGTCAAAGGCGGCTGATACCCGCCACAGCGAGGTCATCCTCGACAACTCGCTGCTCTGCGACGCGCTCTATGACAGCGTGATCGCGCGCGATCTTCCCGGCTACGTCGACGTTGATTCCTCGCTTTTGCTTTTCTGCCGCGAGATCAGGCGCGACTATACCGTTGCCCTTTCGGGAGAATGCGCCGACGAGCTTTTCGGAGGATATCCCTGGTACCACGACCGCGATATCCTTTTTGAGGACTGCTTCCCGTGGTCGCGCACCCAGCAGGTGAGGAGGAAGATCCTGCGCGGAGGAGTTCTGAAAAGGGGAGAGGAATATGTTCGCCAGCGCTATCTGGATACGATCCGCTCCGCTCCCAAGCTAAAGGGCGAAAGCGAGACGGATTCGCGCATGAGGGAGATGTTCTATCTCAACTTCTATTGGTTCATGCAGTGCCTTCTCGAGCGCAAGGACCGGTGCTCGATGTATTCGGGACTCGAGGTCAGGGTGCCGTTCTGCGACTACAGACTGGTGGATTTCGCCTATAATCTTCCCTGGGAGCTCAAGGCTTACGGCGGGCGCGAAAAGGGTATAGTTCGCAAGGCGTTCGAGGATATTCTCCCCAAGGAGATAGCTTGGCGCAAGAAAAGCCCTTACCCCAAGACCCACAATCCGGCATATTTTGAGGAATGCGCCCGAAGGGTCAGAAAGATCCTCAGAAAGAAGAGCGCGCTGACGGAGCTGCTTGACAAAAGGGCGATTGAGGAAATAATCGAAAACCCGGAATCAATAACCGAGCCGTGGTACGGTCAGCTGATGAGAGCGCCGCAAATTCTCGCGTATATTATCGAAATTGATTATTGGTTTGACAAATATGATGTTGAAATTACAAAATAATCGTAGTATAATAATTATGGAGAAGTCCCCCCATGCTTTCTGCTCAACTGGAAAGAAGATGATATTATGAGGATCATGTGTGTAGGCGACGTGGTAGGCAGCATCGGCTGCCGTTTCCTGCGCGCCAGACTTCCCGCGTTCAAAAAATTCAACGCGATCGACTTCGTAGTCTGCAACGGCGAAAACTCCGCCGACGGCAACGGTCTTACTCCGGTTTCCGCGACCTATCTGTTCAACAGCGGAGTGGATGTTATAACCCTCGGCAACCATGCTTTTCGCCGCAAGGAGGTCTTTGACCTTTTAGACGAAAGTCCGTTTATTGCGCGGCCGGCAAATTTCAGCTCTCAGGCGCCGGGAAAGGGTCTGCTTAATGTTGACCTCGGAAGACGCGTCGTATCCGTAATCAATCTCATGGGCAACATCAACATCGAATCGGGACTTGAAAACGCCTTTGAATGTGCCGACAGACTGGTTGACGAGGCGGAGGGCAGGATCATAATCGTTGATTTTCACGCCGAAACCACCAGCGAAAAGCGCGCTCTCGGCTATTTCCTCGACGGAAGAGCCTCAGCGGTATTCGGCACCCATACCCACGTCCAGACCTCCGACGCTCAGGTCCTTCCGAAGGGAACGGGCTACATCACCGACGCGGGAATGACCGGAGTTATCCATTCCGTTCTGGGCGTGCGCACCGACATCATAATCAACCGCTTCAGATCGGCTATGCCCGCGCGGTTCGACTTGGCTTCGGGCGACTGCAAGCTCGAGGGAGTTGTGTTCGAGGTGGATGATAACAGCGGAAAGTGCATTTCTGCCGAAAGTGTTCGTCTGGAATGAAAAAAATTCTGACAAAAATCTGAAAATTGACTATTGAAAAATCAATTGATTACTAGTATAATAGTAATGTTTGATAGTGTGTTAAATTTTGCTTAACCAGAAAAGGACGTGCGTTTATGATTAACGGAGAGGTATTAAAGCAGGCGATCATCTCGGGCGCTCACAATATCAGCGTTCAGAAGAACCATATTAATGACCTTAACATTTTCCCTGTTCCCGACGGCGATACAGGTACAAATATGTCGATGACCATCATGGCTGCCGCAAAGGCTCTCGAGGATTATGAGGGCTCCAACGCCGGCGAGGTGGCTTCCGTCACCGCGAAGGCGATGCTCAGAGGCGCGAGAGGAAACTCGGGCGTTATCACCTCGATACTTTTCAGAGGCTTTGCCCAGGGTCTCGCCGATATGGAGGAGGTAAACGGCAAGAATATCGCCGCCGCCCTCGGGATCGGCGTGGACGCGGCGTACAAGGCTGTGATGAAGCCCGCGGAGGGCACCATCCTCACGGTCGCGAGAATGGCTTATGAGGCGGGCATTGACGCCGCCAAGCACAACAGCGACACCCTCTTTGTGTGGCAGTCGATAGTCAACGCGGCGAACGACGCTCTGGCGCTCACTCCCGAGCTGCTTCCCGTTCTCAAAAAGGCGGGCGTTGTTGACGCGGGCGGCAAGGGCCTTTGCTCGATCTTCGAGGGAATGCTCTCCTATATCAAGGACGGCGAGGTCATCCCCTATGAGGAGAGCGAGGCTCCCACGATCGAGAACTTTGAGTCAGCCGCCGCCGAGTTTGACGACGACATCGAATTTACCTATTGCACCGAGTTTATCGTCGGCAGAGATCCCGAGATCGGTACCGACCCCGAGGAGCTGCGCGATTTCCTCAAGACCATCGGCGACTGCGTCGTTGTTGTAAACGACGATGAGATCATAAAGGTGCACGTTCACACCGAAACTCCCGGCAACGCCCTCACAAAGGGTCTTGAGTTCGGTCAGCTTCTGACCGTCAAGGTCGAGAACATGAAGGAGCAGCACAAGAACGCCAAAAACGCCAAGAAATCCAAGAAAAAGGCTAAGAAGGAGAAGTTCACTCCCGTCGAGCCCACCGAGAAATTCGGCTTTGTTGCCGTAGCGGCGGGCGAGGGCATGAAAACGCTCTTCAAGGATCTCGGCTGCAACAACGTCGTATCCGGCGGTCAGAGCATGAACCCCAGCACCGACGACATCTACGAGGCTGTGCTCGCCACTCCCGCCGAATATGTTTTCGTGCTTCCCAATAACAAGAATATCATCCTTGCTGCCGAGCAGACCATTCCCATGGTCAAGGACAGAAAGGTAGTTATCGTTCCCACCCGCACTATCCCGCAGGGCATGACCGCGATGCTCAACTTTGATCCTGAGATCTCAGCCGAGAGCAACGCCCAGCTCATGATAGACGCGGCTCACGGAGTAGGAACGGGTCTTGTCACCTTTGCCGCGCGCAACAGCGAATTCGGCGGCAAGAAGATCAAGGAGGGCGATATCATCGCTCTCGAAAACGGCAAGCTCACCATGACCGAGAAGAATCCCGTCAAGGCGGTCGTGAAGCTCGCGAAGAGCATGGTCACCCGCGACACCTCGTTCATCACTCTTATTTACGGCGAGGACGTCGAGGAGGAGGACGCGAACAAGGCTTACGAGGAGCTCCGCGAAAAGTTCGGTTCGCGCACCGATATCTCTCTGGTAAAGGGCGATCAGCCGATCTACTACTTCATTCTCAGCGTTGAATAAAGGCAGTGCCGCACGATAAGCGGCGCGGCTTGACTGCGTATTCCCACTGCGCGGTCCGCACAAACGAGTTGTGCGGTATTGCCTAAATAATCATCACAGAAAAACGGTTAACGGCACGGTTATCAGATTAACCGTGCCTGTTTTATATTAAATATGTCACTTTTCAAAATTCCCGTCACCGACCTCAAGGGCTTCGGAGAAAAGCGCGCGGAGCAGTTCAAAAAGCTCGGCGTTTGCTCTGTGGGCGATCTTATCACCTTTTACCCGAGGACTTATGAGGATTGGAGCAAAATCACAAAAATAAAAGATATCAAGGAGGACGGAGTCTACTGCGTCAGGGCTTTCCTTGCCGCGCCTGTTTCCGACTCCAAGGGCAGAAACGGAATTCTGCTTTCAAAAGGCACCGTCTACGACGACAGCGGCTCGCTTCCCCTCGTTTTCTTCAACAACAGGTTCATCAGCTCGATGCTTGAGTACGGAGGAGAATATTTCTTTTTCGGAAAAATATCCTTTAATGCTTTCGGCGCGCAGATGGTTTCCCCGGCATTTTCACAGGCTTCTCAGGGAAAAACGATCCAGCCTGTTTACAGGCAGACGGGCGGGCTTAACAGCCGCACGGTGGCAAACGCCGTCAGACAGGCGCTTGAAATGCTGCCGGATACGGTCGGCGATCCGCTTCCGGAGCGCGTCAGGAAAAGGTTCGGGCTTTGCGGTCTCAGGGAGGCTCTTGAAAATATCCATTTTCCCAAGGACGAGGAGGCGCTCGAGAACGCCCGAAGAAGGCTGATAGCCGAGGAGCTTGTTGTCCTCAACCTCGGTATGCGCTCTATCCGCGAGCACGGCAGGGGAGTGAGCGGCGTGAGGATAACCCGCGATTTCTCGGCTGAATTCGAGGAGCTGCTGCCCTTCAAGCTTACAAAAGCTCAGAAAAGGGCGATTTCCGACTGCGTTACGGATATCACCGAAAAGGGCAGCCCGATGAACAGGCTCGTGCAGGGCGACGTCGGCTCCGGCAAGACCGCGGTCGCGGCGTCCGTATGCCACACCGTTATCAAAAACGGCTTTCAGGCTGCTTTTATGGCTCCTACCGAGATCCTCGCGAGGCAGCATTATGAGACCCTTTACGAATTTCTGGCTCCCACGGGAGCGAGGGTAGAGCTGTTGACGGGAGCGATGAAGGAAAGAGAAAAAAAGCGTGTTCGTGAGGGGCTCGCGAGCGGAGAGATCGATCTGGTGATCGGCACCCACGCGCTCATAACCGATAAGACGGAATTCAAAAGCCTTGCTCTCGCCGTCACCGACGAGCAGCACCGCTTCGGAGTCGCCCAGCGCTCGAGGCTGCTTTCAAAGGGCAAAAACCCGCATCTGCTGGTAATGAGCGCCACGCCTATCCCGAGGACCCTCGGGCTTATAATCTTCGGAGATCTCGATATCTCCGTCATCGACGAGCTTCCGCCGGGCCGCAAGCCCGTGATCACCGCCCGCCGCTTTTCAAATCAGCGCGGTAAGGTTTTCGGCTTCCTGAAATCCGAAATAGCCATGAGCAGACAGGCTTATATCGTTTGTCCTCTCGTGGAGGAGGGCGAGCTCGAAAACGTCGTTTCCGCCGAGGAGTACGCCGCCGAGCTGATGCTGGGCTATTTCAGCGATATTCCCGTGGAGATCCTCCACGGACAGCTCAAGCCGTCCGAAAAGGAAAAGATCATGACCCGCTTTTCGGAGGGAGAAACCAAGCTTCTCGTCGCCACTACCGTCGTCGAGGTAGGAGTCGACGTCCCGAACGCCTCGGTAATGGTCATCGAAAACGCCGAGCGCTTCGGTCTTTCGCAGCTTCACCAGCTCCGAGGAAGAGTAGGCAGGGGAAAAACCCAATCCTACTGCATCCTCATCAGCGACAGCAGATCGAGGGAGGCGGCTCAGCGCTTCGATATCATGTGCGCCACAAACGACGGCTTCAGGATCGCCGACGAGGATCTAAAAATGCGCGGACCCGGAGATTTCTTCGGCAGCCGCCAGCACGGACTCCCGCAGCTCGCGATCGCCGATCTTGCCGATACCAAAAGCGTCGAGCTTTCTCAGCGGATCGCGGATTATATTTTGTACTACTACAAGGATCTGAGGAACGACGAGCTCCGTCTGCTCAAGGCGGAGATAGACCGTCTTTTTGAGCAGGGCGGACAGCAAACGCTGAACTAGCCTTGCGCCGAAAAAGCTGTTCGGGCATTTTGACGAGGTTCAATAAAACAAGCTGCCGCGAGCGGCAGTACAACGGAGGTATATCGAATGAAAAAAATCCTGCTCACCGCCCTTTCACTTCTCTGCGCTCTGTCTGCGGTTTTTTCCGTTTCCGTCGTTTCCGCGGGAGCGCTTACCTATAAAAACGACGTGCAGACCAAGTCAAAATCGATCATTCTCGTAAATACCGATTTGGATCAGGTGGTATTTGAGAAGGATGCCGACGAAAAGCGCTATCCTGCCTCTACCACGAAAATAATGACCTTCATCGTCGCCTTTGAGCATATAGACGACCTTGAAACAAGGATCCCGATCAAGAAGGAGGTCATCGACAAGCTCAGGGGCACGGGCAGCTCGATGTCCACGATAGAGGATCATGTCGGCGACAAGATCAAGGCTATCGACCTCTTATACAGCATGATGGTTCCCTCGGGCAACGACGCAGCGATGGTTCTCGCCGATTATGTCGGCGGGGGAGATATCGATAAGTTTGTCGAAATGATGAACGAAAAGGCTCAGGAGCTGGGCTGTAAGAATACCCATTATATGAATCCCGACGGACTTCATCACAAAGAGCACTACACAACAGCCCGCGACATGTATCTGATCACAAGGCACGCCATGACTCTCGACCGTTTCAGCGAGATCACCGATACCACAGAGTACACGGTTGAGGGCGACGAATACCCGATCTACACCACAAACTATCTGATCGACCCGGTGCGCGGCGGCGATTACTATTATATGTACGCCCACGGCGTAAAAACGGGCACCACCGACGAGGCGGGAAGATGTCTTGTCACGACTGCCTCCGCCGACGGCAACTCCTATATGGCGGTGCTTCTCGGCGCTCCCTACAAGGAGGGCGAGCTGGAGGAATACTACACCTTTGAGGACGCGGCGGCGCTATTCCGCTGGGCGCTGGTCAAGCTCGACAAAAAGACCGTAAAGACCACCTCGACTCCGATTTGCGAGGTCAAGGTCAAGCTTGCCTGGGGCAGGGACAAGATCACCCTTGTGCCCGAAAAGAACCTCACGGCGGTGCTTCCCGCAGATATAGAGGACAAGGATATCCTGGTCGAGTCCGAGGTCGAGGAGGAGCTTACCGCGCCTCTTTATACGGACGAGCCCGTAGGCAAGGCGGCGGTTTACTACGTCGATTCCGACGGCGTTAAGCAGCAGATCGCCACCGTCAATCTAGTGCCCGCCGAGCAGGTGGACAGAAGCGGTATCCTCGCCGTTCTTGACGTTGTCGGAACGATCTTCCATTCCTACTGGTTCATCGTCGTGATCGGCTTGATAATCCTGATAATGATAATCTACGTCATAGCCGCGAAGCTCCACCGCAAGCGCGTCCGCGCCAGAAAAAAGGTCAAGAGATACAGAAATTTCTGATAGTTCTCCGCTTGGCCGCTTTCGCGAGTTCTCTTTTTCGGAGGTCGGCGCTCATTCTCCTCATCCCGAGCCATGGAAAAGATTAGTAATTAAATTGTAAATAAAATGTAGTTGAAAATGACCCTCTGTTTGTGGTATAATTACAATACAGAATTATTATGAGGTGAACAGCTATGAGATGTCCTTATTGCAGCTTCGAGGAAAGCAAGGTAATAGATTCCCGCTCGGCAGACGACGGCGAGAGGATACGCCGCCGCCGCGAGTGCCTGAGATGCGGCAAGCGTTTTACCACTCATGAGGTGATAGAAACGGTGCCGATCATCGTGGTAAAGCGCGATAAGAGCCGCGAGGTATTTGACCGGAACAAGCTCACCGCCGGCATTTTGCGCGCCTGCGAGAAGCGTCCCGTATCCATCGAGCAGATAGAAAGCATGGTGGACAGGATAGAGGCGAAGATCCAAAGCGGTCTTGAGCGAGAGGTCACCACGATGCAGATAGGCGAGCTGGCAATGGAGGAGCTGAAGGAGGCGGACGAGGTGTCCTACGTCCGTTTCGCCTCGGTATACCGGCAGTTCAAGGATATAAACACCTTTATGGAGGAGCTGAACAAGCTGCTCACGGAGAAAAAGTAAAGACAACACCGCACACCTGAATTATGCGGTATTGCCTAAACCGAAGCTCAAGGAGCCCTCGAGCTAAACAGGAAAACAAACGGTCGGCACAAATGCTTGCTCTGTTCAAGCGCTTTGTGACCGACCGATTTTTTTACTGATTTTCAATAGAAATCAGACCGATAAAAATGTCGAGTTTTTATTTAATATCTGCTGAACAATTCAAAAACACAGAAATCATCTGACATTATTACAGTTTTTGAATTGTTTAAGTGCAAGAGTTTTGAACGTTTACATTCAAAACTCTTGCACCACGCAAAGAAACGCTTTCTTTGCGTGAGCAGATTTATAAATATGCACTGAATCAAAATCGCAGATTTTGAGCCAAAACACAACATATTATTGAAAATTCGTATTAACTGTATTTTTTTGCCTGAGCGACGGCGAGGCGGTCGCAGCGTTCGTTTTCGGGATGACCCGCGTGACCCTTTACCCAGTTGACGTTTACCTTGTGCCTTTCGCAGAGTCCGAGCAGCCTTTCCCACAATTCGGGATTGAGCGCGGGCTCCTTTTTGTTGCGCATCCAGCCGTTTGCCTGCCACTTCTTAGCCCAGCCGAGAGTCAGAGCGTTGCAGACGTACTGCGAGTCGGAATACAGATTCACCTCGCAGGGCTCCTTGAGCGCCTCAAGAGCAAAGATAACGGCGCACAGCTCCATCCGGTTGTTTGTGGTATTCGGCTCTCCGCCCGAAAGCTCCTTTTCAACTCCGTTATAGCGAAGTATCGCGCCCCAGCCGCCCGGACCCGGATTTCCGCTGCACGCTCCGTCGGTGAAAATATCGACCTGTTTCATAAATTCTTCCTCCCAAAAGCGATATACTTATATTTTGCCACAAACCGGGCAAAATGACAAGCCCCATTTTATCGGCGGTCAGGCTTCTATCACGGGAGAAAGCTCGATTTGTGCCGTCAATACGCGGTTTTTCGCTTATTGATCCGGACTTGTCGCGGGCTTTGGATTTTGTACCAAAAAAACAGCTTGACACGGTCGGCTGTTCTGTAGTAAAATATATCATGTATACGTATAGTGGTTAGCTATGCTTATTATTAACAGATCGGAAAAATCTTTAGAAATACGGAGGTAGTTTTGTGAGCAATCAGAAAAGGAATAACGGCTTCAGGCTAAAGAACCGTTATTCAAATACCGCGAAAGGCAAGGGCGGTCAGAATAAAGGAAAGGGTAAGCCGTCTAAGAAAGCCTCAGAGAAGGTGAATAAACCGTCGGTAAAGGTTTCCTTCCTCGGAGGACTCAACGAGATCGGCAAAAACATCACCCTGATCGAATGCGAGGGAGATATTATTATCGTCGACTGCGGCATGGCGTTCCCCGACGGAGATATGCTCGGCGTCGACCTTGTCATTCCCGACTTCACATATATAGAGCAGAATGCCGACAAGGTGCGCGGCATCGTGCTGACTCACGGTCACGAGGATCATATCGGAGGACTGCCGTTCCTGCTCTCGCGGGTAAATATCCCCATCTACGGAACTCCGCTCACTCTCGGCTTGGTAGGCAACAAGCTGCGCGAGCACAGCCTTATGAGCAGCGCCTCTCTCAACGAGGTCATGGCGGGCGATACGATAACTCTGGGCTGCATGAGCATAAAATTCATTCACGTCAACCACTCGATACCCGACGCGGTCGCCTTTGCCATAAATACGCCCGCGGGCACGCTCGTTCATACGGGCGACTTCAAGATCGACTGCACGCCGATCACGGGCGATATGATAGATCTTTCAAGCTTTGCGAGAGTCGGCGACGATGGCGTTCTGGCACTGCTCGCGGAGAGCACCAACGCCTCGCGCGCGGGCTATACCCGCACCGAAATGCTGGTTTCCGAAAGCCTTGACAGCCTTTTCAGAAAGGCTGAGAGCTACCGCATAATCATCGCGACCTTCGCATCTAACGTCAACCGCGTCCAGCAGATCATCAACTGCGCCGAGAAGTACGGCAGAAAGGTAGCCTTCTCGGGCAGGAGCATGGTCAACTATATGGACGTCGCGCGCAAGCTTGGATATCTGCACCTTCCCGACAATATCCTTATCGACCTCGATATGCTCGGAAGATATACCCCCGAGCAGGTCGTGCTCGTCACCACTGGCAGCCAGGGCGAGCCCATGAGCGCTCTCTCGCGCATGGCTTATTCCGACCACCGCAAGGTCATGGTCGGAGAGGGCGACTTCATCATCATCTCGGCAAATCCCATCCCCGGCAACGAGCAGGCGGTCGGAAACGTCGTAGACGAGCTGATGAAGCGCGGCTGCAAGGTCATTTATGAATCAATGTACGACGTTCATGTTTCGGGTCACGCCTGTCAGGAGGAGCTTAAGATCATCCACAGGCTCGTTAAGCCGAAATACTTCATCCCCGTCCACGGCGAGCAAAAGCACCTGCGCAAGCACGCGGAGCTTGCCGAGTTCCTGGGAATGGACAGAAAGAATATATTTATCGGCGACGTCGGCAGCTCGGTCGAGATCAGCGACGACGGGATCAAGGAGGTCGCTCCGGTTCCCGCCGGCAAGGTATTTGTCGACGGTCTGGGCGTCGGCGACGTGGGAAGCATAGTCCTGCGCGACCGCAAGCACCTCGGACAGGACGGACTTATCATTATCGTAGCTTCTCTCGACGTTTACGACGGCCACGTTATCAGCGGTCCCGATATCGTTTCGCGCGGCTTTGTTTACGTCCGTGAGAGCGAGGGCCTGCTCGACGAGGTCAGAAAGCTCGCGCTCGACATCCTCGAGGACTGCGCCAACAGAAATATCCACGAATGGGGAATAATCAAGAACCGCATGAAGGACGAGATCTCCAAGCTGATCGGTCAGAAAACAAGGCGCTCGCCGATGATCCTGCCGATCCTGCAGGAGGTTTGATCCTTTGATTCGCGAGTTCGATTCTACGAGCATACGTACAGCAAAACAATTTTAGTCTTGAGTCTATTTGTCAAGGCTGACATCTGGAGGGAAAATGAAAAAGCATTGGATGCTTGTGCCGTGGTTTATAATTTTCTCGGTAGTTATGCTGCTGATGGCGTTCAATTCTCTGCGCCACAGCACCCTTGAGTTCTATATCGAGGCGGGAGCCGCCGTCGCGACAGCCGCGATAGTGGCGCTGCTGACGCTCACCTATCGGAGATATATACGCCGCACGGTCAAAAGCTCAGCGGACAGTATCAGCGGCTTCAGCTCTCAGCACCTTGAAAAATACAAATATCCCGTAGCCTTTGCCGACAGCGACGGCACCGTTATCTGGTGCAACGCGCGTTTTCGCAAGCTCCTCGGCGGAAAAAGTCCCGAGGGCGACCCGATCGACAGCTTTCTGCCCGGCTTCAGCGTGATCGACATCACCGACGGCGAGGGAGTCGATATAGCTCTCGAGGGCAGGGAATTCACCGTCTACTGCGTTTCGGCGGGAGAGGGCGTCATCTGCCATTTTATTGAGAATACCTACTACAAGGAAACCGTCCGCGAGTACCATTCCTCGATGCCCTGCGTGACGCTCATCACCTTTGACAATGCCGATGATTTTATCGCCAGCAGCGAGGAATACTATTCCACCGTCGCGATCTCGGTTGAGGCGAATCTGCAGCGCTGGGCTAACGAATACGGCGCCATGTACAAGAAGATCAGCAACAACCGCTACATGATAATCTTCCGCGACGCCGACGTTGACAAGATGATCGAGCAGCGCTTCCCGATACTCAAGGACGTCCGTTCCATCGGCACTACAAGGCATATCGCCACGATATCGGTCGGCTTGTGCCGAGGCTGCAAGACCGTGCGCGAGAGCGAGCTCAACGCGAGAAAGGCGCTGGAAATGGCGCTCGGACGCGGCGGAGATCAGGTCGCGGTCATCAAGGACAACTCCTATGAGTTCTTCGGAGGCACCGCCGCCGCCGCAGAAAAGGTCAGCAAGGTCCGCATGAGGGTCATCGCGAACGCTATCAGCCGCGCTGTAGCGGACTGCGACAAGGCCTATCTTATGGGACACCGCTTTTCCGACCTCGACTGCGTCGGAGCCGCTATCGGTATGCAGTGCATCATGGAAAAGACCTTCAAGAAATACTCGAGAATAGTGATCAATAAAGATACCTCAATGGCGCGCGAGCTTATCGACTACGCTCAGGAGAAGCTCGAGGGCGACATCTTTACAACGCCCGACGACGCATTGAGAGGGATCACGCCCAAGAGCCTTCTGATCATCCTCGATACCCATCTCAAGCAGGCGCTCGAAAGCCCCGGGCTTTACGAAAAGTGCAAAAAGGTCGTCGTTATCGACCATCACCGCAAGGCGGTAAACTATATCGACAACGCTCTGGTATTCTGCCATGAGCCCTCGGCTTCTTCGGCGAGCGAGATGTGCTGCGAGATAATCAGTTATCTTGACGATACGCCTCTCGGTTATATCCAGGCGGACGCGCTTCTCTCGGGAATCACCCTCGACACAAAGAACTTTGTGCTCAAGACCGGTGTACGCACCTTTGAGGCGGCGGCTTATCTGCGCAAGAAGGGCGCCAACACCCTAACTGTCAAGGAGATGTTCTCCGGCAGCATCGACACCTACCGCGAGAAGGTAGAGATAGTCTGCAACAGCGAGGTTTACCGAGGCTGCGCGATCTCAAGCTCCGACAAGACCACCGACGATATCCGTCTTGCCGCTGCTCAGGCGGCGGATGAAATGCTCACGCTCAAGGGCATTTTCGCGTCCTTCGTCATCTTCGGAGATACTCAGAAAATAAATATTTCAGCCCGCAGCTACGGCAGGATGAACGTCCAGCTCGTAATGGAAAAGCTCGGCGGCGGCGGTCACCAGACAATGGCGGCGACGCAGCTTTACGATACAACAATAGAGGAAGCCCGCCAAAAGCTTATCGGAGCTATAGACGAGGTCCTCGACCAGGCGGAGTAATTATAAGGCGGCGCCGCGCGAATGGATTATTCGGCTATGCCTTAACAAATCATCATTGAAAAGAGAGGAAATACCATGAAAGTGATCTTACTTCAGGACGTAAAGGCGCTCGGAAAAAAGGGCGAGCTTGTTGAGGTTTCGGAGGGCTACGGAAGAAACTTCCTGCTTCCGCGCAAGGTCGCGAAGGAAGCAAACGCCCAGGCGATGAACGAATACAGGAACGCCGAGGATTCCAAGAATTACAAGATAGCGACAGCCAAGGCTCAGGCTCAGCAGCAGAAGGAAAAGCTCGAGGGCAAGATCTTTAAGATGAAAGCCAGGGCAGGCAAGGGCGGCAAGCTCTTCGGAAGCATCACCTCAAAGCAGGTCGCGGAGGAGATCAAGCGTCAGTACGGTATTGATATAGACAAGAGAAAGGTCGTTCTCGAACGCGATATCAAGGAGTTCGGCACCTACAAGGCGGAGGTCAAGCTCTATACGGGAATCTCCGCGGAAATCGACGTTCAGGTTTCGGAGGAAGGCTAAGAGCGGTTTTTAAGATCCGATGCCTCGGGCGGACAGCCTTTTGATTAGGGCGTTCCGCGACCGTGATCGTCCGTTCTTCGTTTTCAAATATCCCTTTCGCTTTAGCCTGAACCGATCTTACGGGAAACTGCTTGCTTCTTATAGGGAAAAGGATCGGTTTGCCCGCTCGGACGAGCGCCGGGTGAGCGAAACGCGCGAAAAGCGCGCCTTCTCCGAGCCGCGGGCGCGTCCGTATTTTTGAGTGACGACCGCGTCGGCGGTTTCTCTTCCTTAGAAAGCGATCGGGATAGAATCACTGACTCAGAATAACATTTTTGGAAGAAAAAGCTATGCCTGAAAATGAATACAACAGCTCGTTTGCGCAGCTTCCATACAGCGCGGAGGCGGAGCAGGCGGTGCTGGGAGCTATCATCCTCGACAGCAATGTTTTTGACAAGGTGCTCGACTATGTAAAAGCTCCCGAATATTTTTATGTGAGCAGTCACAAGCAGATTTTCGAGCAGATGATCCGCATGATGAACTTCGGTGAGTCCATCGACTTCGTGACCCTGCTCGAGAGTCTTAAACAGAATAATACCTTTGACGACGCCACCGGCAAGACCTATCTGATGAGCCTTGCCGAGAACTGCCCGTCGATCTCGAACTCCGTGAGCTATGCAAAGATCGTAGAGGAAAAGTATCTTCTGCGCAGGCTCATCACCGCCTCCCGCACCACGGTCGAGGAGGCGATGGATCAGGTCGAGGACGTCAATCTTTTGATCGACTCGGCGGAACAAAAGCTGTTTGATATCCGCAACGGGAACCAAAAGAGCGGACTTGAGAGGATCGACTCAGTCATTTTGCAGACCTTCGACCGTCTCGACTCACTGAACAAGGAGGCAGACGACGGCATAAAGCCTATCCCGACGGGTATAGGCGACCTCGACCGGGTCATTACGGGTCTTAACCGCTCCGACCTGATCATTCTGGCTGCCCGTCCCGGTATGGGAAAAACCAGCTTCGCGCTGAATATCGCGCGCAACGCCGCCTGTCAGTTCAAAAAGACCGTCGCCTTCTTTTCGCTTGAAATGTCCAAGGAACAGCTTGCCAGCCGCCTGCTGTCCTCCGAGGCAATGGTCGGCGGTACAAAGCTGCGCACCGGTAAGCTCTCGGATGAGGAGTGGCAGCGTCTTATCCCCGCGAGCGACGTGCTCAAGAACGCGAAGCTCTACCTCGACGACAGCTCGACAGTCACTATCGCCGAAATGAAGTCCTCGCTGCGCCGCCTCAAAAACGTCGATCTTGTCGTTATAGACTATCTGCAGCTAATGGCGAGCGGCAGAAGGATAGACAACCGCGTTCAGGAGATATCCGCGATCACAAGAAACCTCAAGATCATGGCTAAGGAAATGAACGTTCCCGTTATCACGCTCTCGCAGCTCTCCCGTGCCTCGGAGCAGCGCACGGGCGATCACCGTCCCCAGCTCTCGGATCTGCGCGATTCGGGTTCGATCGAACAGGACGCCGATATCGTGCTCTTTTTGTACCGCGAGGGCTACTACGACAAGCAGAGCGGCGACAACCCCAATCCCACAGCCGATATGAATTCGGGAGAGTGCATCGTCGCCAAGAACCGCCACGGCGAGTCCACCACGGTCAAGCTTCACTGGCAGGGCGAGTTTATGCGCTTCTCGGGCGTGGAGAACCGCTTTGACAGGTAAGGTTTGCGGGGCGATCGAAAAGTACTCTCTGCTCTCCGAGGGCGACAGCGTTATCGCGGCTCTCTCGGGCGGAGCCGATTCCGCCACCCTGCTTCATATTTTATATTCCATAAAAGAAAAATACAATCTCACGCTTTACGCCGCCCACCTCAACCATCAGCTCAGGGGAGAGGAGGCGGAGCGCGATGAGAATTTTTGCAAAATTCTCTGCGAGAAATATAATATACGTCTTTTCATAAAGAGAGCCGATATTAAAGCCCTTGCCGCGAGTCAGAGGATCAGCGAGGAGCTTTGCGGCAGAAATGCCCGCTACGAGTTTTTTGAGGAGCTTTCAAGCTCCCTCGGCGCCAAGGTCGCGACAGCTCACACCTCGAGCGACAACGCCGAAACCCTGCTTTTTAATCTGGCGCGCGGAGCTTCCGTCACAGGCGCGGGAGCGATACCTCCGAGGAGAGGAAACATCATCCGTCCGCTCATTGAGCTGACCAGGGAGGAAATAGAGGCTTATTGCCGCGAAAACTCCCTCGAATACGTCACCGACAGCACCAATCTCAGCGACAAGTATACCCGCAACAGGATCCGCCATAACCTCGTCCCGCTTTTCAGGGAGCTGAATCCCTCCTTTGAGCAGGCGGCGCTGAGGTTCTCGCGCGACGCTGCCGAGGCAGCCGATTATTTGTCTGTCGCTGCAAAGCAGGCGCTTGCGGACTGCAAAACCGACTACGGCTACGACGCTCAGGGGCTTTTGAAGCTTCATCCCGCAGTCGTGAATACGGCACTTTACACGCTTTGCAAGGAAAACGGCGCCCGACCCGAGAGAAGGCTGATCGAGCTGATCGCGCGGATCTTGAGCACCGGAGGCGCCGTTAAGCTCAGCGGCTGCGCGGCGGTCTGCACTCAGGGCGTTTTGCGGTTCGTCAAGGATAATTCCGAAAGCGAAAAATACTGCCTTCCCCTTGACGGTAAAATGACTATTGCTTTCGGGGACAGGTTCTTTCAGATATCTTATAATGATTCCGATAAAGAAAAAAGACCCGAATTGAGAACAAGGCGGGCGGGCGACAGCTTCACCTTTGCCGCGAGAAGGCTCACAAAGCCCCTGCGAAGGGCGCTGGCGGAGCAAAAGGTGCCCTCGGAGCTCAGGGACAGCGTTCCCGTGATCGCTCTCGGTAGCGAGGCGCTCTGGTGTCCGCCTCTGGGATTCTCAAAAAAGGGCTTGGAATATAAGGAAAACAAAATCATCATGATAACTGAGGTGGCAAAATGACGCATCCAAACATCGAAAAAGTTCTGGTATCACAGGAAAAACTTGAAAAAATTGTGAACTCTCTTGCAAAACAGATCGAAATAGATTATAATGACAAGGAGTTCGTCATGGTCGGACTGCTCAAGGGCAGCATCGTGTTCATGGCTGACCTGATGAAGAAGGTCAACCTTGACTTCACGATCGACTTCATGGTCGCCTCAAGCTACGGCAGCGGCACCGAAAGCTCCGGCAAGGTAAAACTCCTGAAGGATCTTGAAATATCTCCGGAGAATAAGGATATACTTATAGTTGAGGACATTGTCGATTCGGGCAACACGCTCAACTTTATCACCAATTACCTTATGACCAGGGGCGCGCGCAGCGTAAAGATCTGTACGCTTTGCGACAAGCCCGCGCGCCGCAAGGTTCCGCTCACCGTGGATTACTGCGGCACCGAGATCCCGGACGAGTTCATTGTCGGCTACGGTCTTGACTACGACGAAAAATACCGCAATCTCCCGTACATCGGCGTCCTCAAAGAGTCGGTGTACGCTTAATCGGCGGTTTTCCGCAATAATGGTTTTTGCTTTTTGCGGACAGCAGCATAGCTTGAAGCTGCTTTCGGCGGACAGCGGCGGAGCCTGTTATCTCCTGCGCGCCGCCAACTAATCACTAAGGAGTGAAACATATTGGAAACTAAAAAACGCGGTCCCGGTCCCAGATTGTTTATCTATCTCGCGATCCCGATAATTCTTATCATAATCGCGGCGATATTCCTGGGTACCAGGAGCGGCGAATATCCCAAAACCAGCGAGCTGGTGCAGTATTTTGCCGACGGAAAGGTCGAGAGCTTTACGCTCAACTACGGCTCGGGAGCGCTTGAGCTCACCCTCAAGGAGGGCGAGACGGCTTATCCCAAGAGCGCCGACAGCTCGGAGAATACCATCGTAAATCCGCTGGCTCCTTCCTCGGAGAATAAGGACTCAACGGGCAAAAAGGTGATCGTTAAGGGGCAGCTCGCCGATATCCAGCGCTTTCTCGACGATATCGAGAAGTATACCGCCAACGGCAAGATCCCCTATAATCTCGTAAGAGCCAGCGACAATTCCTTCCTGCTTGAGATAATTCCGACGATAATAATGGTCGTTATTTTCATCGGCGCCTGGATCTTCATTATGAAGCGCATGGGCGGCGGCGGTATTGGCCGTGAAATAAGCTTCGGCAAGGCTAAGATCAAAAATACGAACGACGAGAAGCGCAAAACGACCTTTGATGACGTCGCGGGCGCAGACGAGGAAAAGGAGGAGCTCGCCGAGGCGGTCGAATTCCTCAAGAACCCCGAAAAGTTCAACAAGCTCGGCGCGCGTATCCCCAAGGGCGTGCTGCTCGTAGGACCTCCCGGAACGGGCAAGACTCTGCTTGCGCGCGCGGTCGCGGGTGAGGCGGGCGTTCCGTTCTTCTCGATCTCGGGCTCAGACTTCGTTGAGATGTTTGTCGGCGTGGGCGCTTCCCGAGTCAGAGACCTTTTTGATCAGGCAAAGAAAAGCTCGCCGTGCATCATTTTTATAGATGAGATCGACGCGGTAGGCAGACAGAGAGGCGCGGGTCTCGGCGGCGGAAACGACGAGCGCGAGCAGACCCTTAACCAGCTGCTTGTAGAGATGGACGGCTTCGGCGTAAACGAGGGCGTTATCCTCATCGCCGCGACCAACCGACCCGACGTGCTCGATCCCGCGCTTCTGCGTCCGGGACGCTTCGACCGTCAGGTGGTCGTCAGCTATCCCGATATCAACGGACGAGAGGCGATCCTGAAGGTTCACGCGCGCAAAAAGCCGCTTGCGCCCGACGTCAAGCTCAAGACCATCGCAAAGACCACGGCGGGCTTTACCGGCGCGGATCTCGAGAATCTTCTCAACGAGGCGGCGCTGCTTGCCGCCCGAGCGGATAAAAAAGCGATCACCATGAAGGAGATCGAGGAGGCTACGATAAAGGTCGTAGTCGGCGCCGAGAAGAAGAGCAAGGTCATGAGCGAGAAGGAAAAGAAGCTCACCGCCTACCACGAGGCGGGCCACGCGATCCTCTTCGACGTGCTCGAAACCCAGGATCCCGTTCACGAGATCTCTATCATACCGCGCGGAATGGCAGGCGGATATACAATGCCGCTGCCCACTGAGGATAAGAGCTACAACTCTCGCAACGAGATGATCGAGGCGATCGTAGTCGACCTCGGCGGACGCGTTGCCGAGGAGCTCATCCTCGGAGATATCTCGACAGGCGCTTCAAACGATATCGAGAAGGCGACAAAGACCGCCCGTGCGATGGTAACGAAATACGGAATGACAAAGGAACTCGGCTGCGTGAATTACGGCAGCGAGGAGGGCAGCATATTCCTCGGAAGGGACTACGGCAGGACTCAGGATTATTCCGAGGCGACCGCCGCAAAGATCGACGAGCTTGTGCTCAAGATCGTAAACGGCGCCTACGACAAGGCGCGTCAGCTCCTGAGCGAGAATATCGACAAGCTCCACGAGATCGCCGCTTACCTCATAAAGCATGAAAAGATGGGCGCCGAGGACTTTGAGAAGATCATGAACGGCACCTTCGTCGAGCCTGTTGAGGTCGAGGACGAGGAAGAAAAGGATACTGCGGATAACGAATAAAAAACTATTTTCGGGCGGACAGATGTGCTTAGAAAAAGCGCTGTCCGCCCGGTTTTTATACTGATCTCAGATAAAAAGTGGACAAAGATTTGCGAGGATATTTTTCGCAAGACGAGGCGAAGGACGCCGCAAGGCTGGCGCCATAACCGGGGACCCCACAAC
>CACYIC010000028.1 GCA_902774325.1 uncultured Ruminococcus sp.
ACCGTTGTCAGCAAGCACAGCGCGCGACGACGAGACGACAACGAAGTATTGCGGAAAATAGACCGCAAAGATTGTCTATTTTTTATTTGAGTTTAGTATTTGTTGTAAATAACAAGGGCGGCGCTGCGTACCCGAATACGAGGCGTGATCTAAAATCTTTCCATACTCTTGAAAAATCGGCTCGTTTATAATATAATCTGTTTATATGACAGATTTTAAAAATGACCTTACGGAGAGCGATTATGAACTGTTTTAAGAAAATAACCGAAGAAGTAAAAAAGGCGATCTGCGGCAAGGACAGGGCGGTTATCCTGACCCTGCTCTCAATGCTTGCGGGGGGAAATATCCTGATCGAGGATATTCCCGGAGTCGGCAAGACCACGATGGCGCTGGCTTTTTCACGCGCGTTGGGGTTGAGCTACGGGCGCGTCCAGTTTTCGCCCGATACTCTGCCCTCGGATATCACCGGCTTCTCGACCTTTGACAAGAGAAGCGGAGAGCTTGTATTCCATGAGGGCGCGGTGTTCTGCAATCTTTTCCTCGCGGACGAGCTGAACCGAACCTCAAGCCGAACCCAGGCGGCGCTGCTTGAGGCTATGGAGGAGCGCCAGGTAACCGTTGACGGCGTGAGCCATGCTCTGCCTTCTCCGTTTTTCGTGATCGCTACCCAGAATCCCGCCGGCGCTTCGGGAACTCAGCTTCTGCCCGATTCCCAGACCGACCGCTTCATGACAAGGATATCGATGGGTTATCCCGACGAGAACGCCGAGCGGGAAATGCTGATCAGACGCGCGGGAAAAAATCCCCTCGACGACGTCAGGCGGATCGTAAGCGTAGAGGAATTTGTCGGGCTGCAGAAGGAAGTGTCGGAGATTTATCTCGACGAGGAGATCGCCCGCTATATCGTCAGCCTCGTCTCGGCGACCCGCCGCAGTCCGCTTATCGAGCGCGGGGCTTCTCCGAGAGCTACCCTCGCTCTTGGCAGAATGGGACGCGCCGCGGCTTTTGCCTCGGGACGCGATTTTGTCGCGCCGAAGGATATCGCGAATATCTTCGAGCCGACCGTATCGCACAGGATCATTCTTTCGGGAGAGGCTCTCAACAGCCGCATGGACGAGGGCAGGGTGCTTTCCGAGGTGCTCGGAAGCGTCAGGGCTCCGAGGGTCTGATATGAAAAGCCTGATAGCGTACCTCGCCATACTTATTTCGGCGTTTTTGTTCAGCATTTTTTATTATAATTGGTTTTCCTGGGTGCTGCTGCTTATAATAGCGGCTGTGCCCTTTGCGTCGTTGCTGCTTTCGCTGCCGTTTATGATTGCCTCGCGCCGCGCGGAGATCTCCTTTTTCAACGCCACTGACGCGGCTGACGGAGCTTCCGCTTTCGTGGCGGTTGAGAGCGAAAGCCGGGTTTTTTGTCCCCGACTTGTCATCAAGGCTGTCGCGGTAAACTCCTTCTCCGGCTCGAGGGAAAGGGCTTTGCTTCGTTTCAGCGGGAGGCTTTCCGACGGCGCTTCGTTAGTGCTTTCAAAATCGTGCCTTCACGCGGGAGATGTTTTGATAACCGCGAAATATGCCCGCGCTTATGATTTTCTCGGCTTATTTTTTATTCCGTTAAAGAAAATAGAACCTTATCGTCTGAGAGTTCTGCCTGATTCCGTCGAGCCTGAGCTTCTGCCTGATTCGCAGTCGATCGTTCTGGGCTATAAAAAAAGCCTCGGTTACTCGGAGCTGTATGAGCTGAGGGATTTCCGCGACGGAGACAGTCCGCGCTCGGTTCACTGGAAATCGAGCGCTAAATACGATAAGCTTATCACAAAGGAGAGCACCGAGCCGGTTTACAAGCGGCTTATCCTGCGCCCGTGCTTCGGCAGGGACGCCTTTGAAAATGACGATATAACGGCAAGGCTTATCTATTGCTCGCGCTATCTCCTTGAGCGCGGCTGCCCCTTCCTCTGCGAGTACGAGGGAGAGGTATTTGAAATCAGCGACAAAGAGGCTTTTCGGGATTATTTGGGCTTCGTTTTCGGCTCGTCAAAGCCCAAAAGCGTGTCCCGACCCTCCAAGGCGGCGGTTTATCTGATCACCGCGTCGGGCGAGGAGGTGAGCGGGATATGAAAAAAGCGCTCAGCCTCGGTGTTTATTTTGTCTTTACCGCGGCGCTTTCGGTTTTGCTCTGCGCCTGCTTTGCATCGGCGTTTTCGGTGGAGTACAGCCCTTCATCCTGCGCCTTTTCAGCCGCCTTTGTGAGCGCGGTTATCCTTTTTTGCGTTTTGCTTCTCAATAAAAAGCCGCATTTTTTGGCGACTATGCTCGCGCTGCTGACGATCGGTCTGGCGATAGTTTTTTTGCTACGCGACAAGCTCTTTACAGAGCTTGAGTACACCGTGAACCGCGTCCTGATTATCTATGCGGCGGCTTTTCCGCTGGATTCCGAGGTGTTCTTCGCCGAGGGCACGGCTGAGAGCGCCGACGCGCTTTTCGCGGTCGCGGCGGGCTTCCTCTCGGCAGTTTTCTCATTGTCGGTTTTTAAGTGGAAAAGGCTTTTCCCGATACTTATTTGCGCGGTCCTGCTTTTGACGCCCTGCTTTATTTCGGTCGATTCGGCACCGTCGGCGCCTGTGCTGCTCTCGGTCGTCGCCTTGCTCACGGCGCTGTATATCACCGCTTTTTCAGGTCGGTACGGCTTCGATTACGGCTTTTTCACCCTTCCCGCCGCCGTCGCCGTTATGCTTGCTGTTTGTTTTGCGGTGGCAGGCATTTTTCCTCAGGAGAGCTATGAGCGCTTCAAATGGCAGGATGAGCTGCTTTCCCTTGCCGAGCGAGTGAGCGGATTGACCTCCTCTCACGGTCAGGGTCCGTTGGTCAGGATATCGCCGGAGCTTGACAGCGAGCTTGATCTTAACGGCTCCGCCGAAAAGGAGAACACCCACAAGCCCGTGATGAAGGTGATCTGCGACAGCGATCAGGTTCTTTATCTGCGCTCGACCTCATACGCAAATTATCAAAACGGCGTTTGGAGCGTCCTCACGCCGGAGCAGGAGTCGGGCTGCGGTTTTCCGGTGGAATATCCCTATCAGCAGTCTGAGGGCGAAGTATTTGAGGTGAGCGTTATTGCGGAAAAGGCGGGGGAGATCGCCTTTATGCCTTACTTCTGCAAGGCGCTTCCCGAGGGCTTTGAAGCCGTTGATGATGTTTATGTGCGCAACAACACCGGCTTGCTCTCCTATGACGTCGAGTGCGCCGTTTACGACCCGGACGCCGCTTATTCCGGCGAGTCGGAGTACGGACTCTTTGCCGATAATATGTACAAAGACCTGCCTGACGATACAAGAGACGGTCTGGAGGAGATAATCGGGAGCAGCGCCGAGCTTTCGGAGGCTCGTTCTATGGATGTTGAAGCAAGGGCGCTTGCCGTGCAAAAATATGTGCGCTCGGTCGCCCGCTACGATCTCAAGAGCGAAAAAATGCCCGACGGAGAGGATTTTCCGATCTGGTTTTTGACCGAGGCGGAGAGCGGCTATTGCGTCCACTACGCCTGCGCAGCCTGCGTTTTGCTCAGAGCTATGGACGTGCCGGCGCGATATGTTACGGGCTATTACGCTCAGGTCAGGGAAAACGAGCCGAAGAGCATTACGACCGATAACGCCCACGCCTGGATCGAGTATTATGATGATTATTACGGATGGATCCCGCTTGAATGTACTCCCCAGAGATTTGCCGAGATAATAGAGGAGGACAGCTCCCCCGAGACAACAGCTGAGCCGACCGAGGCGGTCGAGGAGGCGACCGAGGCGGCGGATACCCTCCCTGCCGAGACTCAGCCTCAGACCGTTCCGCAGGGGGAGAGCCCCAATCCCGAGAGCGGCGGGAGAGGCGTTCCGCGGGCGGCTGTTACCGCCCTGATAATTGCGGGAGCCGCGGCTCTGCTTTTCGCGGCGCTTCTCTCGCTCAGACAGCTGTTGAGGCGCAGAAGAAGGTACGGAGATAACCGCTCCCGCGCGATAGCGATTTACCGCTCGCTCGTGATGATAAAGCGGGTGACGCCCTTTGAGATTCCGGAGGAGCAGGAGAATACCGCTCTCAGGGCGAGATTCGGAAGAACCGCTCCCGACGACGCGGAGCTTTCCGCGCTGGAGGAGTATTCCGCAAAGCAAAAAGCCGCGCTCAAAAAACAAAGCACGGCTTTCAAAAGGATCGTTATTTGGTTTTTCAGTTAGTTTGGCAAGCCGCGCTCTCTGAAAAAGCTTCTTATATTTCCGTCGGGAAAAAGATATCAGTTGAAATAGTAGTCGGCGATATTGTGAAGCTTTCTCCTTGCCGCCTTGATATGGCGGCAAACCGTCGAAGCGCTCAGCCCGCGCTGTTTGGCTATCTCCTTTTGCTTTTTTCCAAGAAGGTAGTAATCGGTCAGACAGTCTCGCTGTGCCTGCGTCAGCTCCCTGCCGATAGCCCGCGAGAGGATAAGCTTCATCCTCTCGCGGTTGTTTTCGTTTCCGATCCCCTTGCGGTGATATTCAAGGAAGGAGAGCACGTTTATGCCGTCGTCGTCGAGCTTTACGGGGGTGAAGCCGCGCGTCATCAGCCGTACCTCTCTCTTAAAAGATTTCCCGTTTCCAGGCATTCCCGGCGGCACATCCGATAATGCAAGATAAGCTTGTCAAGCTCCTGCTTCTGCGAGGGGGAGCAGGTTTTGCGCTTTGTTACAAGGCGCTCTATGATACCGGCGATCTTTTCCGCCGAGGCGTAATATTCTTCATGCCAAAGACTATAATTCATTTATCACCCTTCTAATTATTATAGTATAGTCGCGGCGTTCGGGGCTTCGCTGCAATTCTATTATAGCACAGATTATTTAAAAATGCAAACTTATGTTCGATAATAAATTCGGCGTATTTTTGACGTGTACCATTGTGTCATTGTCCGTACAATGCTCTGTGATTTTTAATTCCGATGAAGAAATAAAATAAGAAATTGTCAAATTTTATTTTTTGACAGATTTACTAAAATTAAATTTTGCCAATTGAGCAAAACGCGGGGATTTCAAAAGAATGAAAAAAATAATGCACAAATACGATTTTGAATTTTTGTGCAATTTGTCTTTTTGTCTGTTAAGTTAAGACAAAAATAGCTTTGCAGACTTGCAATTGGCGTCGAATTATTGTATAATATGGTCAAAGAGTAAAGGATGTTGTTGATTTTGTATCGCTGTTTGAGATCGGTCAACGACCTTTACGCTCTGAAATATGGAAAAATGAAATGCTCTTTTATGGACATTCATTTTCATAAAACACACAATCGCGAAAGGAGCTGTCTGACGACGGCTCCTTTTGCTGTTCTGATATTTTGTAGGATATGACAAAATTTGCGAAAAAATTTGGTTAATACGCAGATACTAATTTCCTTGCAAATATTGTCTGTGAATGGTAAAATAGTTAAGGCGGCACCGCGCGCTTCACCGCGCGCCTGACCCGGGCATATCTATTCTCAACGGAGGTTATTATGGTAAAAATCATTTCAGACAGCACCTGCGATCTTTCACCCGAGCTTGTCAAAAAGTACGACATCGAAATAGTTCCTCTATACGTTGTTATGGGTGACCGCACCCTCAGGGACGGCATAGAGGCAACTCCCGCCGACATCTATAAGTTTGTTGATGAAACAGGCGTATTGCCAAAGACCTCCGCTCCTAATCTTGAGGACTTCATGCTCGCTTTCAGAAAATACAGAAACGAGGGCAGAGAGGTAGTCCATTTCAATATCAGCGCGGATTTTTCCAGCTCCTGCGCGACCGCGAAGGTCGCCGCCGAGGAGGTTGGAGGCGTCGAGGTGGTGGATACCCGCAACCTTTCGACAGGCTCAGGACTTGTTGTGCTCCACGCCTGCGAGCTTGCCGCTCAGGGCGGGAACGCCAAGGATATCGCAGCCGCCTGCCGCGAGATGACCGAAAGGGTAGAGGCGAGCTTCGTTGTTGACAGCATCGATTATCTCCATAAGGGCGGACGCTGCTCCTCTGTCGCCGCTCTCGGAGCTAATCTGCTCAAGCTCAAGCCCTGCATCGAGGTTATCGACGGCAAAATGATCTCCGCAAAGAAGTACCGCGGACTGATCGACAAGGTCATACTCAATTACGTCGCCGACAGGCTTACAGGCAGAAATGATATTGACAGGCACAGGATCTTCATCACTCATTCGGGCTGCAAAAAGGAGACCGTCAAGGCTGTAAGAGAGAAGATCAACGAGCTTTATCCCGGCTTTGAGGAGATACTTGAAACCACCGCCGGCTGCACCATCACCAGTCACTGCGGTCCCTCAACTCTCGGAATACTCTTTGTTAGAAAGACAAAGGACAAGAAAAAAGCGTAACAGATAGAAAAAAACGGGCAGACAGGTTTGCTGAGAATAAACCTGTCTGCCCGAGCTTGTTTTTTTGATCCTTTTGTTGTATGGATATTGTATGGAAAAAAGGTTGGTACAGGAGTTGCCTGACCTAGTTATTTCTTGATCAGCAGTCCGTTTTCGAGATCCTCTTTAGCCTGCTTCTTTATAACAAAATGCTGCTTCTTTCCGGTCGCGGTGCGCGGAAGCTCCTTCACAAAGCGGAAGTATCGGGGAACCTGATATTTTGATAGGTTCTCGCTTGCGTTGCAGAAGTCGAGAAGCTCCTCGACCGTGAGGCTCTCGTCCTCTTTTATGACGTAGGCTGCGATGCTCTCGCCGCGCGTGCTGTCGGGAACGCCCGTAACAATGCACTCGCTGACCTTTGGATTGGTATTGATGACCTCCTCGATTCTCGCTGGATAGATATTCTCGCCCTTGCTGATGATCATATCGTCCTTTCTGCCCGCGATGGTAACGAACTGCTTCTTGTCCCAGGTCGCGATATCGCCCGTGTACATCCAGCCCTTGTAAAACTTATCCCTTGTGGCTTCCTCGTTGCCCGCGTAGCAGTAGGTCGATTTTCCGGGAGCCATGATGATGACCTCGCCCTCCTCGAGATTGTCCATAGCCGCGAGGTCGTCGGGCTCCGCCTTGCGGTCGTCGTATACCTTTACGACCCTGACGTCGTCGTCCGTGCAGGAGCGTCCCGCCGTTCCCGACATCTCGGGCAGATCAAAGGGACGCAGGAAGGTGTTCCAGAAGGATTCCGTGGTGCCGTAGCCGTTGAAGATGTTCGGGGTGAGCACCTTCTGATAGCGGATGCAGGCTTCCTTTTCAAGAGGGCTTCCCATTGTGATTATGCCCTTGAGGGTGGAAATGTCCTTCGGATGCTTTTCCTGGCGGTTTGCGAGCAGGGTGAGTATCGACGGCACGCCCGTGATGAAGGAGATGCCGAAGCGCTCGACATAGCTGAGCACCAGCTTGGGGTTGAAGGTCCTCATGACCACGAGAGCCGCGCCGATATAGAGAGTCGGAACGGGACCGCCCGAATGGATGCCGCCTCTGTGGAACCACGGAGTCATGTTCATGGTCACGTCGGTGGGGTTGAGCGGGAAGTGCATGATGACGTCGTGAGCCGAAAGCACCTCGTTTATATTGTTGAGCGGCACGCCCTTGGGGGTTCCGGTGGTTCCCGAGGTCTGGAGCCTCGCTACCTCGTCGTAGATGTGGGGCTCGAAGTCAACGGGCGGGTTCTCGTCGGAGCAGCCCTTGATGTAGTCCTCGTAAAGGATATGACCCTCCGGAAGCTCAAAGGGCTTTCCGAGAGAGTTTACGGCGACGGCGATCTTGGGCTTGTGAGCGCACATCTTCAGCGCCTTGACAGCGGTGGAAGCGTTCTCGCTGTCGTAGATATATACAACGGGCTTGTTGTGATCGATGATCTCTCTAGTTTCGCCCGCGGAGAAGTTGAAGTTCGCGGGGTTGACGATAGCTCCGATTTTCTGGGGCGCGATATAACTGAAAATGAACTGGGGCGTATTGTAGAGCTGGATAAAGACGATATCGCCCTTCTTGACCCCGTCGCGCTTAAAGGCGTTGGCGAGCTTGTTGCACTCGCGGTTAAGCTCGTCATAGCTCCACTGCTTTTTTAAGGCGGGATCGATCATAGCCGTGCGGCAGCCGAAGCGCCTTACATTTCTCATAAAGCCGTTGAGCCAGGTGAATTCACGCTCAAAGGTTTCCTCAAACATTCTGCTGTCATAAGTCAGAGCCATATAAATACCTCCGTATTATTTGTATCTTCCTACTATTATGCTTGAATTCTGACCGCCGAAGCCGAAGGCGTTCGACATCGCGTATTCTATATCAGCTTTTTTAGCCGTATTCGCGACAAAGTCGATCCCCGCGCACTCCTCGTCCACCTCGTTGAGGTTGATGGTGGGAGGCAGGACGCCTGTTTCGATCGCCTTTACGCAGGTGATTGTCTCGGTTATTCCGCCGGCGCCCATCATGTGACCTGTAGCTCCCTTTGTCGAGCTGACGTAGGGGAGGGCGTCGCCGAAAAGCTCCTTGATGGCGTTGGTCTCGACCGCGTCGCCCTTGTGGGTGGCGGTTCCGTGGGCGTTTACATATCCGATATCAGACGGCTTAAGACCCGCGTCCGCGAGAGCCTGCTTCATGCAGGAAACGGCTCCGACTCCCTCGGGATGTGGAGCGGTGACATGGTAGGCGTCGCAGGTGTTGCCGCAGCCGACCACCTCGCCGTAGATAACGGCTCCGCGCGCGAGAGCGTGTTCCTCGGTCTCAAGCACCAGAGCGCCGCCGCCTTCGCCGATAACAAAGCCGTCGCGGGTCTTGTCAAAGGGACGCGAGGCTGTCTTGGGGTCGTCGTTCCTGCGCGAGAGCGCCTTTGCGTTTGCCAGAGAATAGATGACAAGCGGGCAAAGCACCGATTCCGCTCCGACCGCGAGCATGACGTCCGCCTTGCCGGACTGCATACACATCACGGCGGTGTTGATGGCGTCGCCGCCCGAGGAGCAGGCTGTGCTGACCGTGAAGCTGGGTCCCTGGATATGGTAGTCGATAGCGATATTGGCAGCGGCGATATTTCCGAGGATCTTGGGAATGAAGCGGGGACCGACCTTCTTGTGGGAGGCTCCCGAGAGCGCGTCCTGGGTAAAGGCTGTCGTTGCCACGCCGCTCATCGCGGTGCCCATAACTATTCCCGTGCGCTCAGGCTCGATCTCGATGCCGCTCTGCTTTATCGCCTCAACCGCCGCGATATAAGCGTACTGCATAAACGGATCTGTTTTGCGGATCAGATCCTTTTCGAGGTAGTCGGCGGGATTGAAATCCTTGATCTCGCCCGCGATCTGAACCGCGAGCTCCGAGGGATCAAAGCTCTTTATCGTGTCGATTCCCGATACGCCCGCCGTGATGTTCTTCCAATACTCGTCAACGCCGATCCCCACCGGGGTAACGGCGCCCATGCCTGTGATTACGATTCTCTTCATAACTCTCGCTCCTGACAAATATTTGTTTTTTTCAAATAGCTATTTACATTCTGCATATTGTTATGCTATATTTAGATTATAGCAGAGTTTTTCCAAATTGCAACCGCTTTAGTAATGCAAAAATAAGCAAATTCGACTTGGTGGTTTCACTTTCTGCATAGTAAAGGCAAAACCTCATGAATTATGCGGTATTTCCAAACAGGAAGGAGATTTTTATGGACATAAATCAGCTCAACTGCTTTATTTCGGTTGCGCGCACGCTCAATTTTTCGGAGGCGGCGCGGCGCAATTACGTTTCGCAGTCCACCGTCAGCCGCTATATCGGCGACCTCGAGAAGGAGCTGGGCGTAAAGCTCTTCACCCGCTCGAACCGGGATGTGATAATCACTCCCGAGGGCAAGGAATTTCTGACCTGCGCGCTCGATATGGTCAGCTCCCTCGAAAAGGCGAAGAGCGTGCTCGCGAATATAAGGGACGGCGGACACGGAAGGCTCAGGATCGCCTGCGACCACACCTCGATCCGCTTTACCTCGCGCTGTCTGCGCGAATTCGGACGGAGATATCCTAACATCTCGATCGAGCTCTGCCGTCCCGATTCCGACGATCTCGGAAGAGCCATCGCCATGGAGGAATACGACTTCTGCTTCTTGCCTCGTGATATGGTTCCAGAGCGCTCCGACATCGAAACCGTTTCTACACACAGCGAAAAGCTGGCGGCGGTCACGGGAAAGCGCTTCAGGACCGAGGGCGCGTTCAGCCTGCCCGAGCTTGCGGATACAAAGCTGCTGCTGCTCTCGGAGAGCTGTGCGCCGATCCTCTATATGGAGGTCATGGATCTGCTGCGCACCTTTCACATCTCGCCCGCTATAGAGAGCGGCTTCGAGGATCTTTCACTGCTAGCCTGCGCGGTCTCCTCGGATATGGGCGTCGCGCTTCTGCCTCAGACGCTCGCGGAAACGATCTCTCCGAGGCTTGTAAATGTTTTTGAGCTCGAGGACGCGGACACCGATATCGCTTACGTCTGCGCCCGCGCGAAGAACGCCGCCAATCCCGTCGCCAAGCTCTTCGCGAAGATAATAAGGCAGTTCGCGGACGGCGAGGACAACGTCCTGGGAATATGACCCCGTTCGCCGAAATAAAGGCGTTCGCATAAAATTTTCTTTGAGTCAATGCAACACTTTTTGCTGAAAAACGCACTATATATATGAACGATGTCGTTGGAGGATAAAAAAATGAACGAGAAGGATCTGGTCAAGAGGGCGCGCGCGGGCGATAAGTCGGCGTTTTCACAATTGTACATGAACAGGCGCGACAGCCTTTACCGCTACGCCTACTTCAAGCTCGGCAGCAGCCATGACGCCGAGGACGCGGTTTCCGCTTGTATCGTCGCGGCTTATACGGGTATCTCGACCCTCAAGAGCGAGAAGGCGTTTACGGGCTGGCTGTTTAGAATACTGTACCGGGAGTGTTGCGCGGTGATAAGGCGCAGGAGCGAGCGGCAGGGCGAGGAGAGCCTTGAGGAGCGGAACGATCTTTATGTCTGCGATTCGCACCTCGCGCCCGAGCTCAGCGAGGCTTTGAGTCAGCTTTCCGCGGAGGAGCGCGATATTGTACTGCTCTCGGCGGTGGCGGGCTACAAGAGCGGCGAGATCGCCGAAATGCTCGGCTTGAAGCCCGCGACCGTGCGCTCGAAGCTGAGCCGAGCCCTTGCCAAAATGAGAAGCTTTTTGGAGTGATTTAATATGAAAAACGATTTTGATTTTATCAGGGAACAATTTGACGGCAGCGGAGTCAACGCCCCCGAAAATATGGGAGAGGACTTTGTCGCAAAGAGGCTTGAGGGATTAGAGCCTGTCGCCGAGGTTGAGAATAAGAATAAAAAGAAAAGGTATTGGATCCCGGCGGGCATTTCGGCAGCGGCGGCTGTCGCCGTGCTGACCGCGACGGCGCTCATCTCATATTCGCTGGTCAATAACCTCGCGTTCCAAAAGCCCGTGAAGCTTGAAAAGGCGGTTTCCTCCCACAGCGCCTCGCTGTTCGGCTTCAAGAGCCGCGAAGAGGTGGTAAAGACCGTCGAGCGGGTCAACAAGGCGAACGATAAGCGCATGATCAATTATTACGGAAATTACGCGGAAGCCTACGCGGAGGACGGAGCCGCCGCGGGCACCGGCTCGGCAAAGACCTTTTCGGGAGAGTCCTTGGGTCACAATACGACCTATGTTCAGCATACCGGAGTGGACGAGGCGGACAAGGTAAAGACCGACGGAAAATATATTTATTATATGTCGGGCAATCAGACGGCTATTGATATCTATTCCGCCGATGGCGAGAACTCAAAAAAGGTCGCGAGCGTGAGCAGCGAGAGCAAGTCCGATTCCAACTACCGCTGCTTCAGCGAGTTTTATATCAGCGGCAGCCGCCTTGTGACGCTCGGAACCTACAGCGTGGTCAGAGACAAGGACGGAAACGCCTTTGATCCCGGAGACGACATCGAGTATTCCGGAGAATATACCTTTGATACCGCCACCTTCGCCGAGGTTTTCGATATTTCGGATATCGGCAATATCAGGCAGACCGGCAGCTTTTCCCAGAGCGGCAATTACTGCTCCTCCCGCATGATCGGCGATATGCTCTATATCGTCACCACTGATTACGCCGAGAACGGTCAGGATCTGCCCTTTATCTGTGCCGAGGGAAACGATATCGCGACAGCCGACGAGGTCCCGACCGACTGCATCTATTCGGTCGAAAATCCCGTTTCACCGAATTTTATGGTCGTGAGCAGCCTGGACACCTCCTCTAACGTCTCCCTTACCCGCACAAAGGCGATCCTCGGCTCGGCGGACATCATCTACTGCAATCAGCAAAATCTCTACGTAACCGCTTATCTTTATTCAAACGCGGTCTACAACAGCTTCTTTGACAATTCAAATTCCGAGGCATCGTATTCCGAGCCCGAAAGCACCCAGATCGTAAAGCTAAGCCTTGACAAGGGTCTTGATATCACCGCCGTAGCCGCGGTGGACGGCAGGATCGACGATCAGTACGCGCTCGACGAGTACGAGGGCAATCTGCGGGTCGCCACTACGCTGTATCTCGACGGCAGAGACGTCAACAATCTGTTTGTACTCGATGAAAAGCTTGAGATCCTCGGCTCGGTCACGGGCTTTGCCGAAAACGAGAGCATAAAGGCGGTGCGCTATATCGGCTCGACCGCTTACGTTATAACCTACGAGCAGACCGATCCGCTCTTTGTGATCGACGCCTCCGATCCCGCGAATCCCGCGATATTGGGCGAGGTGAAGATCAGCGGCTTTTCGACCATGCTTGTGCCCGTGGACGACAACACCCTTCTCGGGATAGGCTATTATACTCAGGATGAGGACGACGGCATTGATATGGAGATCCAGGAGGGCTTGAAGCTCGCGCTCTTCGACGTGAGCGACAAGAGCGCTCCCAGGGTGCTCGATGAAAAGGTATTCAAAAACTATTATTCCGAGGTCCAGTATAATCCAAAGGCTCTGGTGGTCAATTACGAGCGCGGCGATTATGTGATCCCCTTTAGTTACAACCGCTTCGATTACGAGAGGGATACCTCGGAGCAGTACTCCGGCTCGCTCAATTTCCGCGTCGCAAACGGAAAGCTTGAGATAATCGACGAGTATGTTTCCGACGTCTTTGGCTTCGACGACGACATCATCAGCGGAGCCTACCTCGAAAGATGCGCCTACACCGGAGATTATATCTATCTCCTCGGCTGGGGCAACAAGGGGAATAAGGGAGAAACCGTTATTGACAGCGTTAGGTATAAGGCTGAATAATACTCCGGAAAGCCGCGCTCGGATCGCGCGGCGCTGCCTGAATAAAAGCGACCGCGCGGACAGGCTTGTTGATACCTGTCCGCGCGGTCTGCTTTCGAAAAAAAGCAGAGCCTGTTTCGTAACAGAGCTCTGCCGTTGATTTTTAGAGTTGCCCTTTTGTGTTTCGGAAAGGGAACGGCGATCAAAGCATAAAATCCTTGGCGGAGTAATTGCCTTGGAGCGAAAGGTTCGCCGGGACCCTCATCAGAGGGTCGTAAGAGAAGGCGCGGCACTTGCCGTCCTTGATGTGCTTTGATTTTGAGCAGGCGACAATGCCCTGTTCAAAGAAGGAATTTTCGCAGTAGGAGCAGTCGGGAGAAATATTTTTTCCGAAAAACTTGTTTTTCATGAGATCACCTCGTATAATATTACTATATATTATATCACGCTTGAAGCTCGGTTTCAAGCACAACAGGAGGTATTTATGGAATTTAATTCAAATACTATGAAGCTCAACAATACGGATACGACGCCGTATCTGGCTTTTAATTCTCTTGAAGAAATAAGCTTTATCAATCACGCCTTTTCGACCCGTCTCGGCGGGGTTTCAAGGGGAGATTTCGCGACTCTCAACACCGCGTTCAACCGTGGGGACGATCCCGCTCATGTAACGGAAAACTACAGGAGGATATGCCGGAGCGCGGGCTTTGATTTTGAAAGCCTGACCGCCTCGGCTCAGGATCACCATGTTTATGTTAGGGCTGTCGGAAAAGAGAACAGGGGCACGGGCATTTACAAGCCGCGCGATATGGAGAGCGTCGACGCCCTTGTCACCAATGAGCCGGGGGTCACGCTCGTTACATATTACGCCGACTGCACGCCGCTTTTTATCGTCGATACCGAAAACAGGGCTATAGCTCTGGCTCACGCGGGTTGGCGCGGAACGGTGGACAGGATAGGCGAGAGGGTGCTGCATAAAATGAAGGAGCTTTACGGCACCTCGCCCGAAAATGTCAGGGCGGCGGTGGGTCCCGCGATCTCCGTCTGCTGCTATGAGGTCGACAAGCCCTGCGCCGACAGATTCTATGAGCTCGAAGATCTGGATACCGACCGCTTTGTTTTCCCGAAGGGCGGCGGAAAATTCATGATAGACCTTCTCGAGTGCAACAGGCAGATACTCGCTCGCGCGGGAGTGCCGGAGAAAAATATCGAGCTTAGCGATCTGTGCACGAGCTGCAACAGCGACCTGCTCTGGAGCCACCGCGCGACAGGCGGCAGGAGAGGCACGATGAGCGCGTTTATGTGTTTAGTGTGATATGCTCGAAATCGCGCGAGAACCAAACGCTGCTTATGCGGAATTCCCTTCCGTTAAGGTAGGCGAAGCTCCCCGCGTCTGAATTGAAGCTGAATTTCAAGCGATAGCTGTAGAGCGCCTGATAACTGAGGTTGTCGGGCGTTTTTTGCTTTCCGCCGTATTTTGTGTCCCCGGCGAGGGGATGACCGATAGAGGCGAAATGGGCGCGTATCTGGTGAGTCCTTCCTGTGAGCAGCTCGACCTCGGCGAGAGAGTATTTCCCGTTGAAGTCGAGTATCCTGTATTTGGTGATGATCTCCTTGCTGCCCTCGACCTCGGTTTTATGTACCCTGACCTTGTTTTTGCTCTCGTCCTTGGTGATGAAGCCCCTCAAAACGCCGGAGTCCCGCTTCGGTTTTCCGCAGAGCAGGCAGAGATAGTATTTCTCGAGCTCGCGGGTCTTCATCCTGCTGTTGAAAAAGCGCAGCGCCTCGGCGTTTTTGGCGGCGATAACTATCCCGCCGGTGTTGCGGTCGATCCGGTTCACTAGCGCGGGGGTGAACGCCTTGTCCTCCTCGGGGTCGTACTCGCCCTTGAGATAAAGATAATGGCAGACTCTCGCGACAAGCGAATCGAAGTGATAGCTCTTGTCCTGATGGACTATTATCCCCGGCTTCTTGTCTATCAGAATAATATTTTCATCCTCATAGACCGTGTCAAGCTCGGCGGGAGCCTTCATGAATTCATATTGCCTGGGCTTTTCGGCAAAGAATTCATCCCTGATGAAGAAGGTCAGCACGTCGCCCTCCCGAAGCTGAGCGGAGATATCGCATTTTTTGCCGTTGAGCTTTATGCACTTTTTGCGGATATATTTATACATCAGCGACTTGGGCAGAGCGTTGAGCCGCTTCTGAAGAAACTTGTCAAGCCGCTGTCCGGCGTCGTTTTTGCCGATCTGCATTTCTCTCATAGCTTTCACATCCCGCTATTATCATACTGTAAAGCCGCGAAAAATGCAAGCACACTTTTTATCGGGGGATATATTATGGTAGAGGGTGATGACAGTGAGATGCCGCAGAGAGAAGATAAAGTCGAGCTTGGCGTTCGGGCTGGGACTGCTGCTAGCGTCCCTGTTGCCGACAAAATGGGTGCTGGTGACGGCGGCTGCCGCGCTGGTGATCGTTAGCTTGTGTTGTTTCAGGAGGTAGCCATGAAGGTAATCGTTATTGAAAAGCCGAAATTCATCTCGGGTCTGCTCAGAAAGCTTTACGGTATCAAGAAAGAAAAGCAGGAGTGATCCCGAGGACGGAACGGAAGAAACCCGAAGCTTTGGGCTTTGAGCCGCGAAACAACGGGGGCTTTGAGCGGGCACGGGAGCCTTATGATCCTCAACAGCTCCCAAAGCCCGCTCGGGACGAAATCATTTTGCTCCACAAGAATATAAAATCGTAGAAGTGTACAATATTTTAACCGTTGAGATGTGCATTGTGACAAAAAATTCGCACATCTCATTTTTTTATTGAGTTTTTTTCCGTTTCAATATATAATAAAGTAGATAATAAGCATGGTGAATAATCTGTGCTCCAGGAGGTTAATTAACGATGAAAAGAACAAAGAGGATCACAGCCGTTGTGCTGGCAATCGCACTGCTCATTTCCGCAGTGGTGCTTTCCGTCGGCGCGACAGGCGGCACGCTCGCTTCCCATTACGCGACCAATCCCGACAACGGATACGGCAAGCAGGCGACAATCACAATCGACGGCACGACTTCCGACTGGTCGGATGACATGCTGATTTCAACGGGCGCGGCATGGGACGTCGCGAACAATTGGAAGGGCTCACACGAAAACAGACTGGTTGACGCTTACGCTCTTTACGGCGCGTGGGACAGCACCAACCTTTATCTCGGTATGCAGTTTGTAAACACCACCGACACCTGGGCGAATCCCGGCGAGCAGTCGCTGATGGAGAACGGCAAGATGGGAGATATGGGACTTGTTCTCGCCCTCAGCGTAGATCCCTCTTCGACAGGCATGAACGGAAGGATCGACGAAAGCACCGGAATCTGGGGCATCGATATGAACTTTGAGACTCACGTCGATCACCTGCTTTATTTCCACGCCGATCTCTCGGGCGATCCCGGACTCTTCACCGCGGTAGACAGCAGCGGCTTCACAAGCTACACCGCGGGACTCAAGAGCTTCACCAACGCCGGAATCAATATCAAGAAGGCTGACACAAACATCTGCAGCAGTATCTGGGGTCTCAATTACTCGGACGATCCCGACGACGTTTATGATGACGCCGCGGACTGGGTAGACTACAAGACCTTTACAGGCTCGAAGGGCAAGCATAATACTACTTACGACACCTTCTATGAGATCTCTATCCCGCTTGCTACCCTCGGAATCAACGCGAATTATATCACTCAGAACGGCGTCGGCGCAATGGTTCTCGGCTCACGCGGCGCTTCCGGAGTAGACAGCGTTCCCTTTGACGCGGCGGCAATGCTCGACAACGCGACAGGCGCCTGCGGCAACGACCCGAGCACCTCTCACGAGAAGGACGACTCCGACACCATCACCGCTCCTCTTGCCAGGATCGGCGCGGTCGGCGACACCCCGACTCCCACAAATCCGACTCCCACAAATCCCACTCCCACAGATCCCACTCCCACCGACCCGACTCCCACTGATCCGCCCGTAGCAGGCAAGCTCAATATAAATTCAACTTCAAATCTCTTCGGCTCCAACAGCTACAGCGTTGACAACGGCGGCACCGTTACCGTTAAGTATGAGCTCGATTCCGGCATGGGCGTCGTCAATACTCAGTGGCAGCTCAGCTACGATTCCTCTAAGCTCAGACTCATCACCGATTCCGCCGCGATCTCGCCCAACTTCAACGTGGGCGTGAACAGCGTCAACAACGTGCTCTACGCGGCAGGCTCCAAAACCAGTCCCGCAAGCTTCGCGGGCGGCAAGACCTTTGTCGCGGCGGAGTTTGAGGCTATCGGAACAGGCAGCGCAACCGTCAACCTCAACGTTGAGGAGCTTTCGGTAGGCTATTTGAAGAGCGGCGTGCTCAACTACGCTCAGGTGGTAGAGAACAGCCAGATCAAGGATATCTCCTCTCAGGAGGGCTTCTCAAACAGCTCCGTAAGCGGCAGAACCGTCTTTGCTCCCGGAGCGGGCGCTATGGTAGACATCAATATCGTTTCCGATTTCTTCGGCAACAAGACCGTAAGAGTTCCCGCCGATTCCAAAATCGTCACGATCGACTTCGATATGGAGTCGAACTACAAGCTTATCAGCGCTCAGTGGACAATGTACTATGATCCCACCGTGCTTTCCTTCAACGAGAGCCAGGGCGATTTCATGATGCCCAACGTCAACTCGGCTACCGCCCAGATCAACGATACCGGCGTTATCAAGGGCAACTTCTCCAACATCAGAGCGAATGATTTCTCGCAGAAGGATACCTTCATCACCGCGACCTTCAAGCCCGTTGAGCTCAAGGATACCACCGTCAGGCTCGACCTTGTTTATCTCGGCGTCAAGAAGGACGGCGAGGATTGCTACGTGGTCGAAGAAGGCGTGAACCAGAACGTGAGCGGCGTAACCGTTTCAGGCGATGATTCAGCCACAGGCGTTACCACCGACAAGAACCTCGGCGACGTTAATCTTGACGGAGACGTCGATATCGACGACGTGACCCTCGTTCAGAAGGCGGTCGCCAAGCTCGTTGTCCTCACTCCCGAGCAGCGCTATCTCGCCGACGTCAACGACGACTGCGCGGTAAAGATCGACGACGCGACTGCTATTCAGAAATTTGTCGCAAAACTGATCACCTCCTTCTGATGCTTTTCATAAAAAATAATACCATACAGACCGACCGTGAAAAGTCGGTCTGCTTTTTTGTGCTATTTTTTTGCGGCAGGGCATATATTTTTACCAGCAATCAAAAAAGGAGAGAAAAATATGGAGATTAATTCGGAGAACCGTTCGTTTGTCACGGAGCTTGTACTGCTCGATACCGTTGCCGAACAGCTTGCCGATGTTGACCTGACCCTGCCGGATTATTGCCCGGACATCGAAAAAATCCTCAAATGCACCCTCACGCCAAATATCCAGACTAAGTCCCTTTCCGGCGGGCAGCTTCAGATCGACGGCTTCTGCACCGTGAACGTGCTCTATATCGAGAAGGAGCGGAAAACCGTTCGCTGCTGCGAGCAAAACGTGAATTTTTCGCAGAGCTTTTCGGTCCGCGATACGCCCGAGAATTACGCGGTGGTCACCAGAACCAAGCCCGAATACATCAACTGCCGCGCGCTGAGTCCGCGCAGGCTGGTGATAAGAGGCGCGTTTTCGCTCTACGCCAAGGTCATCGCGACCGACAAAACAAACATATTCATGCCGTCGGGAGATCAGCTCGAGGTTCTCAAAAAGAGTCTGAGGATCGCCGATCTTAAGGCGTTCTGCCAGGAGCAGTTCACCTTCAGCGAGGAGATCTCTGCAGCCGACAAGCCCGCGATAGAATCGATCCTCTATTCCAAGCTCTCGGCGAATATCACCGACTCAAAGGCGGTGAGCGGCAAGCTGATGATAAACGGGGAGATCAACCTCTGCCTGTTCTATCTGAGCGGCGTCGAGTCGGGAGAAACCTCAAAGCTCGACTATATCCTGCCCTTTAACCAGATAATAGACTGCGAGGGCGTGGACGAGAATACGATCAACCTCATTTCCTGCGAGGTCATGAGCTATGATCTGCGCCTCAAAAACGATATGCTTTCCGAAAAGCCCGCCATCGCGGTGGACGTCAAGCTCTGTCTGACCGAGGAGGGTTATCTTTCGGAAGAGACTCAGATCGCTGTTGACGCTTATTCGCTCGACTACGCCAGCCAGCCGCGTTTTGAAAACCTAAAGACGGTCTCCGAGGCTGTCCCTGTTTCAGAGAGCTTCATGGAAAAGCTTTCCGTGAGCGTAGACAGCGGAAAGATCTCAAAAATCCTCGATATCTTCGCCGAGGACGTCACCCTGGAAACCGTTCCCGAGAACGGCAGCCTGAAAGCCGGCGGAAGGATCAATCTCTGTATGCTGGCGCTGGATGAAAACGAAACCCCGATGTTCGTTGAGCGCATCTGCGAGTATTCCCACGTCCTCGCCTCAGCCGAGGGCTGCGACAGCCTTATCTTCCCGAACGCGAGGGCGGCGGGCATCAGCTACAGGCTTTCGGACGACAACGCCGCCGAGATACGCTGCGAGCTGAAAATAAGCGGCGGAGCGCTTAAAAACGAGGTCAACAGGGCTTTGAGCGGAATAGAGGTATTCGAGGATCAGCCGCTTGAAGGGGACAGCTGCGCCCTCACCCTCTATTTCGCGCGCAGGGGCGAAAGCCTTTGGGAGATCGCCAAGGCTCACAAAACAAGGCTTTCGCTGCTGCAGGCGGAAAACGCGCAGGATGAGCTAGCGACCGAGCGCGCCGGTATGCTTTTAATCCCGAAGATATAGGAGGAACGGCAATGCAGGAGAAAAATGTTTACAGGGATATTTCCGGCCGAACCGGAGGAAATGTTTATATCGGGGTCGTCGGTCCCGTCCGTACGGGAAAATCCACTTTTATCAAGCGCTTTATGGACGCTCTGGTGCTGCCGAATATCAGCGACGAGGATGTGTACCGCCGCGCGGTCGACGAGCTGCCTCAGTCCTCCGCCGGCAAGACTATCATGACGACCGAACCGAAATTCATCCCCGAGGAGAGTGTCGAGGTCGAGCTTGAGGACAACGTGAGCTTCAAGGTTAGGATGATCGACTGCGTCGGATATGTTGTGGACGGCGCTCTCGGTCATAACGAGGAGGACGCTCCCAGAATGGTCAAAACTCCCTGGTCCGATGAGGAGATCCCCTTTGAGGAAGCCGCGGAGATCGGTACTCGTAAGGTCATAACCGACCACAGCTCGATCGGCCTGGTCGTTACGACAGACGGCTCCTTCGGGGAGCTTCCGAGAGAGGAATATGTTCAGAGCGAAAAGCGGGTGATCGACGAGCTAAAGGCTATAGATAAGCCCTTCATAGTTCTGCTGAATACGAAAAATCCTCAGTCCAAGGAGGCAAACGAGCTTTCTCAGGAGCTTTCCGGGCGCTACGGAGTGCCCGTCCTGCCCGTGAGCTGCATGGATATGGGCGAGAACGAGATAAAAAGCATCCTCGCGCAGCTGCTTTTTGAGTTCCCCGTCAGAGAGATCAGGGTCGATATTCCGCGCTGGGTCGTCGGCTTGGGTCAGGAGCACTGGCTGAAATCGGATATTTATGATTGTATCCGGGGAGCGGGCGGGAAGATAGAAAAGATCCGCGAGATCCAGCACCTGATAAACGAGCTTTCAGACTGCGGTCATATCAGCTCGGCAAAAATATCGTCGCTCGATCTGGGCAGCGGCAGCGCGGAGATCTCGGTCGCGCTCGAGCCCGAGCTGTTCTACAAGGTTCTCTCGAAGCAGACGGGACTTGAGATCGGCGACGAGGCTGAGCTTATGGGTCTGCTGAGCGAGCTTTCCGCAAAGCGTGAGGAGTTCGACAAGCTCGCCGCCGCTTACGAGCAGGTCAGGGAAACGGGCTACGGCATCGTCATGCCCTCCATCGAGGAGCTTTCGCTTGAGGAACCGCAGATAATCAGGCAGGGCGGGAAGTACGGGATCCGCCTGCGCGCAAGCGCGCCCTCGATTCATCTTATGCGCGTAGTTACTCAGACAGAGGTGACGCCTATCGTCGGCTCGGAGCAGCAGTCCGAGGAGCTGGTGTCCTATCTTCTCAAGGAGTTTGAGGAGAACCCCGAGAAGATCTGGGAGAGCAATATCTTCGGAAAATCGGTTCACGAGCTCGTAAATGAGGGCCTGCACAACAAGCTCTGCCGTATGCCCGCCGACGCGAGGAGAAAGGTAGGGGAGACCGTTGAGAAAATCATCAACGACGGCTGCAACGGTCTTATCTGTATAATAATCTAAAGGTGAAACCGCGCAAGCCGTACGCCCGCATCATGGGACGTTGCCCGAAAAGCTCGGCATAAAACGGCGCACGGCGATACTTCGCGGCTTGAATAAGCTTAGGATGACTGAAACCTGCTTTGGGTTTCGGTCATCCTTTTGCTGTTTTGCACAAAAAAAGATTGTGGAATTATTAACAATGACGAAAAAATCATCTCGCGTTATTAACTGTTGAAAAAACAGGCAAATTAAAGTATAATATCTATGTATGCATTATCTTTATGGAGGTCGTTTTATGAGTATTCACGGCATTTCCGCGATCCAAGCTGCCGCCGAATCCATGACCATGGGCGAGAGAGGAATAGAATCAGCCAAGGTTATCCTGACGGGTTTTGTGGTGGTTTTCTCCGTTTTGTTTCTGCTTATCGGGATCATCAAGCTTTACAGCGCGATAGTTTCAAAGCTCCAGAGCGGCGGAGAAAGCAGAAAAAAGAAGGACGCTGCTCAAAAAAAGAAGGTCGTATCGGTCTCGAGAACCGTCGCGGCTCCCGAACCGCAGGCTGAGGACGGTATCCCGGAGGAGGTTGTGGCTGTGATCGCCGCGGCGGTCATGTCGCTTTACGCGGGCGCCTCAAAGCCTCGGATCAAGAGCATCAAAAAGGCGGGCGGCTCTCGCTCGGCATGGGCGAACGCCGGAGTAATCGACAATACGCGCCCGTTTTAGCGGCTTTCGGCATTGTCTTTGGAAAGGAATGAATGATATATGGAAATACTGACAGGCTTTTTGAATGCCATAATGGGTATTTACAAAAGTTCGGGTCTTTCGACGCTGGGATGGCAGAACTATGTAATGATCGCTATTTCCTGTGCGCTTCTCTATCTGGCTATCAAAAAGCAGTATGAACCGCTTTTGCTGCTTCCGATCGCCTTCGGTATGCTGCTGGTGAATCTCTATCCGGGCATTATGGCGGCTCCGGACATCACTCTTGTGCAGATCGCCACAAAGGACGATCCCGCCGCTGTGGGTCATGTCGTGCGGACGATCGGCGATACGATTTATTATGAGGATCCCCATTACGGCGGACTGCTCTACTATCTTTATCAGGGCGTAAAGCTCGGCATTTATCCGCCTCTGATCTTCTTGGGCATCGGCTGCATGACCGATTTCGGCCCGCTGATCGCCAATCCCAAGAGCCTCATTCTCGGCGCCGCGGCTCAGATCGGCATCTTCGTAACCTTTACCGGCGCTATCTTTCTCGGCTTCACCGCTTCCGAGGCGGGCGCGATAGGCATCATCGGCGGCGCCGACGGTCCTACCGCGATATATGTTACAACCAAGCTCGCGCCGCATCTTCTCGGCTCGATCGCGATCGCCGCTTATTCGTATATGGCGCTCGTTCCCATAATCCAGCCACCCATCATGAAGGCTCTCACCACCAAGAAGGAAAGAGCGGTCGTAATGGAGCAGCTTCGTCCCGTTTCAAAGCTCGAAAAGATCCTTTTCCCGATCATCGTCGTGATCCTCATCGCGATCTTCCTGCCAGACGCCGCGCCTCTGGTCGGTATGCTCATGCTCGGCAATCTGTTTAAGGAGTCGGGAGTGGTCGACAGGATCGCCAAGGCAGCGCAGAACGAGCTCATGAATATCATCACGATATTCCTCGGAGTCACTGTCGGCGCTACCGCCTCGGGAACTAACTTCCTGAAGCTCGATACTCTTAAAATCATCGCCCTCGGTCTTATCGCCTTCTGCATGGGTACCGCCTTCGGTATTCTCTTCGGTAAGATCATGTATAAGCTTACCGGCGGAAAAATCAATCCCCTGATCGGTTCGGCGGGCGTTTCGGCTGTTCCCATGGCGGCGCGTGTTTCTCAGAAGGTCGGTCAGCAGGAGAATCCCGGCAACTTCCTGCTCATGCACGCGATGGGTCCGAATGTCGCTGGCGTTATTGGTTCCGCAGTCGCTGCCGGCGTTCTGCTCAATGTCGTGGGTTAATACTTTATGATCAAATAGGGGAAGCTTCGGCTTCCTTTATTTTTTTCCTATTTATATAGTATAATTCTAATTTAGAATTATTTTTGTCGCTTTATATAATATAATGGATTGAAATGATAATATGCTATGGTTTCTTAGCGTATCAGAGGGAGAGTTTATGACAAAGAATATTACTGTTCAAAGAATACTCGGAATACTTCTTCACAGAATACGGCTTATTTTGATCTCGGGTCTTGTAGCCGGTCTTCTGTTCTTTTTGTATACGAGCTTTTTTATCACTCCGATGTACAGCACTTCGACAATGATTTTTGTCCAGAACTATAACAAGGCTAAGCAGAGCGACGCTCAGCAGGACGAAAGAGATAAAAGCAAAAACGAAAGCAACAACGAATACGCGGGAAAGATCTTCAATTCCGACATCAGCGGTTCATCAAACCTCGCGAATATATGCGTGATCCTTTTCAGGAACTCGGACGAGATCACAACTCTCTACAACGGCTGCAACGTAAATATTTCTGTTGAAACAGGAACGTTTTATATCACTATCACGGTAACCGGCTCCGATCCGGATAAATGCTGCAGCGTGGCTAACAGTATAGCGCAATCCTGCGCTACGGTTTTCTATGAGCACTTTGACTACGGACAGATAGGCACCATTCGAGAGGCGAAGGTCCCTTCGGCTCCCTATTCTCCCGATAAGCTCAAGAACACCCTGATAGGAGTGGCTATCGGCTTGGTCGGCGCTTGTCTGGTTGCGATCCTGCTTGAATTGATCGATATTACGATCAGACCCGACGAGGATCTTGCCGAGATCTATAAGATCCCCGTATTCGCGGAGATCCCCGATTTTGAGAGTCAAGGCAGGTGATAGGACATGAAAATAAAACTCGGAAAAAAGGATAAAGGCGATAAGCCCGAGAAGCGTACGGAATCTCTGTCCGACAAGAGCAAATTCGCCATTGTTGAGTCGTATAAGGCGGCGCGTTCCAATATCATGTTCGCTCTTTCCGCCGACGACAACAAGATTTTTGCCGTTACAAGCTATTCCAAGGGCGAGGGAAAAAGTACGGTTTCCGCCAATCTCGCGATCTCGTTTTCAAAGATGGAGCGCAGGGTGCTGCTTGTGGACTGCGATTTAAGACGCCCGAATGTCCACAATATTTTCAAGGTTGAAAACACTTCGGGTCTCTCAAACATCATCGGAAAAATGGTTGAGTTTGAGGATGTTGTCAACCGCAACGTCATCCCTAATCTCGACATCCTGACCTCAGGCACGATACCCCCCAACCCTTCCGAGCTCCTCTGTTCTCCTCGCTTTGTAAAGCTGATCGAGGGACTTTCGGATGAATACGACTATATCATCTTTGATACTCCGCCTATCGGCGTTGTAGCCGACGCGCTCCTGCTCAAGGACCTGGTCGCGGGCTTTGTGGTTGTTCTGCGCGAGCGTTCCACCACTCACGGAGATATACAGAATACTCTCGAGAGCTTCAAGCTCGCTGATTCCAAGATTCTCGGCTTTATCAAGGTCGGCTGCACGCAGAGCAAGAAGAAGAGCAGACGCGGATATTATTACTATCAGTATTACTGATATCCTGCGCTGACGATCCGTTTTAAGCGGCGGACTGCATTATTAATACTACAAATTGCAACAGGCTTACCGAATTATACCTCGGCAAGCCTGTTTTTTCGTCGCAAAATTAACGAAAATGCAGGAAAGCAAAAAAAGACTTGCATTTTTAACTTTGATGTATTAGAATATATTACGATAAAAATGCTGTCTACAGTAAAAAACTATCCGGAGGAAGAATCGAAATGAATTATCTCAACTGCTCGGCTGCCGAGCTTGAAAAGGAATATCAGCTGCTCAAAAGGCAGTATGAGGACGAAAAAGGAAAGGGACTTAGTCTAAATATGGCGAGGGGAAAGCCCGGCAAGGCTCAGCTTGATCTCTCGCTCGAGATGCTTGACGTGCTCAACAGCAAATCCGAATTTGTCGGGGAGGACGGCATGGACTGCCGCAATTACGGAATTCTCGAGGGTATCGGCGAGTGCAGGAAGCTTTTCGGAGATATTCTCGGCGTCCCCGCCGAAAACGTGATGGTCGGCGGCAGCTCGAGCCTCAATATGATGTTT
>CACYIC010000029.1 GCA_902774325.1 uncultured Ruminococcus sp.
CCAAAGTACTCCATTGGAGTTTATTGGAGTGTTTTTTTCTCAACCTATTATCTCACGTTTTACGGTGGATTGGTAGAGGGGTGGTGGTTGAGCGGTTACCTTTGTTTGGTGAGGTCGGGTTCTTACACGATTTTTTGTTTTGCGCCAAATTCGGCGAATTTGGGCGGGTCATTTTCAGATAACCAAGACGATTACAAAACAAAAAAAGAACAGCAAGCATTAAGCCTGCTGTTCAATAATAAATTATTTTGTAATTACTCTGCCGATCGGATGTCCTGTCGGGATTTTCGCAACAGACATCTGGATAGCTGTCGCGTCAGCAATATCGACTTCTTTGTCCTCGTTTGCGTCAGCTGCATATAGATGAATAGCATCTAATGTTTCAAGCTCCGCGAGATAACGCTGAATGGCTGTACCTTGTGTGAGGACTTTTTTGCGCAAGTGACCGGGTTTTTCCATTCCCGCCCGAACGGGAGCTTTGTGACGCTATGTTACGGTTTCTTCAGAAGCCTCTCTCCCTCCAGTTCAGCCTGATGAATCCGATCATAAAGGGAACCTTCAGCAAGTAAAATATGAAACCTTACCCTGTCGTTATCGTAAAGATTCTTCCGCCACATCGCGCCGTATTTTCCGTATGTAATTTCCAGAACTTCATTTATCAAGCCTTGCAATTTTTCCATGGGAACTCCTTTTATTATGATTTACCCGATTGGAAATACTCCTTTCATATAGATTATTGATGTAACAGCCGTCAAATTATTGATGTAACAGCCGTCAAAACCAATCGGGTATGGTTCTATTATATCCACAGCAGGTGCCATTGCCGCGCCCATATTATTGGCGTCCTTTATCCCGAGGTCTACTATTTTGCCGACGGTGGCGGCGGTGAGCTTCGGCTTTGACTTCGCCGTGCCGAGCACGCAGGCGCCCGCTCCGGTCACTGTCCACTGCGAGGTGGGGGTACGGACCTCTCCGTATTCCATCGGAAAGCGGTACTGCCGCTGCGCCGACGCGAAATGCGACGAGGCGCAGGCAAGCGCGTTCCGTGCGGCTCCGCTTTCGACAAAGACCGCTCCCGCGATCAGCGCCTGAGCCATTGTTGAGCAGGCGCCGTACTGACAGAGATACGGGATATTGTATTCCTTCAAGCCGAAGCTCGAGCTCACGCATTGATTGAGCAGATCGCCCGCGAAGGCGAAATCCAGCTCTTCCCTCTTTCTTCCGCTCTTTTTCATCGCGAGAGCCGCCGCTTCGCTGACAAACGAGGCTTCCGCGTCCTCAAAGGTGTCGCGGCTGTTGTAGCTGTCCTCTATAATTCTATCAAAGAAATTTGCAAGCGGCCCCTCGCCTTCCTTTTTGCCGACGACAGAGGCGAAGCCCTCGATCGAAACTCCGTTTTCAAAGCTCAGAGTCCGCTTTCCCATTCTTTTTATCATTAAAATTCCTCCCGTGATTTCCTTCCTGTTTTTATCCTGATTTTCAATAGAAATCAGACCGATAAGAATGTCGGGTTTTTATTGAAAACTTGTATTAAGGGCACCTCTAATACTATTTGACGTATCGCGGCGGATTATTCCCAAAAAGCGTTTCCGTTTTTTCATTAGTTTGTTATTGCGTTTATGGTGTTTTATTGTTATAATGGTTTTGTACAAGGATATCCGGCTCATGAAAGGATGATAATAATGGCGAATGAAAGCAAGCTCTATATCGGGCGCTACTGCTCCGCCTGCGGCAAAAGGCATGAGAAGGGCGCCGCCTCCTGCCCCTTCTGCGGCGTACAGATCGGAGCGGAGCGGTTCGCCGGAGTGAACAGGACGGGCGCGGCGGGGATCGGATACTCAAGCAGGACGCACGACCCCGTCTTTGCGGTGAAGAAGCGGAAATACAGAAAATACGTCCTGATCTTCGTTCCGGCGTTTTCCGTTCTGCTCGCCCTTATCCTGATTATCGCGGGCGTGAATCCCGGTCTTTCCGCTCTTATCGGATTGATACTGACCGCGATCATCCTGCCCTTTTCCCTGCTCTCCTTCCGCCAAAAAAGCTCCTGGGAGGGTACTGTTGTCGGCAAGAAGCGCACCTCCTACGGCGATCACCGTCGCCGCCACAAATATATCATCCGCTTTGAAACCAAGGACGGCAGGCGCAAATCGCAGAAATGGGGCGTTTATCCGCCTTTGTTCGACTACCTTTCGGAGGGCGACCGCGTGCGCTATGACGGCGAGATCGGCGGCGCTTACGCCTTTGAAAAATACGACAAATCAAGGGACGACGCCGTACCCTGCGTATCCTGCGGCTATCTCCAGGACGCGCGCCAAGCCTATTGCACCGCCTGCGGCTGCCCGCTGATGAAGGGCAATCCGATAGTCTGATATCCGAACAAATCAAATTTCTAAATGAAAAAGCAGTCGCTCTCCGATGACGGAAAACGACTGCTTTGATTTTTTATCTTTTTAGGGAGCTAGATACGGAAGCACTTTTGGAGCGCCTTATACTTGCCGAGCACCAAGAGCGTCGAATCCTGCGTCAGAATGGTCTCGGGCTTGATCATGAAGTTCATGGCCTCTCCCTTTTTGATGCCGATTATCATCAGCTCGTACTTTCTTCTTACGTCGAGCTGGATGATGCTCTTTCCAACCCACGAATCGGGGACGGAAATCTCGTAGAGAGAGTGGTTCTCGTCGAGCTCGATATAGTCGAGGATATGGTCGGAGCTGTAGCGGATCGCAGCCCATTTCGCGATCTGCTTCTCGGGATAAACCACCTTGTCCGCGCCGTTGCGGAGCAGGAACCTCTCCTGACCGTCGCGCTCCGCGCGCGCTACGACGAAATGAGCGCCCAGCTCCTTGAGGAGATAGGTCGTTTCCAGAGAGCTCTGAAAATCGTTGCTGATGGTGACGTAGCAGATATCAAAATTTCCGACGCCGAGCGTGCGCAAGAACGCCTCGTTGGTGCAGTCGCCGATCTGAGCGTCGGTGACGATATCCATCGCGTCGTTTACCCTCGACTCGTTTATATCAATGCCCAGCACTTCATGTCCGAGCTTGTTGAGCTGGATAGCGATATGCTTTCCGAATCTTCCGAGTCCGATCAATAATACAGATTTCATTTCTTTCTCCTATCCTACCGTTATATTTTCCAGAGGTAATTTTGACAGCTTTCTCGAGGTTCCCGAAATCGCGGCGTAGATGACGGTAAGTCCGCCGACCCTGCCGAGGAACATCAGAACCATGAGGATGATCTGGGCTAGAACGCCGAGCTTTGGCGTGATCCCGAGCGTCAGTCCGACGGTTCCGACAGCCGAAGCCGTTTCAAAGAGGCAGACGCCCAGCGGCAGCTTTTCCGCCGCGCTTATGACAGCCGCGCCCGAGAAGCACAGCGTAACGTACATCAGGAGGATGGTGGACGCGGTTTTGACTACGCCCGATTCTATCCTTCTGCCGAAGAACTCAGAATCCTCCTTGCGGCTGAAGCAGGCGACAGCGTTGGAGATCAGCACCGCGACGGTGGTGGTTTTCATGCCGCCCGCCGTCGATCCGGGCGAACCGCCTATCAGCATCAGCACGATGAACACCGCCTGACCGATCCTCGTCATTGAGGCGAGATCGAGGGTATTGAAGCCCGCGGTTCGGGTGGTGACAGACTGGAACAGAGAGCCGACGATCCTCTCGCCCATCGGCAGCTTCGCGAAATCGTTGAAGAAGAAAAGAACGGCGGGAACGACCACCAGCACCGCAGAGGTGAGCAGCACCACCTTGCTCTGCATCCGGTAGCGCTTGATCCTGAACTTGTTTACGACGATGTCCCTCCAGACGAGGAAGCCGATGCCGCCGATGACGATAAGAAGCATCAGGACGGCGTTTATATACGGATGGGAGGAATAGGCGGTCATCGACGCGAATTTTGAATCAGGCTGTCCCATGAGGTCAAAGCCTGCGTTGCAAAAAGCGGAGATCGAATGGAAGAACGCCATCCAAATACCTTTCGCGCCGTAGTCGCTGATAAAAACCGGCATCATGAGCGCTGCGCCCGCAAGCTCTATTATTATCGTTCCCCTGACTACAAAGCCCGTCAGCTTAACTATGCCGCCGACGCTCGGAGCGGAGATCGCGTTCTGCATGGTGCTGCGCTGGCTGAAGGATATCTTCTTGCCCGAGAGCAGCGCGAATATCGCCGCCATGGTGATAACGCCGAGTCCGCCGATCTGTATCATGAGCAGTATCGCCGCCTGTCCGAAGCCCGACCAATAGGTAGCGGTGTCCTGAACCACCAGCCCGGTGACGCACACCGCCGAGGTCGCCGTGAAAAGCGCCTGGTTGAAGGGCGTGACCGTTCCGCTTTTGGAAGAGAAGGGCAGCATCAGGATCAGCGCCCCTATGAGGATCACCCCGACGAACCCGAGCAGGATTATCTGAAACGACGTCAGCCGTTTTCTTTTTTTGATTGCTTTACCCATACGCACTCCCTGCCGTTACTTTTATTAACGATATTATATCACACAAAATACGATTTGTCATCCCTTTTATTTTTTGGCGGCTTCATTATAGCGCCGCCGCGCGATTCTCGGCGGAGGTTTTCAATAGAGCGGAAAAGCCGGCGCGTTTTTTACTCGCGCCGGCAGGTTTATTTATCTGTATCAGTGCTTGCTAATCGGCGGTCAGGGCTTTGCTTCCGTCGAGGGAGCTGCCGTCGAGGGATTTTCCGTAGAGGCTGCTTCCGTCGAGGGAGCTTCCGTCGTGGCAGCTTCCATCGAGAGATTTTCCGTCGTGACAGCTTCCGTCGGGAGATTTCCCGTCGAGGGAGCTTTCACCGCCTTCGCGGGATTAACGTGCACCATGCAGTGCTTGACGTTCGGGAAATTCTTCTCGATAGTCTCGTGCACCCTCTCGGCTATATCATGCGCCTCAACGACCGTTTTGTCGGAATCCACCTGCACCTCGACCTCCGCGTAGACCTTCGAGCCGAACAGCCTTGTCTTGATCTCGTCGATGGCGACAACGCCCTCGGTACCGCCGATCACCTCTTTCATGCTCTCGACCGTTTCCTCCGGGCAGGATTTATCAACCATCTTGTCTATGGCGTCGCGGAAGATATCGACGGCAGCTTTCTCGATGAAAACGCAGATTATCACGCTCGCGAGGGGATCGAGCACGGGGATCCCCAGCCTCGCGCCGAGTACGCCGACCAGAGAGCCAATCGACGAGAGCGCGTCGGAGCGATGATGCCAGGCGTCCGCCATCAGCGCGCCCGAATCTATCTTTTTTGCCGCCCTTTTCGTGTATTGGTACATAACCTCCTTGACGACGATCGAAACCGCCGCCGCGACCAGAGCCAAAACACCCGGGACGGCGAGCTCCTCGCTGCCCGAGGAAATGATTTTTTTCACTCCCGAAATGCCGATACCGATTCCCGTTCCCGCGAGCACGACCGCCAGCACGACGGCGGCGACGCATTCCATGCGCTCATGCCCGTAGGGGTGCTCCTCGTCGGGCTTTTTGTTCGCGAGCTTCACTCCCGCGATCACCACAAAGGTGCTCAGCACATCAGAGGCTGAATGAACAGCGTCCGAGATCATCGCGCCCGACCGCGCGATGATGCCCGCCAAAAGCTTGAGCAGCGAGAGCGCGAGGTTGATGATTATGCTGACGACGGAGACCTTCATGGCGACGGCAGCTTCCGGTATTTCGTTTTCCGTTTTCTTTTTTTCAAATCTCACAGCGCTTCCTCCATTCCGACGTGGGGCAAGTTACAGGGCGGGCAGGCAGCCCTCGGGAGCCGGTTTTATCAAAAAAACAACAAAAGCACCTGCGGAACAAAAACGTCCCGCAGATGCTGTATCCGCTGCCAACCGGCCCGACCGCGCGGCGCAAAGCGCCGCCGTCTGATCTGTTTATTATCTGAAAAGCAGACTCAAGCCGCGAAATCAGGCGGGGATCGTCTGCCCTTATTAGATTATATTCAAAAGCTCCGGAAAATAGAAGTCCGTCAGCGCTTTCTCCCGCCTGTCGGTACCGAAAAAAAGCGGCGGGTTGAAATATCGCATAAAATATTACAGGCTTGTTGAATGATTATACCATATCCAACCGCAAATTACAAGTCCTAAAAGCAATTTCCGCATATACATCAAAAAGCGATTTCCACATATTCATCGCGGCTCTGCGGGAGAGCGCCCGCCGGCGGCTTTTCAGACTCGGACAGGCTCTCCGATATGGTAAGGATCGTCGTAATAAGCCAAAAAGCGCTGTATCTCCGTCACGTCGTCGACCGAGATCGCGCCGTCGGAATTTACGTCTGCGGCGGCGGGGTTGAAAGCGGCGGGCAGATCGTAATTAGCGAGGTATTTTTGAACGGCGGTCGCGTCTATTATCGTTACCGCTCCGTCGCCGTCCGCGTCTCCGCGCTTATAGACGGAAGGCTCCCTGAACAGCTGAGCGCAGTCGATCGAGCCCCAGGCGCCCGCAGGGGCGCTTACCTCGACGCCAACGGTGAGCTCGCCGCCGCAGGGGATATTCTCAAGCAGCGGGGTTTTCCAGTTGCGCCAGCCGTCGGGAGTAAAGCTCTGCTCATAGCGTGTGCCGCCGCTGACCGCATATATCTTCAGCGAGGCGTTCGAGCCGATATCGCCGCCCTGAGCGGACAGAGAAAACGAGTATTTTCCCTCGGTTAGCCCCGTGACCGTCTGCTCGGCGGTGAAGCTCACCCGCTTGTCGCTCCAGAAATGAAGCGAGCGGCTTCCCTCTCTCGCGTCGTAAGGATCGTCGGAAACCCCGACCGTGCCCGAATTGAGCTCGTTTACGCTCCAGGATGCCGCGCCGTCCTCAAAGGAAGGATCGGCAAGCAGGTTCTGAGGCTGATACCCGCTCCCCTGACGGACATATCGGAAGGTCTTGAGCGATTCGAGCGGATGACCGTCGGGATCGAAAAGCGAGGTTGGAACACAGGCGGTCGCGCCGTAATAAAGCCCCGCGTCGTCGGGATCGTATTCGACCGAGTAGGAGCTTGCCCAGCCCGCGCCGTAAAGCTCGCGCTTTTCAACGCGCTCCTCCTCCGTTTTGCCGGGGACGTCGATCCAGGCGGGCTCCCAGTAGAAAACTCCGACGGCGTAATCTCCCAGCTCCGACATAGCTCTGACGCAGTCCGCGATCTCGTCCGCCTGACCCTGAACGCTTCTCTTGTAAGCGCCGATGATCGTGGAGCTGTACGCCCAGGCGGTTTCGGCGATCATGACCTTTTTGCCGCTGATCTCGTGCACCGCCGCAAGCTGCTCCTTCAAATTGTAAACCGTGCCGTGGTATTCGGGATAAAAGGAGGTGGAAAAGATATCGTAATCCACTCCGTAGGTCTGCAGATCGCGCGCGAAGCCCGAATACTCCTTTTTTTCGGGATTGGTGAAATGCGCGGCTATGAGGATGCTTTCGTCAGTATCCCTCACCGCCTGAGCCGCCGCCCGCATGAGGGTATAGCGCCTCTCCCTGTCGGTTTCGCCGCAGAGCCCGTTGGTGGTCTCGTTGCCGACCTGAACCATGCCGATCTCAACTCCGCTTTCTTCGATCGCGCTTATGCTCCCGGCGGTATAGCTGTAGATCGCGGAGGTCTTTTCCTCAAGGGTCATGCTCTGCCACGCCTTAGGAGCCTGCTGCTTGCCCGGATCCGCCCAGAAGTCCGAATAATGGAAATCCACCAGCAGACCCATGCCGTATTCAGCGGCGCGCCTGCCGAGCTCTGTCGCCGTTTCAAGCGTGCAGTTGCCGCCGCCGTAGCCGTTCCCGTTCGAGTCGAAGGGATCGTTCCAAACCCTGACGCGGATATAATTCACGCCCGATTCGCTGAGAGTTTTCAGCAGATCCTGCCTCCTGCCGTCAAAGCCGTAGAACACCCGTCCGGCGGCTTCAAGCGACAAAAGGCTCGAGATATCGGCTCCCGTGATAAAACCCTCCGGCAAGCCCTCGATCTTCGTCACGAAAACAGTCTGCCCTTCCTCCGGCTCAAGAGCGCAAGAGTCGGCGGCTGCGCCGATAATCAGCGTCAGAACCAATAGCAGCGCCGAAAACGCCTTTATGACGCGCTTCATTTATTATCCCTCCCGATTTTTTGTAAAAAAGCTATAGTTTAAAATAAAACAGGGCGGCTCCGTGCTCAAAGCAAGCGAGAGCCACCCTCTGATAATCAAAGGACAGAGCCAAACAGCCTTTGCGGTATGACGATATCCGTCGGCGCCGGGGATCGCGCGGCGCAGCCTGAGCTGACGCACGGCGCCTTGGGCTGTCGGGGATCGTCAAGCCCTGAATACTCTTCCCTCTCGTCTGGGAGCGGCTTCCTTGGGTTCGCCCGCGGGATAGCCGAGGATGCAGTTTCCGACGCCCTCGTAGTCGCCCTCTATGCCGAGATCGGCGAGGATCTGCTTTCCCTCCTCGGAATCAAAGACCTGCTTTGCGCGGTGGATCCAGCAGCTTCCGACTCCGAGAGCCTGAGCCGCAAGCATCATATTTCCGATCGCGAGGCTGCCGTCGTAAAGATAAGTCGGGGCGTTCCTGTCCGCGAGGACTACCAGAACAACGGGAGCGCCGTAGAACGGCTTTCCGCCCTTGGGCAGATAGGAGGCGTTTAGCTCCTCGAGCCTGTCGCGGAGCTTTTTGTCGGTCACCGCCAGGATCACGGGAGACTGCAAGCCTCTTCCGTTCGCCGCGTAGAGTCCCGCCTCGATAACCTGATCTATGATCTCCGCGGGCACCTCGTCGGGCAGATAGCTCTTGCAGCTTCTTCTGTCCATGATCGCTTTAATAACTTCGTTCTGCATTCAAATCTCTCCTTATAATCCGAAGCGGTGCTTCCAGCCCAATCCCTCGCTCGCGGGAGCAAAGACAAACTGGGCGTTGCCGATCGTTATGATATCAAACTTGTTGAGCGGCTGTGGATAGTCGTTGAACTCGCCGTTGAGACAAACCGCGCCCATCGCGCCCGCAAGCAGCAGGCAAGCCGTGCTCTCGCTGTCGTAGGCGATGCAGGCGTGGTTCTCGGGAGCGACGGCGGGCTCGCCGTTGACCTGAATATCGTTATTCGGCGAGCTGCCGATAATATTTATCTTATCTCTGATGGGGTAATCCCTGCCTCTGTCCGCGCCGTTTACGCAAACCAGCCATGCGACTATCGGCTCCTTTTGCGGAGCGGCGGGAGGAGTGAGCCTTTGCCCTCCCTGAGGCGGCATATTTTGCGTTCTCTGAGGCGGGAATCCGTTCGCGCCCTGAGGCGGCATATTTTGCGCGCCCTGCGGCGGGAATCCGTTTGCGCCCTGAGGCGGCATATTTTGCGCGCCCTGCGGCGGGAATCCGTTCGCGCCCTGCGGCGGCATATTCTGCGCGCCCTGCGGCGGGAATCCGTTCGCACCCTGAGGCGGCATATTCCGATCGCCCTGCGGCGGGAATCCGTTTGCGCCCTGAGGCGGCATATTTTTCGCGCCCTGCGGCGGGAATCCGTTTGCGCCCTGAGGCGGCATATTCCGATCGCCCTGCGGCGGGAATCCGTTCGCGCCCTGAGGCGGTATATTTTTCGCGTCATGAGGCGGTAGATCGTTTAATGACTGAGCGTCGGAAACAAAGGTCGTTTTCGCCTCGGAGCCGTCGTTTTCGTGCTTGGTCACAAAGGTGTAATCCTCACGCGGCGTATTGTCCGGCACGCTTGTAACAAAGCCGCCGAGCGTGATCTGCGGAGGGATATCCTCCTCTTTTTTCGCGGAGCTTTCATAGGTCTCAAACTGGGACGAGCCGCTGTTTTCGACGGGATGCTCCGCCTTGGGGTAGTTTTTGCATTCCGCTGCGGTGAGTCCGAGCACCAGATTCTCGAAGCCCGCCGGATTGTCCAGATTCTTGATCTGGACCTTCAGCTTTTCAAAGACCGCGCGCTGGATAGTATCCGCCCTTGAGCGGTCGCCCAATTCACTGTAAACAACGTCGTTTACCTTTTTGTGAAAGGAGTCGTAGAGTCTGTCAAAGGCTTTTTTCTTACCCTTTTTCGCTTCAACGACCAGGGAGAGCTCATAATCGCTCATTGACATAATAATCAAGCCTTTCCGCCCACTGAAATTATTATTACGCCTTACCGTGGGCAGATAAGACGGCGGAGAAAACCGCTTGTTTTCAGCCGCTGCTTTGTTGAGGGGAACCGCCGAAGGGTCTCGGCGGCTCCCGCTTTATCATTTTGAAGTGTACTTTGAGAACGGCTGCAGGTCAAGTCTGATATCAGCCATATCCGCGATCTGCGGAGAATGGGTGACGATGATGACGCAGCGGTTCAGCTCGTGAGCAAGATGGATGAATACGTTCATGATGTCGATACTCGTATCGATATCGAGGTTTCCGGTCGGCTCGTCAGCGAGGATAACTCCCGGCTGGAAGCTCAGCGCTCTGGCTATCGCGATCCTCTGCTGCTGACCGCCCGAAATGCGCAGGATCCTCCTGTTGCCGATCTCGTCGGGATTGAGTCCGACCTCGCGGATAAGCGAATCGACGTATTCCCTCTTGTTGGTATAGCTTCCGAGCTCCGAGAGCTTGCGTCCCGAGATATCAAGCGAGAGCATGATATTCTCTCTGACCGTGAACTTCGGCAGGAGGTTGTACTCCTGGAAGATAACGCCGACATATCTGCTTCTGTAAGCGTACTTGTCGCTCTCGTCAATCGGATAGCCGTTGTATACGATGTAGCCCGAGGTGGGCTCCATGATGCCCGAGAGCATAGAAAGCAGCGTTGTTTTGCCCGAGCCCGATTTGCCCGTGATGGCGTAGACCTTGCCCTCCTGGAACTCGTAGTCGAGGTTTTTGATCACGGGGTTGTTCGGGTAGGCGAAGGAAACGTTTTTCAGTTCGATAACACTCATAACAACCCCCCTAATCTCTGCTTGCCAATATCTGTTTCGGATCGTACCGCAGTATGAACAATATCGAGGTGAAGCCCGAAACTATTGAAAGAATTATTCCTATCGCGAGCATCTTGAGAATAACAAAGATGTCTACCGAGAAGCCGACCTCGTCGACATATTCCACGTCGCCGGTGACCTCTCCGTCGGTGGGCGGAGTCATTGCCTGACCGCCGCCGGGTCCGCCTCCGGGACCGCCGCCGGGTCCGCCCTGCTGCATGGTGCTGTCCTTGGTCTGCTGCTGCTCGACCTGAGCCGTGAGCAGATAGTTGGTGACGGGCACCGAAACGACCGAGCCTATCGCCGCACCGATAAGGATGGCGACAAGGGTGATCGTCAGCACCTCGATCATGAACATCATGCTCAGCTTCATCTTCTTGAGTCCCATCGCGGCGAGCGCGCCGATCTCATACTTTCTGTCGCGGATGCTGATGACCGAAATCACAACAAGCACGATCGCGCCGATGGCAAGGGTCAGGTAAAGGAAGGTGGTGGCGAAGGATTTGAGGTTTTCGAGCGGCTTGAGTCCCGCCTTGAAGGTCGCGACGTCGCCCGAGATTACGATGTAAAGGTTCTCGTCCTCGCCGTTTGACTTAGCCTTATTCTTTACCTCCTGCTTGAACTGCTCGTAGTCGGCAACGGTTCTGAAGATGAAGGTTCCCTCGAACTGGGCGGTCAGGACATTCTCGTTGTCCTCGGAATCGGAATCGTCGGAATCCGACTTGCTGTCCGTGGTCGCCGCCGCGTTGGTTTCCTCCGACTTCGACTCGATATCCTTTACTACCTCGTAGCTCGTGATGATGGTGTTGGCGGGATCGCCGCCGGAGTTCGACGAGGTCGCGGAGTTCGAGTAAATGCCTACGATCTCGAGCTCGTAGGTCTCGTCCTCGTTCTTGGGATTGACAAGGGTGATGGTGTCTCCCACGCCCTTGTCCTTGTTTTCGTCCATGGTCAGGAGATCCTCGTTGACAAGGCAGACATATTCCTTGGTGTTGTCATCGAACATCTTGCCCTCGGTTATCTCGCAGGTCTTGCTCTCGTCGGTGTCGTTTTCCTCCTTGAAGCCGCCTGTCTTTTTCATGGCGTCATAGGAGTTGTAGCCGATGAGCTCGAAGTCGCCGGACTTCTCCATCTGCTGAGGCTCCTGCGGCTCCATGACGGGCATCGTGGGAGTTTCGACCTCGTTGCCCGCGGGATCGGTCATCTTCTGTACCGCAACGGTCGTGGGCTGGGTCGCCTCGGTGGTCTCCTGAGTCGAGGCGTTGAGATCGTATTTCACGATATCGTCGCCGTTGATGGAAAGACTCGCGTCGTAATAGAAGGTCTTGACCATCTTTTCGCCGTTCTCCGAATTTTTGATCTCGGCGTATTCCTTCATGCCGTCGAGATCGAGGGCGTACTTCTTCATCAGAGTCGTCATCTCCGGCATGAGCACGCTCATATCCTCGGAGTCGGTGTTCTTTTTTGCCGCCTTGTAAATATAGTCGCGGTCAACGTTCAGCTGGGCTGAAATGTCCATCTCTTTGAGGATATTTGCCGCCGCCGTTTCCGCCGCCTTCTGGATCGACATCGCTACGCAGGCGGCGGTGGCGATGATGAACACGATAATTCCTATGAGAATATTCCTGCCCAGGGAACGCGATATGCTTTTTAGAGCATATTTGAATATGAACATCCGTTAGCCCCCTTAGTTCTGCGGAGGTCTTGTGGGCGGTGCGGGCGCGGTTTCGCCTCTGGGTCCGGTGGGAGGCACCATGCCGCCCTCGCCGGGCGCGTACATGGGCTCTGTCATTCCGGGCGCGCCCTCCTGCGGAGGCTGCGGTCCCTTGCCGCGGGTGAATAAGCCCACAAGCAGGAATGCTGCCACCAGGACGATAACGCCTGCGATGATTCCGATGATAAGACCTTTTTTAGATTTCTTTTTTTCGGGTAATGAAGTTGCCACTGCAGAATACTCCTCTCTGTCGTCAAAATTTTCTATCATGTCCCACAGCTCGCTGAGCCATCGGTCACAATTTACTTCGGTGATCCTCTCCTTACCTCTCTGGGTAACTTGAGTCGCGTTAGCAAGAGTTTCCTCGAGAACCGACTCCGGGAAACAATCGGCAAACCTTTTTGAGCAGACCAAAAAGGTGTTTACGCCCTTGGCGAAGGTGATCTGCTCGCTCACCTTGGGGGAAGCGAATCTTGTATTTCCGAGATAGACGGCGTCGCCTGAGGAATTGCCCGAGAAAACCTCCTTGATCATCCCGTCAACAAAATGGAAGATGACGTTGTCGCCCGCGCAGCTGAAAACAAACTTGTTTTTTAGGAAGAACACGCTTCCCGCCGACGCAAAGGAGGGATACCGGGGGCTTTGAGTGACAAGGACTCCGTTGTTCGCGAGCTTGTAGATCGCGTCCATCGCCTCGGTTCCGAGCGAGGGGCGCTTCATGAAGCTTTCAATGAGTATCCTTGTCACCTTTGAGGGCATGGAATGACCCTCGGTCTTGGGAACGTTGATGCCGTTTACCAAACAGATAACGCCTCTCTGACCCTTGATCTCGACCTTGGCGTTTTCGGGATCGCGCAGGTTATCAGCGTGGTTGCTGATCTTCGCGCTGCTTATATCCATGCTTTCTCTCGCCTACTTTCTTTTTTTCTTCGAGCTCAAATATCAATACGAACCTCTGCGGGATAAGCTGCTCCTTCTTAACGAGCCTGAAGCCGTAGAAGGAGAGCTGCGAGATGATGAGCTCGGGCATGATACCCGGTCCGTAATAGGACGGGGTGTCGCGGTCGGTAACGTCGTTGTCGACGATGATGAGTTTGCCGCCCTTCTTGAGTCCCTTCTGGATGCTCGCGATGAAATCGTCCTTTACAAACTCGATATCGGTGATATAGACCGCGTGGTACATCGAGCACATGAACACCTTGTCGCAGGAATTTTCCTTTAGCTTGCAGTCGTTCATCTTGGTGACGAGCGTGCGGATGTTTTTGACCTTGCTCTTCTCCCTGAACTCGTCGAGGTACTTCATCGCGTCCTTGTTGATCTCGGTGGCGTAGACGGTCCCCTTGTCGCCGACGAGCTTAGAGAACTCCCAGGTGAAGTAGCCGCCGCCGCAGCCGAGGTCGGCGATGCTCTCGCCCTCGCGGATATCGAAGATCTTGAGCATTTGGTCGGTCTTTTCCCAGAGATAACGGTTGGGGTTGTTGAAAACAAAGTATTCGTTCCACTCGTTGAGGGTGCTGATCGGGAGGTCGGTTCCGCCGTAGTCGAAGGAGGTTTCGATGTTGGAATCGGGATCCTCCTCATGCTCGAGATAAAACTTGACGTAGAGGTACTTTTTCAGCTTCTCGTAGTCGTTTCCTCCGAAGAACTCGAAATACATCCTGTTTCTGGGGTCGGAGAGCATTTTTTCGCGCTCCTCACCGTCCGCAAGGTAGTATTCGCAGAACCACATGAAGGCGGTGTAATCGTCGCCGATGCGCTCCTGAGGCCATAGCTCGGCGAACATATCGTGAGCCTTTTGGATGAGCGCGGGGTCGTTTTTCTCAAAGCCCTCGTACATCACCCTGCCGCAAGCCTTGCCTCTGATGGTGTAGCCCGCGGTCGAGGTGCCGATGATGCGGTAGCGGATCAGCGAGCCGGCGGAATTGACGTGGATATTGCAGGGATCGTCTATACTGTTTTCCCTGTACTCGATATTCGTGGGGATATCCACCTTCTCGTAAATGAGAACGTATCTCTGGGGGGTGAACTGGTAGTCGTCTACCAGCTTGAAGCCGTAGTGATAGAGCTGAGAGGTGAGCAGCGCCTTGCTGATGTAGGGACCGTGATAGGGCAGCTCGGTGCTGTCGACCAGGTCGTTGTCAACTATTATCAGCTTGCCGCCGTCCTCGAGCGCGTTGCGGATGCTGCCGACGAACTTCTCTCTCTCGAAATCGGTGAAGGCGGCGTAAACGTTGTGGTAGAGCGAGCAGATGAACACCGTATCTACCCTAACGTCCTTGTCAAGTCCGATGCCCTCGAACTGGCTAACCACCACGTCGACGTTTTTGATGTCGTTATCGGCGATATGCCTTCTGAGGAAGTCGAGGTGCATAGGGTTGGTCTCGATCGCGTAGACCTTTCCCTCCTCGCCGACGATATCGGCGAACTTGAAGGAGAAGTATCCGGGACCGGAGCCGACGTCCGCGATTCTCTCGCCCTTGCGGATATTGAACTTCGCCATATTCTCTCTGGTCTTTTCCCAGCGCTCGCGGTCGGGATTGTTGAAGAGGATGAAGTCCTCGAGGAAGCGGAGCTTCTTCTTGGTTTCGACGTCGTCCTTGTCGATCTCGACGATATGGTACTTGAGCTGCAGATACTGCTTGAGATCGGCGAAGTTGTCCTTTGAAAGAACGTCGTAGAAGCTCTTTACCAGAGGCTGACTGAGCAGATCCTTCTGAGCGTCCTCGGGAGAGGTGAGCAGCTTGCACATCCATTCCAGAGCGGTGTACTCGCCGCCGAAGTTTTCATCCGGAATGATCTTTTCGTAGATCTCAATAGCCTTCAAAAGCTGTTTTTTGTTGCCGTTCTCAAAATAGCTGAGAATCAGCTTTCCCGCCTTAATGCCGCCCTTTGTGATATCAAAGGAATCAAGACTGCCGACGTGGACAAGGCTGTCCTTCGCAGTGACCTTGATCTCGGTGGGTGTTTCGTACAGCGGGTTTCCTTCCTTGCACATTTTTGAATCACCTCAATTGATTTTCGGTAGTATTTATATTATACCGAGAGCGTCCTCGGTAGTATTGTCGTCGTATGGATAGAGCTCGCCGTGGATATACTCGTCTCTGCTCCAGGGGATGAACTCGTTGCTGTTGAATTCCTCGGCGCACTCGTCGGCGATGAATTTTCCGAGCTCTGTAAGGGTGTAGGACGGATAGCCGAGAACCTTTTTGTCGACCACGAGTCCCGCGTCCATGAGCTTCTTCCACTTCTTCTTGAAGCAGTCCTCGATCTCCATTCCGTTGATCTTTCTGAAGCGGTCCTTTCTGACCTCGGTATTCTTCAGCGGAAGGGCGATCGACCAGCGAAGCTGCTGCTCCCTGTCGCGGACATATCCGCGGTTGAGCGCGAGCTTTCCGCTGTCGACAAGCTCGTAATACTCGTCGAAGCTGTCGGTGTTGATAAAGAAGCGGTCTCTGAGCGAGCTGAACGCCGTGAGTCCCAGACCAATCTGGTCGAGCTGGGCGCAGCACTGATTGTAGGCGTAGTGGGAATAGATATAGGGATCCCTGGTATAGACGCGCCTGAGATTGCCCTTGAGCCCGTAGAGCTTGAGGATCTCCTCGGCGACCGCCTTCTGCATCATATTCTCCTCGAAATCGGGGAACAGCCCGGGCTCGCGGTCGTAGAGCAGACCGATAATGCCCTGGAAATCTCCGTAGGCGTCAACCTTGAGGCGGTAGAGCTGGATCTCGTCGATAAGTCCCTCGCGGTTCATCAGGCAGGCGCGCTCGATCGTGTCCGCGAAGATATCGACGTTGACTCCCATGAAGCCGAAGATGAACTCGAGGTTGAGGATGAAGCCCTGACGCTGAGTATTGTCGAGCAGCTCCTGGGTAATCTCAACGCCCTCCTCGCGCATCTTGTTGATCTTTCTGTAATCGACGCAGGTGAACTTGTGGCGGCAGTTGTCAACCGCCTCCATGATGGTCTTAACGGTCGCGCGGCGGAACATCAGCTTGAGGATCTCGGGATGGAGCGACTGGGAGCCGATCGTCAGGCGGTCAACGCCGTATTTCGACATGATCGCAAGCCTTTTCATTCCGTCCTCGCCCGTCAGGGTGACCTCGTCCACGTCAAAGTTGAACTGGGTGACGGTGGTGCGGTCGATCCTGTCGGTGAAGAATTTCATCAGCCTCTCAAAGAGATCGGGATCCATGTGCGAGGGGGTACCGCCTCCGAAGAGGATCGATCTCGCCTTGATCTTCTCAACGCCGAGCACCTTCATGTAATTGTCCATCTCTTTTTCGAGATGATCGAGGTATTTTATCTGATTCTCCCTGAGAGCCGCGCAGGAGCCGAGCTCGCCGGGATAGTGGCAGAAGCTGCAGTGCTGAGCGCAGAACGGGATATGGACGTAAATATCGAACATCCCGTCCTCGGGAGCCTTGTAGGTGCTCATTACCTCCTCCTGAGAATGGAAGGGATACTGCGTGATCGGAGGATAGTGCACGGAGGGCACAAACTTGCCCGTCGTGCAGATGAGTCCCTTTTTCTGGAGCTCAAGGACCTCGTCCACCCTCTTTCGGGCGTTCTTCATTATTTCATCCTTGTGCTTGACGTAAAGAGAGTTTTCAACAAACTCGGGAGTGGATTTCTCCACGCGCTTGACTATCTTTCTGATCGCCAGATACTGCGCGTCGGAGCATTCGGTTTTTGCCAGCAATTTCTTCGTCCCCTTTGTTCTGTTTTGATATTTTCGGAATGCCTCGGACTGTCCTTAGCCGTCACGAGGGATCCCGCAGATATTGATTTTTGTAGAGCTTATAATATTCTCCGCGCCTGTCAAGCAGCTCCTGATGGGTGCCCGTTTCCGTCACGGCTCCGTCGGAAAGCACGGCGATCTTGTCGGCGTTCCTTACGGTCGAAAGCCTGTGAGCGATGATGATGCAGGTGCGGCCGTCCATGAGTCCGAGCATGGCGCTCTGGATCCGCGCCTCGGTCGCGGAATCGACCGAGCTCATCGCCTCGTCGAGCACCAAAACCCCGGGCTTTGTCAGCGAGGCGCGCGCAAGGCAGATAAGCTGCCGCTGTCCCTGGCTGAGTCTGGTATCGTCAGATGATATCTCGGTATCCATGCCCTTCTCAAGCCTGTCGATGAATTCGTCGGCATGGGTGGTTCTCGCGGCGCCCTCAAGCTCCCTGTCGGTCGCCGAAAAGCTTCCGTAGGCGATGTTGTCCCTCACGGTGCCGTCGATTATCGCGGTGCTCTGCAAAACCGTCGTGACCGTCCGCCTGAGCCGCGCCTTGGGTATCTCGCGGATATCGACGCCGTTTAGGAGTATCCTGCCGCTGTCAGGCTCGTAGAACCTCATGAGCAGGCTTATGAGCGTTGTTTTTCCGGCTCCGGTGCGTCCCACGAGCGCGACGCGCTCGCCGCGTCCGACCGTGAGCGAGAAGTCGTCGAGCACCTTCACTCCCCTGATATATGAGAAGCTGACGTGCTCGAAAGCGATCGAGCAGGGCTCGTTCTCCTCATCCGCTGCTTCCCCGCCGTCCTCCTCGGTCTCGGCGTCGATTATCTCAAAAACTCTCTCCGCCGAGGCGAGAGCCGTCATGAGCTGCGAGAATATGCCCGAGATCTCGTTGATCGGCTTTGTGAACTGCCTCGAGTACAGCGCGAACGCCTGGATAGTGCCTATAGTCACCCCGAAGCCGCCGTTTATGAACAGAGCGGCGCCCACGGCGACTATCAGCAGGAAGTTGATGTTTCCGATTATGCACATCAGCGGGTTCATCGCGCCGCCGAGCACCTGAGCCTTTATCGAGGAATCCATCAGCTCGTCGCTGAGCCTGTCGTTTTCCGCGATACAATCCTCGGTGAGATTGTAGCTGTCTATCGTCTTTTTTGCCGCCACCGACTGCTCGACGTGGCTGTTCATCTCTCCGACCGAGCGCTGCTGCCTGCGGAAATAGCCGAACATCTTTTTTGAGAGCAGGAGGGTGAAAAGCACGTTCAAAACCACCGTGCTCAGGCTCACCGCCGTGAGCAGGGGGTTGTTTATCAGCATTATGACCACGCAGCCGACTATTACGATCACCGCCGAGATCGCGGTCCCGACAGCCTGACTGACGAGGTTTGAAATATTGTCTATATCGTTTGTCAGGCGTGCGAGCATATCGCCGCCCTGGTGGTTGTCGAAGAAGCTGACGGGAAGCCTTATCAGCTTTTCCGAAACGTTCTTTCTGATAGTAAGAGTCGTCGCGCGCGTCAGCTTTGCCGCCAGCCTTCCCTGAAGCCAGCCGAAGAGCGACGAGAACGCAAAGACCGCGAGCAGCACCGAAAGAATGATTATCAGGCTGCGCCAATCCACCGATAAGCCCGTCCGCGAAATATCGAGGGCGTCGACCGCCCGTCCTATCAGGTCGGGTATGAGCAGATTGAGTCCGTTTGAAGCGGCGAGCAGCACCAGCATCCAGATCAGGATCGCCCTGCTGTCCGCGAAATAAGCGAGCAGGCGCTTCATCGTCCTGAACGCGCTGCGGGGAGCGACTCTTTCTCCGGGCTCGCCGGGGCGCATCATGCTATCCAAGAGCCTCACCTCCGTCCGGATCCTGAGCCTCGTAGATCGAGCGGTAAAGCCCGCAGCTCTCCATCAGGGAGGCGTGATCTCCCGACGCCTCTATTTTTCCGTTGTTCATGAGGATTATCTTATCGGAGCCCCTGACGGCGGATATCCTCTGGGAAATGATTATCCTCGTCAGCTCTCCGTATTCTTTTTCTATTTTACCGAGCACCGCCGCCTCTGTCCGGGAATCGAGGCTCGACGTGCTGTCGTCGAGGATCAGCACCTCAGCCCTTCTCATGAGCGCCCTTGCTATGGCGACGCGCTGCTTCTGACCGCCCGAAAGCGTGCTGCCTCTTTCGGCTGTCTTGGTGTCGTAGCCGTAGGCAAGGCTGTCCGCGATCTCGTCAACTCCCGCGGCGGCGGCTGCCTTTTCAAACTCCGCCTGTGTGTAATCGCGGCGTCCGGCGGTGATGTTTTCCCTGAGAGTCGCCGGGAAGATGTCGCTGTTCTGGTAAACGAGGACGATCCTGCTCCTCAGCTCGCCGAGGGAATAATCCCTGATATCCTCGCCGTTGACGAGCAGCGCGCCCGAATCGGGATCGTAAGCCCTTATCATCAGCGCCGCGAGGGTGCTCTTGCCCGAGCCGGTGGCGCCTATTATGCCGACGCTCTCGCCACGGCGTATCTCGACCGAAACGCCGTCAAGAGCGGGATAGACTGAATTCTTGCTTCCGGGATAGCGGAAGGTCACGTCCCTGAGAGCTATGCTCTCGATCCGATGATCGAGCTTCTTTTCGCCCGAAACCACGCTCGGCTCCATATCGAGCACCTCGGCAAGCCTCTCGGCGGAGACCCTTGAGCGCGAGATGTACTGAAAAATGCCTCCCAGGGTCATCATCGACATGAGTATCTGCTGAGAATAGCTTATAGCCGCCATGATCGAGCCAACGCGGATCGCGTTAGCCTCGACCTGAAAGCCCCCGACAAAGATGACCGCGAGCACGACCGCGTTGAGAATGAACATCACCAGCGGGTTGAGGATCGCCATAAAGAGCTGCACCCTCATCACTGTCGCGGTGAGGTCGATATTCTGCCTGTCGAATTTGGAGGACTCGTAGTCCTCCCTGACGTAGGATTTTATCAGCCTGTTGTTTGAAACCAGGTGGATCGCCGAGGAATTGAGCTTATCCACCATTTTCTGGATTATTCTGAATATTTTTGAGGAGCGCTTGATGAAAAAATACATCAGCGCGATTTGCAGCGGAAGGGAGATCAGCAGGATCACGCCGTAGACCGGATCTATCCCGAGCACCATCACGATGCCGAGCACAAAGAGCATGAACGGCTTCACGACCATCTGAATAACGACCGAGGAAAACTCGGTCACGGTGCGGGTGTCGCCCGTCATGCGGGTTATCAGCGAGCCCGAGGTGATCGTATCCCCCTGCTCCGCCGAGAGCGTCATGATTTTTCTGAAAAGCAGCTTTCTGAGGTCGCTGCCGAACCGCTGCGAATAGATATTTGAGAGCACGCAGGAGAAGAAGCCGCCGATACCGCCGATCAGCGCGACGACCAGCATCATCACGCCCGCCCTTGAAACAACGTCGATATCCATGCGCAGAACGCCGTCGTCGACGATCTGCTCCATATATTTCGGCTGGAGCACATTTGAGGCGACCTCGACAACCATGAGGAGCACCGAAAATATTATCATCGCCGTATAAGGCTTCAGATACCTGAATACTTTACGAAAGTCTGCCATTTGACCTCCCTGCGCGCCGTGAGGCTTCCGCGAAGGGCGCGCGGTGTGAAAAGATCTATCTGTGTCTGGCGAAGGAAAAACGCTTCGCCGAGAATATCTCAAAGCCCAGCTTCTCCTGGAGGGTTCCCATTATTCCCTTTGGGAGGAAGAAGATCACGAGAATGGTGATCGCTCCCAGAATAATATTTGACCATCCGGGATAGTGCGCCAGAAATTCCTGAAGGAAAACGTATATCGCCGCTCCCACGATCGGGCCGCTCACGGTTCCCGAGCCGCCGATGGTAACAATGAAGATCATTGAAACCGTCCAGCCGATGCCGAAGCCGCTTTCGGGATAGACGATACCCTTGTTTACGAAGAATATGCCCGCCGCAACCGCGATAAACGCCGCCGCGATAACATAAACGAGCAGCTTGCCGGCAAAGATGTTGACTCCGACAGCCGACGCCGCCGTGATATCGTCGCGCATGGCTGTGAGCCCGAGTCCTACCCTCGTCCTCAGAAGCAGATAGACCACCGCGACGGCGACGACGCAGAGCGTCAGCGAAGCCGCGCAGATCTCAGAGATCTTGGGGTAGGGAACCACCCGTATCGTCATTCCGCTTCCCTGTTCAACATATTTCCAGCTCAAAAACAGCTTTTCAAAAGCCTCGGCGACGACCCAGGTCGCGATGGAGAAGTACATCCCCTGCATCCTGAAGAGCACCAGCGAGAGCAGAAGCGCGATAACGACGCTCACCGCGACTCCGAGGGCAAGCCCGATGCCGAGCGAAAGCTGCAGCTTTGTCGTGGCGACCGCCACCGAATAGCCCGCGAGTCCGACGTAGAGCTGCTGCCCGAGGCTCGTCATTCCGGTAAAGCCCGAGAGCAGGTTCCACATCTCGCCCATCGTCATATACAAAAATATCTGGATCATGTATCTCATCGCGTTGTTGGACGCCAGACCCGTAAGACAGGCGACGTACAGCGCGGCGACGACCGCTATGCAGACAATGAGCATCGGCAGAGAGTCAAGCACCCTGACGTTGCGTTTCACAAGTCGTTTTTTTGCCATAATGCTCACCGCCTACTTTCCGAAAATGCCCTTGGGTCTTACAACAAGTACGATCAGCAGCATGACGTAGCTTATGAGCAAGCCGTAATTCGCTCCGCCGATTACCTGGGCGAGTCCGAAGAGGATGCCCGCCGCGAGGGTGCCGGGCACGCTGCCCATCCCGCCTATAACCACCACGACGAAGGCGATCAAAAGATAGCTGCCGCCTGAGCTGGGGTAATAGGTCCATTTCATTCCGACGCAAAGACCCGCGACCGCCGCGCTCGCCATGGCTATTCCCATCGCCACGGCGTAGATCTTGTTGATGTTGACTCCCGAGAGAGAAGCCGCGTCGGAGTCGTCGGAGGTTGCGCGGATCGCCCTTCCGATATAGGTGTATCTCAAAAACAGCGTCAGAGATAAAATCGAGATCAGGCTGATCGCGAAGAGCACCAGATGGAGCACCGAGATCTCTATCGAGCCAAGCTTCACCGTCGATTTGCTGTAGGAGGCTACGATGTGCTGAGCGTCCGCGGAGAACACCATCAGCATGACGTCCTGAAGGATGATCGACAAGCCGAAGGTCACCAGCAGCGCGGGCTCGTTTCCCTTTTTCATCGCCCTGCCGATCAGAAAATACTGGAGCAGGAAGCCCCCGAGGAACATCAGCGGGACGGTTATCACAAGGGTAACTACCGGGTCGACCCCGAGCACGGGAGCGAGCACCGTGGCGAGATAAGCGCCGAGCACGATGAACTCTCCGTGAGCCAGATTCGTGAGCTTTACTATTCCGAAAATCATCGTCATGCCTACTCCGAGGAGCGCGTAGACGCTGCCAAGAAGTATTCCGTTGACGATTATTTGAACAAAATACATTTTTTCTTCCTAATCCTATCTTCAAATAAAACCTGTCAACAGCCGTCGCGTTTCCGCCGAAATCTGTATTAATACTCATTTTCAATAAAAACCCGACATTCTTATCGGTCTGATTTCTATTGATAATCAGTATAAAGCGTTCAGATCGAAAATAGTTTATAAACCTGTTTTGAGTTTAGTATTAATCAAGGCAATACCGCGCCGGAACGTCCTTTCTCGCGGAGAGCCTTTCGCCTCAGATACCGAAATACGCCTTTTTGAGCGTTTCGGGATCGATCTCGGAGGAGCTTCCTGAGAGGACGACCCTTCCCTTGAGCATCACGCAGAAGGAATCCGAGGCGCCGAGCGCCCTCTTGGTGTCCTGCTCTATCAGAAGGATCGAGGTCTTTTCCTCCCGGTTGATCTTGATAATCCTGTTGTATATATCCTTGATGACCGCCGGAGAAAGACCGAGTGAGATCTCGTCAAAAATCAGGCAGTCGGGACAAGCCATCAGCGCCCTTCCGATCGCGACCATCTGGCGCTGACCGCCCGAAAGCGTGCCCGCGGGACGCTTTTTCATCTCCTCAAGCACCGGGAAAAGCTCGTAAACGTGCTCGAGCGTCTGCTTAGCCTTTTTTCGCGCCGTCCTCGGATAGCTGCCCATGAGCAGATTATCCTGAACGGACATCCTGTTGAAGCACCTTCCGCCCTGGGGAACCAGCGAAAGTCCCCTTGAAACTATTTTTTCCGTGGAGAGCGAGGTGATATCCTCGCCCTTGAAAACGATCCTGCCGGATTCGGGCTTGTGAAGCCCCATCACTGTATTCACGATGGTGGTCTTGCCCGCGCCGTTCAGACCGATGAGGGATACGATATGACCCCTCTCTATGCTGAAGCTGACCGATTCCGCGGCTGAAAAATCGCCGTAGCGCACGCTCACTCCCTCAACGCTGAGCAGGGCGTCACTCATTTTCATCCACCCCCAGATAAAGCCTCTGAACCTCCTCGGACTCGATCACCTCGCGAGGAGCTCCGTCCGCTACGCAGCGTCCCTCAGCCATGCACATCAGCCTGTCGGTCGAGCCGACCATCGTTTCTATGATATGCTCTATCCAGACGATCGAGTATCCCGCCGCCTTGAGGTCGGCGACAAGTCTCATGATATCCTTTACCTCGGCGTCGGTCAGCCCCGCGGCGACCTCGTCGAGAAGCAGAAGCTTGGGAGAGGTCCCCAGAGCGCGCGCGATCTCGAGTCTTTTTCTGTCGAGAAGCGTCAGCTCGCCCGCCCTGATCTCGCGCTTGTCGTAGAGCCCCGTCATCTTGAGGCTGCTCAGCGCCAGATCCCTGGCGAATCTCTCGCTGTTGGAGCCGCCGTGTACAGCGGCGACAAGGACGTTTTCGTAGAGGCTCATGTTTTCAAACGGTCTGGGCACCTGAAAGGTGCGCCCCAGCCCCATTTTGCACCGGACATTCGCCGACATTCTCGTGATATCCACCCCGTCGAAAATTATCCTTCCGGAGGTCGGCTTTATCAGCCCGATAAGCGCGTTGAACATAGTGGTCTTGCCGCTTCCGTTCGGGCCGATAACGCCATAGACCTGCCCCTCCTCTACGGTGAAGGACAGGTCGTTGAGAATGCGGATTCTGCCATAACCGGCGTTTATATCTTCAAATTCAAGTATATTGCTCATTTTTAGTCCATAACCCGGAAATAACGCCGATACCCGGCAACGGAAAAGCCCGTATTATTCCGATTTTTTGTTGGTTGTGGCGTTGCCCTCAAGATATTCGCCCGTGATCGGGATCTCGGGATAGAGGGAGTTGTCGATAATGACGAGGTTGAGCTCGCCGTTCTCGTCGCGCTGCCACTGACCGCCGGTGAGAACGGAGCTGCTGTAGGGCAGACCCTTCAGCTTCTTGGAGTAGTCGACAGAGCCGACGATGGTCTGGCACTTGAGCTTTCCGATCGCGTCGTAAACAGCCTTTTTCTCGGTAGTGCCCGCCTCCTTGAAGGTCTGGACAGCAAGCTCGAGTCCCGCGTAAGCGAAGGCTGTCGGCTGAGGCATGACCCTGCCGTTGTCCTTCTTGTAAAGCTCGTTGATCTCCTTGCAGTCCAAGCCGGTGAGGTCTGACTTGAAGGGATTCGAGGGAGCCCACCAAACCTGGGTCATGATGCCGTCCGCGAGGTCGCCGAGAGCCTCGACGTCGCTCTGGAGCAGGCAGCACTTGCCCATAGTGATGCAGCCGATCTCAACGCCCGCCTCGATGACCGCGTTGTAGGCGTTCATGAAATCGGGAGGGATATTGGTTCCCGCGATGAGGTCGATCTTCTCCTCCTTGAAGGTGTTGGCGACGCTTGTGAAGTCGGTCGTCTTTGAGGGGTACTGACCGGGATCGACAACGGTGTAGCCGTCCTCGGCAAGCCTTCTGATGAAGAGATCGTGCCAGGAGGTGCCGTCGGTGTCGTTGGCGAAGAGCAGTCCTACCTTAGCCTTTGAGCCGGGAGCGTAGCCCGCCTTCGTCCAAAGAGCTCTCTGGGATTCGTAAACCTCGTCGAGAGTATAGAAAAAGTCGTAGGTCCAGTTGAATTCGTCGAGTGAGTTAGCGAGAGGATCGACGGGAGACTGAGTCGCGATGCAGGGAACTCCGTATCTCTCGGCTACCTGAGCTACGGGGATAACGGTGTTCGGGGTCTGGATGGCGATCATCAGGTCGATATTGTCCTCCTCGATAAGCTTTTGAGCCATTTCGGTGCAGGTGTTCTGATCGGACTTGGAATCGTAAACTATTACGTCGATAGTCTTTTCCTTGCCGTCAACCGTGATCGGATGCTCCTTAACATAGTCCGTGATCTGCTTTACCGCCCATTCGCAGCCCTCGCCGTTGCCCGCGAGCGCGCCGGTGGTCGGATTGACGTAGCCTATTTTGATCGTCTCCGAGTCGTTCGAGCCCTCGGAACCGCCCGAGCCGCCCGAGCAGGAGCAAAGTCCCGCGATCATGACCGCCGCAAGCAGTATCGCTATGATTCTTTTCATTTTCTACTTCCTCCTTACAATTTGTAAACGCTTTGTTAAAGGGTCTCCTTAACCTCAAGATTATACCATAATCGCGTATTCTTGTGGCTCTTCCCTAGAATCAGTGGGTAAAAATTGAATAAAAAGAAAAGTCACGTTGCTCCACGTGGTATACTTGAAAATGCACTTAAATCA
>CACYIC010000030.1 GCA_902774325.1 uncultured Ruminococcus sp.
ACTGAAACATTTAGAATCTTTGCAAGTAAATCCCGGACTTATCGTGGGAGATTTTGACTCCCACGATAACCCGCACCTTGGTGTGGAAACTATTGTGCTCCCTTGGGAAAAAGGGATATATCATAGATGATTATTCTGAAATGGAGATAGTTTCCAATAAACCCGCATATATTGAGAATTCTTTTTCGTTCTTTTCATTATTAAATATATCAGGAACTGCAAAAAGAGTAACAATCAAAAATGCCAAGTACCCTCTAAACGATGGAGAAATTTCTTGCGAATATCAATATGGAATAAGTAACGAAGTCGTTGGTGAAACCGCAGAAATATCAATTAGAGAATGTTAAGCTTGTTTTTCAGCACTTTGCTGTTTTCTTGAAGATAGATATCGTATTTGCTCATGTTATATCCTCTTGCATAAAGAAAGCATAATCTCAGTTAATTGATCGTCGGATATTTCGCCGTCGATCCATTGTCTAAAAAACTCATTTGTTTCATCGGGAATCGGAACGCCTTCAATGCTGTTGATCGCCTTTGCAATCTTGACAGCTCTCAGGCGTTTTTCTTTTTCTTTGTCAAGCATTGAAATACCTTCTTTTACAATATTTTACTCAATTCAATAGAATTAGTCAAGCAAATTTGAGAACGGCTTTCATCTCTCATTTATCGAAAAGAATTTGAGAGACACACGTGCTTTTTTTCTATTATCACTCTAACTGTATATTATGTTAAGTTCACTTTGTTGAGGATCAAGCCCGAGCTGCCGCAGTATGGCAATGTGTTGATTGTCTGCCTATACTCGTGTGAAGTTAAAAAACTGCATAATAAATAAAAGAAGCCGAATAATCCTTTGATTTTTTTCTGTAAATCATTATTGAAAAAAATGTGTATCAGAGTTAACATATGACCACAAAAAAGAGAGGGGAATCATTATAATGACACGGGAACAGAAAGATATCATCATATTTGTGAAGGGTGAGGAAGGACGTCGTGGGGACCAACACAAGGTCCGGTTTATAACGATCCAAACAATGGCGTAAGAAACGTCTGGTCAGAAGAATATGAAGTAAGCAGAACTCATTATTATCATTACTTTAGGTACCGCAATTCATCGGGTTCTGCCGGAAGTGATTTGCCGCGGGGAAATTATACGACATACGAATCAATTGATTTAACTTATCCTCTTACCGAACCCGGTGCAAATGGAAATAATGCTCAGGGCTACAGATGGTATCATAATGGCGTAAATTATCATACTATGTGGTACGAATATGAATGGGATGATATTCAAAGAGGAACTCGATGGTATTATCAGGAGCCTGTGTACACATATTATTATTATAGGTACCTTGATAAAGAATCCTCAAGCCAAATCACTCCATCATCAACGGTTAGCGGGATTGTTCACTGGGTTAAGTATGTTCCTAAACACACAAATGAATATGCGCCTCAAGAGTTCGACGCTTTGATTTTGCATATGGAAAGCCAAAAACCAATAGAAAGCCATGACGGAAACATCATCGTTGGTACTGAAAATCGCTCAATCGGTCGTTATCAAACATGGCATTTCACTAAAAACAATGATGGAACGTACATAATTGCTTCCAATGCGGATGGTAAGGTAATTGACTTGGAAGGTTTATCAACAACAAGTGGGGCTAACATAATGGTTCATCCCGCTAACGGTGGAACAAATCAACAATGGTATCTTCAGGAGTATAATGGTGGATATAACCTCGTACCTAAATGCAGTCCGATTGGAGTAATGGATTTGACAAACGGAAAAACTGATGATTGTACGAATGTTCAGTTTTACCATTACAATGGGTCTTCAGCTCAAACCTTCTCCATAAGAATCTTGCCAAACTTACAACAGTATTTGTCTGAAAACGGATAAAAACATTATAAGAGGTTAAAATGACTTGGAATGAGGAGATGATACTTGCAGAAATGACGGCCAATTAGATTTACGCACGTAAAGCATATATCGACCGCTAAAGCCTTCAAACCGACCGCATATACCCGCAAATCGACCGCATATACCCAAAAATGAAAACGCCCTGTTCGCCAAGGAGATCAAATCCTCGGCAAACAGGGCTGTTTTGCGTTTGTTTTGTCTGAGGGTTAATCCGGCAACCCTCAAAAAACCGCATAAATACTAAGGTGAGCAACTTTAATACATTGTATCAAAATTGCTCACCTAAGATGGCCTGCCCGAAGGGATTTGAACCCCCATTCTCCGGAATCGGAATCCGTTGCGTTATCCAATTGCGCCACGGGCAGATGTTTTTTTCATTTTCCGCTCTTTATTATACTATACTTTTTCAAAAAGGTCAAATGTATTTTTTATCTTCTTTATGCGCGGTCTTCTTTTGTGCAAATTGAAGGTTGTTTATTCGCGCGAAAAGTGTTATACTATTATCTGCTATCTGCCTCGCAAAGAAACGCTTTCCTTGCGGGAACAGATTTATTTACGCTTATACTTCGTATTCAATAAGGAGTGATTCAAATGTTTGGCAAAAAGAAAGCAAACGCGAGAAGGATCGTGCCGGTGACTGTGCTCACGGGTTATCTCGGCGCGGGAAAGACCACCCTGCTCAACAATGTTCTCAATAACCAGCAGGGCTACAAGGTGGCTGTAATAGTAAATGATATCGGCGAGGTCAATATCGACGCCGAGCTGATCCAGAAGGGCGGCGTCGTCGCCGAAAAGGACGAGAACCTCGTTCCGCTCCAGAACGGCTGCATCTGCTGCACCCTCAAGACCGACCTTATCGACCAGATCTGCAAGATAATCGAGCAGAACAAGTTCGACTATATCCTCATTGAAGCCTCCGGCATCTGCGAGCCCATTCCGATCGCTCAGACAATTTCAATGCTCGACGGCTCATACGACGACCCGAGACTTCCCAAGCTCTGCCGCCTTGACAACGTGGTATCCGTCGTTGACGCGGCGCGCCTTTCCTCGGAGTTCGGCTGCGGCGGCGCTCTGCTCAAGGAGGATATCGACGACGAGGATATCGAGAACCTTATCATCCAGCAGATCGAGTTCTGCAACACCATCATCATCAACAAGGTCGATCTCGTTACGGACGAGGAGCTCGTCAAGATCAAGAAGGTCATCCGCGCGCTCCAGCCCGAGGCTAAGCTGATCGAAACCACCCGCGGTGAGGTCGATTTCAAGGAGATCCTCGATACCAACTACTTCGATTTCGGCAAGGTCGCCAATTCTCCCGCGTGGGTGCGCGAGCTTAACGCCGACGTCGAGGAAGAGGAAGAAGAGCACGAGCATCATCACGACCATGACGAGGACGAGCACGAGCACCATCACCACGATCACGACGAGGATGAGCACGAGCGCCATCATCACGATCACGACGAGGACGAGCACGAGCACCATCACCACGATCATGACGAGGACGAGCACGAGCACCACGGTCACGGACACCATCATCATCACCACCACGGCGAGGGAGAGGTCGAGGAGTACGGCATAGGCACCTTTGTTTATTACCGCCGCCGTCCGTTCGCTCAGGACAAGATCGACCGCTGGCTCTCGGCATTCCCCAAGAATATCATCCGCGCCAAGGGCTTGTTCTGGGTCAGGGAGGATCCCGACTGGGCTATCATGCTCGAACAGGCGGGCAAGCAGGTCAACTGCTCCGATTACGGTCAGTGGCTGGCTTCCGCTCCCGAGGCGGTTCAGAAGAAGGCTCTCGCGGAGGACGCGGAGCTCAGAAAGGACTGGCACGAAAAATACGGCGACAGGATCATCAAGCTCGTATTCATCGGTCAGAATCTCGACAAGGAGCAGATCACCGGCGAGCTCGACGCCTGCCTGACGGACTGATCAAAAGAAAAATCATCAAGCGTTCGGTCGTTTGACCGGGCGCTTTTTTTCCGATAGCCCGAAACAGCGCAGAGATAGCCCGAAACAGCGCAAAATAGACAGTTGAAAAATCGCTCGCCTTATAGTATAATATACAATGAATATGTATGCGGAGGTGAGCGCCTTGGATATCAGCGTCGGAGACAGGCTCGAAATGAAAAAGCCCCATCCCTGCGGCGGCAAGGTGTTTTCCGTGCTTCGCGTGGGAATGGATTTTAAGATCAAATGCGAAGCCTGCGGGCGCGAGGTCATGGCGCCCCGCCGCAAAATAGAGAAGAGCATAAAGAGGATCATAAAAGAAGCATAACGGAGCTGTGGATATGTTTGAAAAAATTGAAATCTTCGACAAGCGCTACAGGGAGCTGAACCAAAGGCTTTACGAGCCGGGCGTTGCCGCGGATCCCGATAAATATCAAAAAACCATGAAGGAAATAAAGTCGATAGAGGAGATCGTGCTCACCTACCGCGAGTACAAAAAGGCGCTTCAAACCGAGAGCGAGAGCCTTGAGATACTCGGCGACGCCTCCGACCCCGAGCTGAGGGAGCTTGCGCGCGCCGAGCTTGACGAGGCGAGGGAGCAGCTTGAAAAGCTCGAGGAGCAGCTTAACATCCTCCTGCTTCCCAAGGATCCCAACGACGAGAGAAACGTTATCGTTGAGATCAGAGGCGGGACAGGCGGCGAGGAGAGCGCGCTGTTTTCGGCGGTGCTTTTCAGGATGTACACGATGTACGCCGAAAAGCGCGGCTACCGGGTCGAGGTGATAAACCAAAACGAGACCGAGCTTGGAGGCTTCAAGGAGATATCCTTCATGATCGAGGGCGAGGGCGCGTATTCGCGCTTTAAGTTCGAGAGCGGCGTCCACAGGGTACAGCGCGTTCCCGAGACCGAGAGCCAGGGACGTGTCCATACCTCGGCGGCTACCGTCGCGGTGCTTCCCGAGGCTGAGGACGTCGAGCTTGAGATCGATCCCAAGGATCTGAAAATAGACACCTTCCGCTCAAGCGGCGCGGGAGGTCAGCATATAAATAAAACGAGCTCCGCGATCAGGATAACCCATATCCCGACGGGAATGGTAGTGGAGTGCCAGGACGAGCGCAGCCAGTACAAGAACAAGGACAAGGCGCTCAGGGTGCTCAAGAGCCGCCTGCTGAAGGAAAAGCAGGATAAGCAGGCTGACGAGATAGCCGCCGACCGCAAATCCCAGATCGGCTCGGGCGACAGAAGCGAAAAGATCCGCACCTATAACTATCCTCAGGACAGGATCACCGACCACAGGATAGGGCTGACGCTCTACAAGCTTGAGTCGGTTCTCAACGGAAATCTCGACGAGGTGATCGACGCGCTCATTGCCGCCGACAGAGCCGAAAAGCTCAGGGAAAGCATGGAGTAAGGTGATTGCTTGAAAACGATTTTGTTAAATGAAACGCCCGGCGATATCGAGCGCGCGGGCGAGATCCTTCGCGGCGGCGGTCTGGTGGGCGTCCCCACCGAAACCGTTTACGGCCTTGCGGCTGACGCCCTCAACGGCGAGGCGGTAGCGAGGATATTCAGGGCGAAGGGCAGACCGATGGATAATCCCCTTATCGTGCATATCGCGGATTTTTCGGATATAGAGCGGTTTTCCCTCGTTCGGGAGATACCCGAAAGCGCGCGCCTTCTGGCGGAGCGCTTCTGGCCGGGTCCGCTCACGATGATAATGAAAAAGGGAGAGGTCATTCCCGACGAGGTCTCGGCGGGACTTGATACGGTGGCGATCCGCTATCCATCCCACCCCGCGGCGCGGGCGATAATCAAGGCGGCGAAAACCCCGCTCGCCGCGCCCTCGGCGAATCTTTCGGGCTCTCCCAGCCCGACGACCGCCGCTCACGTCATGAATGACCTGAGCGGAAGGATCGAGGCGGTGCTCGACGGCGGAAGCTGCGAGGTCGGGCTCGAGAGCACGGTGATCACCCTCGCGGGAGAAAAGCCGCGGGTGCTCCGCCCGGGAGGAGTGACGGTCGAGCAGCTCAGGGAGGCGCTCGGCGAGGTCGAGGTAGACGACGCGGTGCTTCACCGGCTCTCCGAGGGCGAGAGAGCCGCGAGCCCGGGCATGAAATACAAGCACTATTCCCCCAAGGCGAACGTCATTTTGCTCAGGGGAAGCGACGAGGCTTTTATTGAATATACAAACGCCCATTCGGGCGACGGCGTGGCGGCGCTCTGCTGCGACGAGGATATCGCCGCCCTGAGGACCGAGGCTTATTCCCTCGGAAAAAGAGGGGACTACTCCGCGCAGGCGCACAGCCTTTTCGAGCTGCTTCGCAGGCTTGACGAGAGCGGCAGGATCCGCACGGTCTACTCGCGCCTGCCCGGTACCGACGGCGTAGGGCTTGCGGTATACAACCGCCTGATACGCGCGGCGGGATTTGAGGTGATCGACCTTGAGAAGAAATAAAATTATCGGGCTGACCGGACAAAGCGGCGCGGGAAAAAGCACCGCGGCGGCGGTTTTCAGGGCTCACGGCTTTGAGGTGATCGACGCTGATAAGCAGGTCGCCGAGATCTATAAGAGCGATCCCGTCTGTCTGCGGGCTGCAGCGGCGGTTTTCGGCGGCGATATAATCGGCTCCGACGGCTCTCTTGACCGCCCGCTTCTGGCTCAAAGGGCGTTTTCGAGCGCGGAAAACACCGCGCTGCTCGGCAGGCTCGTCCATCCCTTTGTCCTTGCCGATACCCTTAAAAGGCTGAAAAGCGCCCGTGGCGCGGTCGTGATAGACGCGCCTCAGCTCTTTGAGAGCAATATTGACGCGATCTGCGACTGCGTTGTTTCGGTGCTCGCTAGCCGCGATATCTGTCTTGAGCGGGTCATAAGGCGCGACGGGATCAGCAGGGAAAGGGCGGAGCAGAGATTGAACGCCCAGCTCAGCGAGGAGTATTTCAGGGAAAACTCCGACTTCATCCTCGAAAACAACGGCTGCGAAGCCGAGCTGATAAAAAAAACCGAAGAGTTGATCAGTAATAAAGAGGTGATTTGATGCCGCGATACTCCGACAAGGGGCGCAGACGGCGCAACGCGGGAAGGAAATCGAACAAGGGAAAAAAGCTGATAGTATGGCTGGTTTTGGCGGCGATCTTTGCCGCGGCGGTCATCGTCATCGCGGTCAATCTCAACAGCAAGTCCGCGGACGATCTCCGCAAGGTGAGCTATCCGCGCGGCTACAGCGAATACGTTGACAAGGCGGCTAAGGAATACGAACTCGATCCCGCCCTGATATACGCGGTCATCCGCACCGAAAGCGGCTTTGATCCCGACGCCGAATCGGCGGTCGGGGCGAGAGGCGTCATGCAGATGATGCCGTCCTCCTTTGAATGGCTGATGGAGCAGCGCGGGGAATCGGGAAAATACACCTCGGACGATCTCTTTGATCCCGGGGTCTGCATCGACTACGGCTGCTATCTGCTGAAATATTTTTACGATTACTACGGCACCGAGCAGTGCGCGGTCGCCGCCTACAACGCGGGCTTTGCCGTCGGCGACTGGCTGAAGGATCCCAACTGCAGCTCCGACGGGGTGACGCTCGACGTTATCCCCTATCCCGAGACCTCGGAATACGTCGAGAGGGTAGAGAGCGCCAAGAAAGCGTACACCGAGCTGTATTATTAGGGCGCTTCTTAGGGCGTTTCCGGATGCTCCGTGAGCGGCTCGGCTCAGCTTGCGCGAATCGGTTTAGCTTGCGCGGCTCGGCTCAGCCGATAAACAAAACCTATAACAACCGTTAACAATAGATATCAATACATGAAAGGACTGATCTGCAATGGCAGAAGAAAAAAACAAGACGCAGCTTCTCAGGGAGAAGCTCATGAAGAGCGACAAGCTCCCGTTCAAAAGCTTGTCCCCGGAGGAGATCGCGAAGGCGGATGAATTCTGCGAGGGCTACAAGGCTTTTCTGGACGCCTCTCCGGTGGAGCGCGAGGCAGTCGAATACACCGTGAGGCTCGCCCGCGAAAAGGGCTTTGTGCCCTTTGATCCCGAGACCTCCTACAAGGCGGGCGACAGGGTCTATCTCATCAACCGGGGCAAGGCGGTGGCTCTGGCGGTGATCGGCAAAAACGGCGTGAGAAACGGCGCGCGTCTGGCGATCGCTCATATAGACTCCCCCAGGGTCGACCTCAAGCCCACTCCGCTCTACGAGGCTAACAACCTCGCCCTCTTCAAGACCCACTACTACGGCGGACTCAAAAAATATCAGTGGACGGCTATCCCGCTCACCCTTCACGGCAGAGTGGTTAAGCTCGACGGCACGACGGTCGATATCAAGTGGGGCGACGAGCCCGACGAGAGCTGCTTCTGCATCACCGACCTTCTGCCTCATCTCGCCCAGGAGCAGGCGGCAAAAACCATGTCCAAGGCGTTCACGGGCGAGGATCTCAACGTGCTCGTCGGTTCGCGTCCGCTTCCCGGCGCCGAGGACGACAAGGAGCTTGTCAAGCTCAACGTCATGGCTGTCCTCAACGAGAAATACGGGATCACCGAGAACGACTTTCTTTCGGCGGAGCTTTGTCTGGTCCCCTCCTTCAAGGCTAAGGATATCGGCTTTGACCGCAGCATGATCGGCGGCTACGGCCACGACGACAAGGTCTGCGCCTATCCCGCGGCTGTGGCGGCTTTTGACACGGAGCTTCCCGAGTGCACCTGCATAACCTATCTCACCGACAAGGAGGAGATCGGCAGCGAGGGCAACACCGGAATGCAGAGCGACTTCCTGCGCTATTTCATCTACGACCTCGCGAAGCTCGACGGTATCGAGGGCTACCGCGCGGTTTCAAGCTCCGCCTGCCTTTCGGCTGACGTGAACGCCGCGTTCGATCCAACCTACGCCTCCGCTTTTGAGGCGAACAACAGCAGCTACCTAAACGGCGGCGTGGTCATTTCAAAATATACCGGACACGGCGGAAAGTACGACACCTCCGACGCCTCGGCGGAATATATGGGCAGGATCCGCTCTCTGCTCGAGAAGAACGATATCCTCTGGCAGATCGGAGAGCTCGGCAGGGTAGACCTCGGCGGCGGCGGAACCATCGCGAAATATGTCGCGAATATGAACGTCGATGTCATCGACCTCGGCGTGCCCGTGCTCTCGATGCACGCGCCCTTTGAGATCGTCTCAAAAACAGACGTTTATATGGCTTACAGAGCCTTCTATGAGTTCTTTGCGGAAAAATAAAACGATCTAAGCGAAAATTAAAACCGGGATGACTTGCTCGTTTTGAGCTCGGGTCATCCCGGCTTTTTGGTTATCGCCGCTATTTATACTATACGCTTTATACTGATTTTCAATAATTGAAAATTGTTATTATACTATAAATAATATGTACTGAATAAACGACGACACGCCGTTGTCGTTTTACCAAAACACAATCAAGCTTGTGTTTTGGCTCAAAATCTGCGATTTTGATTCAGTACATATTTATAAATCTGCTCACGCAAAGAAAGCGTTTTTGCGTGGTGCAAGGGTTTTGAACGTTTATGTTCAAAACCCTTGCACTTAAACAATTCCAAAACCGTAATAATGTCTGATGATTTCTGTGTTTTTGAATTGTTCAGCAGATATTAAATAGCGCAAAATAATCAAAATAAAATACCGTTTGTTATAAAATTTGACCTTTTTGTCTCAAAACACTTGAAAAAGTCTCGGTTTTAAGGTATAAATATAATGAAAAAAAGTAAAAGAAGGGGTGCTTTTATGTTCAAACGAATATCCAAAAGGCTGTTCGCGGCGCTTTTGTCGCTGTGCGTGATCGTTTCAATGGCAACGGTCGGCACGGTCGGCAACCTTGCCGCCACAAGGGAAAGCGCGGCGGTCGGCAACGCGATAGCGGAGCAGGCTGTCGAGCAGATGATCGACGACGGTCTGCGCGCGATCTGCATGGGCATGGACGCCGTGGGCGAGGCTACCGGCAACGGCGACGTTCAGAAGGTCTTTTCCGTGATCGAGGAATGGGCGTTCATGAGCACCGAGGAGATCGCGATCGAGGAGCTCAAGGAGCTGTGCGAGGAAATCCTCAACGAGATCAAGGAGCTTGAGGCTCAGGTCGCCTCCGATGATTCCTACATCGCCTCCATGCTCGCCAATCAGAACGTCTACAACGCCAAGACGGACTTGGACAACGCGTGGCAGTCGGACGTCACGAACTATATTACGAATTCAAACGCGGGCAACACGCTTGCCGCCTACAGGGACTACCTGACCGACGCGGTCAACGGAAAGCCCGAGGACGTGCTGCGCGACGATCTGAACTATCTGATAAAGCAGTACGCGCTGATGTCCTCGTCGTCGATAGACACGAGCAGCTACACGGTGGACAACCTCAAAAAGATGATGTTTGAAACCAACGATATCAACAAGTGCTTTATCACGCTGCTTTCAAACCTTTCGGCGGCGCTCAGTCCTCACGGCACGGCAAGCTCCACCTGCGCGGAGCACGCGGCGCACGTTGCGTATATGGCATATCCTTTCAGCCATCAGCAGTATTCGTACGTCCACGGTATCGTTGAGGAGCAGCTCATGATGATAATGCTGGTCGAGATGGCGTACAACGAATACCTTTACCAGCAGGGCAAATATCTGAGCGAGGCATATCACGACGAGGACAACCCCAACGGCTGGTACGCGGGTTACCTCGGCTATCAGCAGGATTTTTACTACGAGATGAACCGCGGCTCCGACTGCGTCAACTCGCGGATCGAAAAAATGCTCGACGCGAAAATGAACGTAGACGGCGAGGGTCATGTCATGCTGTCAATGTCCGACTATATGAAGCCCGAGGACGCCGTGACCACCACGCTGAGCATAAACGACTACTATGATAGCGTGGACGTGCTTTATGAATGGGCGACTAAGTGCAAGAGCGATTACGACTATTTCCTTGACGCCACGCACGACGACGGAACTCATATCTCGAGCCCCGAATTTATCGGTAAGAATGTCAAATTCAAAAAGGTCATGACCCATTCGCCCGCGGGCAGCAAGGTCTACTATATCCTCGACCCGGAGCAGTTCAAGGGAACCGAGGCGCTGTATGTCAAGAACCTGGATCACAAAATAGTCTTTCACGGTCTGGGCAGCGACACCCACACGGAGTCCTGCGACTATCTGAACCTTTGCAACGAGATGACCGACGGCGCGAACACCTTTATCGGTATTACCGACAAGGACTGCACGGGCTTCAGCGATCTGTTGACCACGAACTATTTCTCGATCAGCGATTCAAAGATCGAGAACTACCTGAGCGGTTTGGGTGGATATCTCCCCGACGCGCATACCAATCCCAACCACGACGGCGGCGCGCCGCACAACTTTGTGCTTTCCTCGGATTACAGTCTGGAGTCCAATATGTTCGCTACCAATTACGCCAAGATCAAGCTTTTGGACTGCGAGCGGCAATTCCCCGACTGCAAGCCTGTCGCGGACTATGAGATGGATATGGAGCATGGTCAGAACTCGACCGACGAGTGCTACACCGTATTCCTTCGCAACAAGAGCAGCGTGTTCTCACAGATCGCGCACGCCGAGGTTTCCAACCCCGCTGCGGGCGAGATAAAGATCACCGCTGACGACGTGCATTACTACGGCAACGGCGAGAGCGTTATGGTTGCCGCGGGCACGGAGCTCACGGTGAAAATGAAGTCAAACGGCGGCAGACTGACCGCTCTGAAGCTGATCCGCAACGCTGATTCGGTTTCCGGCACGGCGAAAAAATCCGAGGAGCTGCTTCTTGACGAGGCGCAGCTTGAGGGCTATACGCCCGACGCGGAGGGATATATCACCGTGCATTTCACCATGCCGTATTCCGACGCTACTTATCGCCTGGAGGTTGACGACACCGTCGCCTTCGCCTCGATCAGCTCAAACGAAGGCGGCACGGCTGCTTTTGAAAACGGCTTGACCGAGCAGTACTGCAAGATCGGTGAAAAGACGGTCGTTTACGTCGCTTGCGACAGCGGCTGCGCGCTGCACAGCATTTATTTGGAGGACTCAAAGGGCAATATGCTCAACGACAGTCCCGTGAAGATAGACGTCTCCGAAAAGAGAAAGGACGGCGAGGACGCCTACGCCTTCACCATGCCCTCTCAGATCGTGACGGTCAGGGTTTATTTTACTGCCGGCAACACCGTCAGCATTGATACCGAGACCTTCCAGTACAACGAAAACGGAGACAAGCTGACCTACATCTCATTTATCGACGACCCCGACGCGACCTCGCGCGTTTATGCGCCCGGTTTCCCGGTCAGCTTCAAGGCGATCTGCGATCCCAGCTACGCCGACAACCTCGCCGTAACCGCGCGCGGAGTGACAAGCGGCAAGGATTACGCGATTAGAAACGAAAACGACGTTTATACCCTTGATATGGAAACCGAGGATGTGACGGTCGGCGTTTCGTTTGACCCGCATACCTTTGTCAACGGCTTCTGCACCGAATGCGGATTGTACGAAAAGCCGCTGCTCGGGGAAAACGGTTATTATCAGATCACAAACGCCGGCAACCTGTTCTGGATCTCCGCGCTGACGAGGGACGATCACACCCACGCGTTCTTTGACGGCCGCAATCCCGCACCCAAATTCGAGCTGGTCAAGGACATCGACCTTGAAAGCAGACAGTGGGAGCCGATCGCGTCCGCTGTAGCCAACAATGAATTCAAGGGCGTCTTTGAAGGCAACGGTCATACGATCAACAATTTCTATTTCCGCAAGGATGTAAAGCTTCCCGAGGATCCCATCATGTATTACGGCTTGTTCACTAGCTGTGACGGCGCGAGGATCCGAAACTTCACAATTAAGGGCAAGGCGGAGATCGTCTGCAATCTGCCGGACGGCGAGCACTTTGACGATCTCTATATGCTGCATTTTGCAACGATAGCGGGCGGAACGTGCCTTTCATCCCGGTTCAGCGATATTTTCAGCTATGTCGATATCACCGCCGAAAGCAACGTTCCGGCGCTGGAGATCATTGCCGCGGGCATTACCAATAACCAGTCCGTCGACGGAATAATCGAGCGCTGCGTCAACTTCGGCAACATCACCGGTGATCTTTACGGCGCCGCGGGCATCGTCAATTCTTCGTCATATCCCGAAGCGAAGATCACGGACTGCGCCAACATAGGCACGATCAAATCCACCAGGAACTTTGTGACTTCGGATTCTTCTGTCTTTATAGGCGGAATCGTCCGTGCGGTGTGGAATTCCATTCTTTTCAACGACTGGTGCTCGCTTCATATCAACAACTGCTATAACTACGGAGAACTCGGCAATGTCAACGACGCGATTTCCGATACCCATGACGAACACACCTATATCAACAACTGTTACTATCGCGAGGGAAGCGCCTACGACAGCAAAAACACAAGCGCCTCCCACACAGCCGAGCAGTTCAGATCCGGCGAAACGGGCTATCTTCTCAACGGCGGCGTGACCGACGGCACTCAGGCGTGGTATCAGAATATCGACAACGGCAAAACGCCCGACGATTATCCTCTGCCCGACAAGACGAGAGGAACCATATACTACGTCGAGAGCGAAAACCGCTGGTCAAACTTCCCCGACGGCAAAAACCCGGATGAGCCCGACCCGGAGGAGCACGGCATCCGCACCTATGAGGAGCTGGTCGAGTTTGCTCAGGGCGTAAATTCCGGCAGGAACCGCGACAGCGCGTACCTTGAAAACAATATCATCGCGCCCGAGGGCAGCGTTTGGACAGAGGGAATCGGCACGAAGGAAAAGCCCTTCAAAGGAAGCTTCGACGGCAGGGGCTGCTTCATCGTCGGACTCACGATCGACAACGCCGAATACGGCGGTTTGTTCGGAACCGTCGGCAAGGAAGGCGTCGTAAAGGATCTGGGAGTCATCGGCAGCAAGTACAATACCTCCTCACAGTACGCGGGCGGTATCGCGGCGATCAACGAGGGCACGATAGACCACTGCACGGGCGGCGCGAATATAGGCGGAAGAACCAGACTCAAGCTGCCCAACGGCAAGATCATCAACCCGACCGAGTATTATTCGTTCGTAATAGGAAGCGAGAGCGGCGGCATAGCGGCGATAAACCGCGGAACCATCACAGGCTCTAGAAGCTGCGCCTTCATCGAGGGAGGAAGCTGCGGCGGTATCGTTTCGTCCAACGAGGGAAAAATCTACGGCTGCGCGAACAACGGCTCCGTAGGTAAAAACGACAGCTCCTGCAAAAGCGCGGGAGGTCTCGCCTGCGTGAACAACGGAGTTATCGAAAGCTCCTACAACGCGGGCAAGATCGTATGCAAATACGCCGAATCAAAGGGCGCGGTAGCCGGAGTCAACGGCTCAGACTCCGTTGAAAACGTATTCTATTCGGACGTCGATAAGGTTCTTCCCATCGGCACCTCCTCAAACGCTCAGCTCGGCGACAGCAACAAGTCGGTATCAAATACGGATATGCAAAAGCCCGAATTCGTAACCACGCTCAACGGTGTGACGGATGATTCCGTTGAATGGGTCCGGACGATGTACGGCGCGATGTATCTGAATCAGGGCTACCCGCTGATCAAGGGCAGATATCTCAGTCAGAGGACCCTCTCGCTCGCGGACAGCCTTTCGGTGAGCGGACTGATGCACAGCAGTCTGAATATCGATCTGCAAAAGCTCGACGAGGGCAGCGAGGAATACAAGGCGCTCGCCGCGAAGGGCAAGGTTCTCGCGGCTTACAGCGCGATCACGGTCGATGGAAACGGAGGCTATGCTCCCGCGGAGCTTTGGAGCGCCGGAGGAATGAAGCTTTCGGTTCCGACGGGAGGAAAGAATATCCGCCTGACGGCTATTAGTCCCGAGGGCGAGGCGGCGGTCGTCGCTCCCGACAGCGTCGAGAACGGCACGGCGGTCTTTACGGTCGCGGAGCTTGACAGCTTCGCGGTCACCGAGGTTTCCGACCCCGACTCCACAGACGCGACCTCGTCAACCGAGGCTTCAAAGCCCGCTTCGGAGAGCACCTCCGCTCCCGCGGCGCCCGGCGGCAACTCAAACAGCAGCGACGGCTCGGTCAAAACCAACCCGAGCGGCTCCGCTCCCATCCAAACAGGAGAGGCGACTCCCGCTATTCTTGTTTTGCTCGTCCTCGCGGCGTTCACGGGCTTCATGATTATCAGGAGGAAGCAGCAGCTTGAAGAAAACAAATAATAAAAAGGCAATTATCATAGCGGCAGCGGCGGTTTTGCTCGTCGCCGCCGCGACAGCGGTGATCCTTGTCCTCAGCGGCGTGTTCAAGAGCGCGCCGGAGCCCGGCGAGGGCATAGTCGGAGTTATCTCGGACAACTGGGATCCCGGAGTCGAAAAGCCGACGGGAGAGCAGAAGAAGGGAACTCAGATCCCCGGCTACTCCTCCGCCGTCATGAACGCGGGCGACAAGACCCTGAAAATCAGCATTGGCAATCCAAAGGAGAACAAGGTCGGGATGTTCGCGACCCTCAAGCTCAGGGACGGCGCCGTGCTCTACGAATCCGAGCTGCTCAAGCCCGGTCAGGGACTGGAGGAGGTCCCGCTCTCCCAAACTCTCGAAAAGGGAGAATACGAGGCGATGGTCGTCTATCAATGCGTTCTGCTCGACGAAAAAAACACCAAGCTGAACGCGGCGGAATCGGGCTTCACTCTTATTGTAAAATAAGGCTCCGACCTTAGAAATAAAAATTTTATTTGAAAGGAAGTACACCCATGAAAGCAAAAAAACTCTTAACTCTTGCATTGGCAGCGGTAATTGCTGTTGCGTCAGTCGTTTCGGTATCCGCCGCGACGCTCACCGACGCTGATCCGAACGGAGAAACCGAGGTAAAGGCTCACATCACCGGAGAAGACCCCGAGGGTCAGGTGAGCTACATCATCACCATCCCGGACGTGATCGACTTTGAGGAGCTTTCGCGCCCCTCAAGCACTGAGGATCCCGATTACAAGGACGTCGCTTATTCTGTTGAGGCTACAAAGGTCGAGAATCTTGACTCGACCGAGAAGCAGATAGTGGTTTATGTCAGGGACGAGCACGCGACTGTTGACGGAAACGACGAATACGGTCAGAAGTTCTGGATCTCCAACAAGGCTAATTCCGCCATAAAGTTTGATTATCATGTTTACAATGTTCCGCAGGTCACCGCCTCGAGCGTTGAGATCGACCGCACGAATATGGCGAACGTCAGCGGCTACGAGCTGACCTCCTTCACCGAACAGGGTCAGAAGATGGACGGCGTTCTCCGCATAGATCAGGCTCAGCTCGCCGCTTATCAGCTCGCCCAGATCGTCGGTGAATACAGCGGCCACATGGTATTCTTCAGCCAGATCGAGGATATCTGATTTGCCTCGCTGAACCGAAATGAGGAATAACATTTCAAAGGGCTTGCGCTTGATCGTCGTACTTTTCTGCCTTTTGTTATTCGCGGTTCCGATTGCCGCTTCCGCTCAGAGCGGAAGCGGCGGCAGTACCGAGGTGATCGCTCATATCGAGGCTCCCTCAACGCAGGCGCAGCCGGCGACTCAGCCGCCGTCGGCTCCCGTTCAGCCGGCTCCCGCTTCGGATGAACCGGTTCAGACCGGCGAAAGCGTTGTGACGATAGTATTGTTCCTCGCTCTCGCGGGCGGCGCGCTTGCCCTTTATTATCTTTATACGGCAAAAGAATAACTGCCCCGTCACCTCTTTGAGTGGCAGGGCAGTTGTTATTTTTCGATAATACTAATCTCAGATAAAAAGTGGACAAAGATTTGCGAGGATATTTTTCGCAAGACGAGGCGAAGTTAGTATTACTTATCTGAGCGCTGCCTTTAGCTCCTCCGTCTTGTCGGTATCCTCCCAGCGGACGCCGAGATCCTCTCTGCCGATATGACCGTAGGCGGCAAGGGGCTGATACTTGGTTTCGGTGAGCCTGAGCTGGCGGATGATCGAGTTGGGGCGGCAGTCGAATACCCTCTTTACGGCTGCGGAAAGCTGCTCGTCGGAGTATTCCGAGGTGCCGAAGGTCTCGACCATGACGGAAACAGGCTTGGCGACTCCGATCGCGTAGGCGAGCTGAACCTCGGCGCGTCCGGCGAGTCCCGCCGCTACGATATTCTTGGCGATATAGCGGGCGTAGTAAGCCGCGCTGCGGTCGACCTTTGTCGGATCCTTGCCGCTGAAGGCGCCGCCGCCGTGACGGGAAAATCCGCCGTAGGTGTCAACGATGATCTTTCTTCCGGTGAGACCGGAATCTCCTACGGGGCCGCCGATGACGAATCTGCCCGTGGGATTTACAAAGTATTTTGTTTCGTCGTCAAGAAGCTGAGCGGGGATGACGGGCTTGATGACGTATTCTATCATATCCTCGCGGATCTTGCGGAGGGTCACGTCGGGATCGTGCTGGGTCGAAACAACAACGGTATCGACCCTTATAGCCTTGTCGCCGTCATACTCGACCGTTACCTGAGTTTTGCCGTCGGGACGCAGATAGGTGAGAGTGCCGTTCTTTCTGACCTCGGTGAGCTTCTTGGCGAGCTTGTGAGCCAGAGAGATAGGCAGGGGCATTAGCTCCTCGGTATCGTCGCAGGCGTAGCCGAACATCATTCCCTGATCTCCTGCGCCGATCTGATTGTCGATATCGTCCTCGCCGTCCTTGAGCTCAAGGCTCTCGTTTACGCCCATCGCTATATCGGGCGACTGCTTGTCCATAGAAACGAGCACCGCGCAGCTTTCGGCGTCAAAGCCGAAGGCGGGGTCGCTGTAGCCGATCTCGCCGATAACTCTGCGGGCGACCGCCGCGATATCCACCTGAGCGGTGGTCGAGATCTCGCCCATAACGTGTACTACGCCGGTGGTAACGGTGGTTTCGCAGGCGACATGAGCATTCTTGTCCTGAGACAAGATCTCATCGAGCACCGCGTCGGAAATCATATCGCAGACCTTGTCGGGATGACCCTCGGTCACGGATTCGGATGTAAATAATCTTCTTGCCATAAAAACGCTCCTTACAATAAAAAATGCCCTTCGTTCCGAAAGGCTGAAATCACTCATCTCTCGGTAAAACCGCAGGATTTGGCACCTTGCCTCGGCAGGTTGCCGTGACGTCACAGGGCCTGTACCCTCGGTCACTCTCGATAAGTCATATTTGTTTGTTTTATTATACTCCGTTGATTCGCAAAATACAAGAGCAAAACGCGAAAAATATCTTGTTTTGTCAAAAAAAATCAAAATACGCGCCATCCGATTGAAAAACGCCGTCCTTTATGCTAAAATGAAAACAAAAGCAAGGGGGAATGAGCGGATGAAGATCACGGTTGAACGCTATCGCGCGGAGGAGCTTCCCGCGATGCTGAAGATCTGGAACGGGGTAGTGGAGTCGGGAACCGCGTTCCCGCAGCTTGAAGCTCTTGACGAGCGCGGCGGAAGGGAATTTTTTGACAGTCAGAGCCTCACGGCGGTCGCCCGAAGCGACAGCGGCGAGGTGTTGGGGCTCTATATCCTTCACCCGAACAACGTCGGGCGCTGCGCCCATATCTGCAACGCCAGCTACGCCGTTTCGGACGGCGTCCGGGGCAGGGGGGTCGGCGAGGCGCTGGTGCGCGACTGCCTTCGCAGGGCAAAGGAGCTCGGCTTTCGGCTCCTGCAGTTCAACGCGGTCGTCGCGACCAATACGGCGGCAAGACGACTTTACGAAAAGCTCGGGTTCATTGAGCTCGGAGTCATCAGGGGCGGCTTTCTGATGAAGGACGGAAGCTACGAGGATATTTGCCCGTATTATAAGGAGTTGTGAGGCTGTTATGATTTACGATATCAAAAACGAGGAAGCTCAGATACTTGAGAATTTTAAGGGCGGGGAGAAATTTCTTATCGCGAAAACGCACTTTGACGGCATGAACCGCATCCTTCACGGCGCTCTCGTCCCGGGAGCGGCGATAGGGGAGCACACCCACGAGGAAAACAGCGAGGTCATCTATATCCTCGAGGGAAGGGGCTCTATCCTTTACGACGGCGAGCTGTTCCCGATAGAGGCTGAGATGTGCCACTACTGCCCTAAGGGTCATTCGCACAGCCTGATAAACGACAGCGAGGGCGATCTGGTCTTTTTCGCGGTCGTTGCTAATCAGTAATATCCGTTTGCTTGGGCATACAAAAACCAAACGGGAAAAAAGGCAATACCGCGTGATTTCGGCGCGCGGTATTGCCTTTTTTAGATTATTCCAATTTTGATGATAGTATAGGATCTATCCCTCGTTCAAATACCTTATCGCGGCGGTCGCGGCTACGGCGCCGTCAGCCGTCGCCGTGACGAGCTGGCGGACCTCCTTGCGGCGGTTGTCGCCCGCTACGAAAACTCCGGCGGTTTTTGTTCTGCAGCTTTCGTCGGAATCGGCGTAGCCCGCGCCGTCGAGCTCGATCAGATTTGAAAAGCTTTGGTTCTCGGGCACTCTGCCGACCGCCGCGAAAAGCCCGTCAACTTTCAGCTCTCGCACGGAGCCGTCGTTAGCTTTCACCTCGACGCTTTGCAGGCGCTTGTCGGCGTTCAGCGCGGTCACCCTGCTGTTAAGCACAAGCTCGACGTTTTCACGGCTTTTGAGCCTTTCGACCGTCGCTTCATCTCCGCGAAAGCTGTCGCGGCGGTGGATGAGGTAGACCTTTTCGGCGACGTCCGCGAGATACAGCGCGTCCTCTAAAGCGGTGTTGCCGCCGCCGACAACGGCGACAGTCTTTTTGCGGTAGAAGGCTCCGTCGCAGGCGGCGCAGTAGGAGATCCCTCTGCCCGTAAGCCTGTCCTCACCCTCGAGCCCGAGCTTGCGGTTCGCGCTGCCCGTAGCGATTATCACCGCGCGGGCGGAGTATTCGCCTCGCTTTGTGACCGCTTCCTTTGAAGCTCCCGTGTCGCGCAGCTCAAGCACATTCTCAAACTTGAATTCAGCGCCGAGAGCCTTTGCCTGATTGTAAACGTTTGAGGCGAAATCAAAGCCCGAAATATTCGCGGCGGCGGGATAATTCTCGATCTCGGGCGTATTGATGATCTGACCGCCGTAGCTCTGCGCCTCAAGCACCAGCACGCTCTTCTGCGCTCTGCGCGCGTAGATCGCTGCGGTCATCCCCGCGGGGCCGGCGCCGATGATAATGATATCGTACATCATATCAGCCCAGGAAGTCGAGCAGGTCGTCCTTCGGACGCAGACCCACCATTCTGTCGACCTCTTCGCCGCCCTTGAAGAGTACCAGACAGGGGATCGATGAAATGCCGTAATCCTCCGCGAGGATGTCCTCCTCGTCGATGTTGATCGAAACGAACTTTACGTCCCTGCGCTCCTCGGACACCTCCTCGACGATGGGCGCGAGCATCCTGCACGGTCCGCACCAATTCGCGTTGAAATCCGCAAGCACGGGAACGCTTGATTCAAGCACCTCGCTCTTGAAATTCTGTTCTGTAACCTTTATAACTGCCATTTTTTAAACTCCTTCCAAATTATTAAATAATAAATTTTTAATATTTTACAATAATTCCGCGATGTCCGCGTCGATGTCCTCGGGCTTGAAGGTCGGAGGATAGCGCCTGACGACGTTTCCTTCTCTGTCAACGAGGAATTTTGTGAAATTCCATTTTATATCGCCCTCCGACTTGGTCGATTTGCTCATTTTTGAGACCGCCTTCATAGCGAGCTTGTTTTTGAGTCCCCTTACCTCCTCCGAGGGCATTTCCTTTTTGAGGAAGGTGTAGACGGGCGATTCGTTCTCGCCGTTCACCTCGATCTTTTTGAGCTGATCGAAGCTGGTTTTGTACCTCGCCGTGCAGAACTGATGAATTTCCTCGTCGCTGCCCGGGGCTTGGCTGCCGAATTGGTTGCAGGGGAAATCGAGTATCTCAAAGCCCTTGTCATGATACTTTTTGTAAAGCGCCTCGAGAGCCTCATACTGCGGGGTGAAGCCGCAGCCCGTGGCGGTGTTTACGATCAGCAGCACCTTTCCCCTCAGGGTCGAAAGGTCGAGCTCGCCTTCCCTGCGCTTGCTGACGGTATAATCGTAGATCGACATATTTTATCCTCCTTTGTATGATGATTTGATTCAAAATATTGTTTACAATTAGATTGTATCAAATCAAATTACATTTGTCAAGCCCTTTGCCGTTATTTTTTTCAAAGCGGAGGATAATATCCGCTGATCCCGGTTATAATTTTAAATGTTGATAAGTTATGCCGGCAAACCAAACAAAGAAGGAGAGAGCGCCCGCAGGCGCTTTATGAAAGGACTGATACTATGGATCAAACAAAAACGGAAGGGATAAAGCCTGTCGCGCGTCACGGGGGACGATCATTTTACGTAAGGCTGCTCTTTCTTTATTTTCTGAATCTGACCGATTGGATATGCACCGAGGCGCTGCTTTTCAGCGGAAGGTTTTCCGAGGCGAATCCGATAATGCGGCCTGTGCTCGGCGGAGTATGGCAGACAATATTCTTTAAGGGAATTTTGCCGCTTTTGCTCGTGCTGCTTTGCGCCGCCGTATATAAGCTTGCGGGCGAGGAGGAGAGCCGCTTCGCGAATATTCTGCTTAATATCGGGATCGTCGCCTATATCCTCGTAAATCTCCGGCATATTTTCAATTTTGTATTGCTCTTTTTCTCGATTTAGGGTAGAATAGAAGTCAGAATTATTTGGGAAGTGTTATTTTGGCTGCTTTATCTGTTCGCAATCTCGGCGTTACCTTTGTTGAGCGCACCTTGTTCGAGGGAGTTTCTTTTGATGTTGAAGCCCGCGACAAGGTGGGCTTTATAGGCGCGAACGGCGTCGGAAAAACCACGCTTTTCAAGGTGCTCAACGGCGAGCTGGCGCCCACCGAGGGAGTCGCGGCATTTGAGCGCGGAACGGTCGTCGGATATATGGAGCAGCACGCCTGCTCAAATCCCAGGCGCGACGTTTACAGCGAGCTGCTTTCGGTTTTTGAGCATCTGATGGATATGGAGGCGCGGCTGGCGGAGCTCTCCGCCGCCATCGACAGCAAAAGCGGCGACCTCGACGCCCTTGTTGAGCGCCAGACGAGCCTGATAGATGAATATGAGGCGCAGGGAGGGCTGACCTACAAGAGCCGCACCCGCTCGGCGCTGCTAGGACTGGGCTTTTCCGAGAAGGATTTCACAATGCCCGTGGGCAGTCTCAGCGGCGGTCAGCGCTCAAAGCTCAGCCTCGCCAAGCTCCTGCTCTCGAGAAGCAATCTGCTTTTGCTCGACGAGCCGACCAACCACCTCGATATAAAATCCGTCGGCTGGCTCGAGGACTTTCTGCGCGATTTCGGCGGCGCGATGATAATAATCAGCCACGACCGCTATTTTCTCGACAACGTTACGAACAAAACCATAGAGCTTGAGCACGGCAGGATGATGTGCTACAAGGGCTCTTACTCCGAATTCATAAAGAAAAAGCAGGCGTACAACGAGGCTCTCGAGAACAAGTACCGCAACGATATGAGGGAGATCAGGCGCATAGAGGGCATTGTCGAGCAGCAGAAGCGCTGGGGACGCGAGCGCAATTTCATAACCGCCGCCAGCAAGCAGAAGGCGGCTGATAAAATCAGGGAGCAGCTTGTCGCGCCCGAGAGCGAGCTTGAAACCGTTCGTATGCGCTTCGAGCCGAAATTCGAGAGCGGCAACGACGTTCTGATCTGCCGAGGCATTGAAAAGGCGTTCGGAGAAAAGCTTCTCTTCACGGACGTCGGAATACATATCCGCAAGGGCGAGCGCGTATTTATCCTCGGGGAAAACGGCTGCGGCAAGACCACGCTTTTCAAGATACTGATGGGCAAGCTGCCGCAGGACAGGGGAGAGTGCGAGTTCGGCGCGAACGTCATGCCGGGCTATTTTGACCAGATGCAGCAGAACCTCGACCTGAGCAAGACCGCGATCGACGAGGTCTGGGATCGCTTCCCGAACATGACTCAGACTCAGGTGCGCAGCGCTCTGGCTTCGTTTCTCTTCAAGGGCGACGAGGTTTTCAAGCCTCTTTCAAAGATGAGCGGCGGCGAGCGGGCGAGGATATCGCTCTTGAAGCTGATGCTCCAGGGCAGCAATTTCCTCCTGCTGGACGAGCCGACCAACCACCTCGACGCCGCCTCGCGCGAGGAGCTTGAAAAGACTCTGCTCGACTACGAGGGCACCCTGCTCGTCATCAGCCACGACAGATATTTTATCAATAAGCTGGCGACCCGCGTGCTGACCCTCGGAAAGGACGGCGTGCGCGAGTATCTCGGAAACTACGATTACTACCTCGAGCGAACCAAGGCTCAGCAGACAGAAGCCGTAATGAGCGGCGCTCCCAAGAAGGCTGAGAAGCCCAAAAACGAATATTTTCTCAAAAAGCAGCAGCAGAGTGAGGAGCGCAGGCGGCAGACCAGGCTAAAAAAGGCCGAGGCTGAGATCGAGCGCCTTGACTCGCGGATCGAGGAGGTCCAGGCGCTGCTCTCAAGCGAGGAGGTCACCACCGACTACGAAAAGCTGATCGAGCTGACAAATATGCTGGAGCAGCTTCAGTCCGAGCAGGAGGCTCAGTACGAGATCTGGGCGGAGCTGACGGATTGACGCGGGAAAGCGCTTTTAAAAAAACATAAATGCCGGGCGGAGAAGGTTTGGAATTATCAAACCCTCTCCGCCCGGTTTTAGCTTTAGAGATGACCTTGTTATAGTATCTGCCGTTATTGATCGCTCTCATCCAAATACCATTTTGAAGCCGAGTCAAGCTCCTCGATCGCCTTGTTCAGCTTCTCAAATTCCTCTTTGTATGAGTTTATCTCGGGATAGGTGCGCACGAGCCAGGTTCTGATGGTCAGCGCGCGCTCGAGTATCGACCGGCTTTTCAGCAGACAGCCGAGGTCGTAATAGCCTGTCGCGAGCAGGTCGGCGTTTTCGGCGGTATTTGCCTCGTTGGTAAGCTCGCGGCGGATGGAGACGCATCTGCGGAACCATTTTTCAGCCTCCCGCGGTCTGCCCTGCTTTTGGGCGACCTCGCCGAGCTTGCAGCAGCTTGTCGAGAGGCTGCGCCTTGCCCGCCGGGTATTTGATCCTTCCGCCAGAGCTTCGCGAAGCTCAAAGCCCTTTTTGTACCATTTCTCAGCCTCGTCGTATTCCCCGAGAGCCTGAGCTACATCTCCCAGACAGCCGCAGCTGGCGGCGAGCTCGCGCTTTGCCGAGACCGTGCCGCTTTGCCTCGCGAGCATTTCCCGGACGGTGTAAGCCTTTCTGTACCAATCCAACGCCTCGCCGTATTCTTTTTTAGCCTCGGCTATTTCTCCCAGTCTGCCATAGGAGGAGGAGAGGCTGCCGAGATCCTTTCGCGAGGCGGTTTTCTTTGCAAGCGCCTCCCTTATCGCCAGTCCCTTGCGGAACCATTCCTCCGCTTTGTCGTAATTGCCCTGCTTTTTGGCGATCTCACCAAGCAGGTGATAGCTCATGGTGACGCTTCTCAGCTCGACCGGCGCTTCGGTTTTCAGCGCGAGCGCCTCGCGGAGCTCGAGAGCTTTTTTGTACCACGAAACGGCGTCGTTCAGCCTGCCCTTCTTCTGAGCTATACCGCCGAGCAGATTGTAGCTTACGGCAAGGCGGCTCAGAGCCTTGGGCACTCCCGTTTCGTCGGCGATCAGCCTGCGGATGATCATTGCCTTGCGCTGCCATTCCTCCGCCTCGTCGAGCCTGTTGCGGAGCTTGGCGACGGTTCCGAGCTTTTCGTAAGAGAGCGAAAGATTAAAGCGCGCCTCGACCGTTCCCGGCTCATTCGCAAGCTCCTCGCGGATGGAGAGGGCTTTTTTGAACCATTCCTCGGCTTCCTCGAGCTTGTCCCTGAGCTGGTCGATCTCTCCGAGGACGATATAGTTGAGCGATAAGTCCGTGCGCGCCTCTACCGTGCCGGTTTCCCGGGCAAGCTCCTCGGTGATGTCGAGCCCGCGCCGGTACCATTCCTCTGCCTTATCGTAATCTCCCTTTGCGCGGGCGGTATCGGCGATATTTGTGCAGACGGCAAAGACGCTTCGCTTCGCCTCCGCTGTGTCCGTTGCCTCCGCGAGCCTTTCGCGGATGGTCAGCGACTTTGTGTACCAATCCATCGCCTCGTCGTATTCGCTCAGCCTGTGGCGCATATCGCCGAGCCTGCTGTAAGCCGAGGAGAGGTTTTTCAGGTCGGTCACGGTCTCGGTTTCGATCGCCAGCTTCTCGCGGAGCTCGAGCGCCCGCTTGAAATAATCCAGCGCCGGGGCGGCCTTGCCCTGATCTCTCATTATCCCGCCAAGGCAGTCGTAAATGAGCGCGAGGCTTCTTCTGTCGGCGGGAGTGTTAAGCTCCTCGGCAAGCTCTTTTCGCATGCCTAGGCTTTTTTCGTACCAAGCCTCAGCCTCGCTGAGCTTTCCGAGCTCCTTCGCGACGTCTCCGAGCTGTCCGTAGCTCAGCCCCAGCTCGCGGCGCTGAGCGGGAGCGCCTGTTTTTTCGGCGAGCGATTTTCTGATCTCAAGTCCTTTTTTGTACCAATTCTCGGCGTCGGCGGGCTTTCCGAGGACCCTTGAAAAATCTCCGAGGTTGCCGTAGGAGTTGGCGAGGTCGATCTGCTCGTCGGTCGCGTCGGTTTCAGCCGCGAGAGTCTGACGGATGTAAAGGCTTTTGTTGAGATGCTCCTCCGCCTCCTTGAGCCTGCCGCTGTCCTTCGCGATATTCCCGAGCCGGATATAGATCCGGGCGAGGCTTCCGCGAGCGTCTGAGGCGCCCGTTTCCTTTGCCAGAGCTTCGTAAACGCTCAGCGCCTTGCCGTACCATTTCTCAGCCTCCGATAGCCTGCCTCGGTTACGCGCGAGATCGCCCAGAGCCATGCAGCTTGAGGCAAGGCTGCTTCGGGAGAGAACAGAGGGGGCTTTGGCCGCCGCCGCCTCGTTGATCTCATATCCCTTTCGGTACCAGACTTCCGCCTCGCCCGGCTTGCCCTTGCTCAGGTAAGCTCCGGCGATATCGTCATAGATCGAAGCGACTGTAAGGCGGCTTTCCGCCGCTTTGGTTTCCGCGGCGAGTTTCTCGCTGATCTCCGCGGCTCTGCGGTACCAGACGATCGCCTCGTCATATCTGCCCCGGGCGTCGAGAACGGCTCCGATCAGGCGGCTTGACTCGCTGACGTCGGCGCGTGAAACGGCGTCGCCGTTTTTTTGAACCAGGCTTTCGCTGATTTCAAGGCTCCTGCGAAACAGCCCCTCCGCTTCGTCGAGCTTATTTTGCCACAAAGCGGCTTTTCCCATATTGCCGTAGGTTACCGACAGCTCGCGGAGCGCGGAATCGGAGCCGCTTGCCCTCGCAAGCTCCTCGTCAAGCTCCATACCCTTGCGGAACAGAAGCTCGGCGTCGTCGGCTTTTCCCTCTGTCTTGTTTATTTTTCCGAGCTTATAGCAGGAAACGGAAACGCGCCTCTTGAACCAGTTGCCGTATTTGGGATATTTGTCGGCAAATTCGGCGCTTCTTTCGTACATCTCCTCAAATATCCGCTCCGCGTCGCCGAGCTCGTTAAGGTCGGCGCAGAAGTCTCCCAGCGCCCAAAGCGCGCCGAGAAGCTTTCCCGCGGTGTCGTCGTTCGGAGCTTTTCGGTATTCTTCTCTCCTTAGCCCGGTGAGCTTCTCCTGCCACTCGGCAGCCTTGCGGCAGTCGCGCGAAACGCCCTCGCCGACGGCGTACATCGAAACAAGCTTTATTATCGCTTCGACAAAGCCCGCATTCGCGGAGCCCTCGATCAGCTCGACCCCCCTCTTTCGGTTCACCTCGACGTCTGTTCCGCCGAGGTAGGCGAGACCGATGAGGTAATTATGCCGCGGTTCGGAGTCGTTTTCGGTGACAGCGACGTTTTTTATCAGCTTCATCAGCTTTTTTTCTATCTGCTTTTTATCGCCGCGGTCGATTGGGCTCGGACAGTTCGGAAGCATCCTTTTGAAGCCCTGCCTGTCGGTCGGGAGCATTTCGACGGGAAGGATGTCCTTGCCCAGCACCCTGGCCATCGGATACTCGATCTGAAGTACGCTGTTAGGCTCTTTTATCAGATTCGGAGTTACCGCGACAGCGAAAAGATCGCAGCCGCTCAGAGCCGCGTGCGTGGCGTCGTTGAAGCCCTCGCCGGAGATCAGGAAATCGTCGTACCGTATGGCGATATCTCTGCAAAGCGGATTTGAGTGAATCTGCCTCATGAGCTCGTCCGCGTATTTTCTGTCCTTTTTTCGGCAGCTCAAAAAGACGCGCGCGTCAAAGGCGTCGCGGATATTCTCCCTCAGCGCGCCGCAGGCGATTATCGAGGACAGATAAGCGGTCAGCTTTTCGCTGTAGGGCACAGAGGAGGGGTCGGACTCGTTTTTGTCGAGATATTTCAGGTCGCCGAAGCGCCGGCTGTAGATGTCCTCAAGCCCGCTCTCGAGCATAAGAGGCAGCACGGGGATATTGCTTCTGAGTGCAAGGGGAACATCCCTGTCCATCGCCCTGTTAGGAGTCGTCAAAAGCTTTGTGGTGACCGCGACGACAAGCAGCTGCGCCTCTGAGATCCTTAGCTCGTAATCCTCGGGCTCTCCCTTTGAAACGGCGGGATCGAGAAAATAAACGGCGCAGTCCTGCCTGTTGAGTATCTCGTTCGTTATTTTATCGGCAACCGCCTCAAAGTCCCGGGGATGGCAGGATAAAAGCACCCTCTGCTTTCCCTGAGGACTTCTCTGTCCTCTTGTCCTGAAAAGAAAATCAGCCATCTTGCCCTCCTTTAAAACTCTCGCGGTAATATCTGTCATTATATTCTATCACAAAATCTTGAGGAATGGTATGGTTTTTAAAAAATATTTCTAACACCGTACAATTCGCGGACCGGGCATTTATTTTACCCGCTTTTTGTAGACAAGGCGCGGATTATTTGCTATTATTAAGAAGGAAACCTCCGATAATAAACCGCGCAAGGAAAAACTCTCCCGGCGCGCTGAGCATTTTAAAACAGAGGTCGGCGCAAGCCCTCGCGGGACAAGTCGGAGAATGCCGCGAAACCGTATGGAGAAGGGGACAGCCATGTTGAAGCAAATAATCCGGCAAAAGGAAAAGAAGGTCGAATATATAGAGCTCATCTACGACCTGATTTTTGTATACATCATCGGGCGCAATAATTCGCTCCTGCACAGCTTTGAAAACGGCTTCGTATCGCTTCCCGCTTTTATGGCTTATCTGCTCACGACTCTCGCGGTGATCCAGATCTGGAACTATACCACCTATTATATCAACATCTACGGCAGGCACAGCGTTCGCGATCATGTCTTTTTGTTTGTGAATATGTTCCTTCTGTATTTTATAGGGGAGAGCACCAGGTCTGACTGGCAGGGCTTTCACACGCAATACCATATCGCGTGGGCGCTTATACTTGTCAATATCGGGCTGCAATACCTGATCGAGCTGAAAAACCAAGGCGAGATCAAGGCGGCAAAAAAGCAGATCATCGTCATGGCGTCGATCCTTTTTGCCGAAGCCGCGATCGTAACGCTGGATATTCCGCTTTTTCAAGGCACGGGAACGGCGTGGCTTTCCCTCGCCGCGATCCTGTTCGGAATGTGCTCCGTTCTGCTTCTCGGGCGAAAAAGCAGCGGGAGCTCTGTTGATTTCAACCACCTGTCAGAGCGCGCGATGCTTTACGTCGTCTTTACCTTCGGCGAGATGATCATAGCGGTCTCATCCTATTTCAAGGGCGATTTTTCACTGCGCAGCGTTTATTTCGCGCTGTGCGCGTTCCTTATCGCGGTAGGGCTGTTCCTCAGCTACGGAGTTTTTTACGACCGGATCATCGACAGGGAAAAGGATACAAACGGACTCGTCTATATGCTGCTGCATATCTTTATCGTTTTCTCGCTTAACAATATCACGAACGGACTGGAATTCATGCGCGAGGACGAGACAAGTCTGCTGCCCAAGCTCTTGTTTTTGATCGGCTCCTTCATCCTGTATTACATCTTTCTCTTCTCGCTCGGGATCCGCCACGCGAAAAGAAAATGCGAAAAATACCGCTTCCTGATCCTGAAGGCGGCGGGCGCCGCAGTCGTCTTTGCCGCGCTTATGCTGCTGTTCCGCAAGGAAATGACGGTCAATATCGCGATATCCGTAGCCTTCGTCTTTGCCCTTTTCTCCTTGCTCCTCGTTTATACAAAAAAGCTGACGAAAAACTGAAAAAGCCCTTTCACCCGCGCAGGATCCCGATCTCAAAGCATAAAAATCAATGCAAAACAAAAAGCCGCCGATACCGTTCGACGGCTTTTGATGAAGAAAGCATACGGAGAAGTATAAAACAATAATTATTTTCGTTATAAATTGAGCCCCTCGGCGTAAGCCGAGGGGCGTTTCTGTCCGGGACAGGTCAAAAGGAAGCATTTATCCGAATCGTCCGGTGGGAACTGAACCGGCGCGCAGACAGGATGTATCTATTTTGAGCTGCGTTCTATTTGTTTTTTCCACGTCTTTACGGTTTGTTGCTTTAAGAAGTCAATAAGCGGAATCAACTCTTGTTTTGAATCCCACGCTTCCAACGCTTCAAAATAATTTCTTCTATCTTCTTCATGGATAACGATAGGCGGATGATCGTGGAGCACCAAAAGATAATTCATCAATAAGCGTCCCGTTCTTCCGTTGCTGTCGGCAAACGGATGGATGTTTTCAAATTTTGCGTGAAAATACGCCGCGGCGGTTAACGCTTTTTCATTATCAATATCCTGTATCTCAGCAAGAAGCTCAGACAGCTCAAGCGAAACATCCTCAGGTGAAGCGCCGACTTCTTCCCTGCCGGTCACATAATCGTGTTTTTTATACTCACCGGGTCGTTCACCAGGCTGATAACGTCTGGCGTCATAGGTATTATTCGTCAGCTTGAACTGAAACTCCTTAACCAGGGTTTCAGTGATCGGTCTGCGTTCACTAAAGGAAATAAGGAACAATTCATTGGCGTCTTTCGCGTTTCTTATTTCAAATAACGTGCGCAGATCGCCGGTATACGAGGTCACGCCGTCGTGTTCAAAAATCTCTCTGGTATCATGATAAGTGATTTTCTCATTCTCGATCTTTCCCGAATGATATGCAAACGCAATACTGTGACCGTTCAGCGCTTCGGATAACTCCGCGTCATTTTTTATTTGACGCTTTTGCCAAAGCTGCACAGCTAAATCATAATTTGTCATATCGCTCACTCCTTCAGAGTTCATTATATCACAAAAACGCAAAATGGGATGATTTTCTTTTTCGTTATACTATTTGAGCCCCTCGGCGTAAGCCGAGGGGCGTTTCTGTCAAGGATAGGCAAAAAAGATGAACCCTCGTCCGAATACTGTGGAGTAGTGAACTTCTGTAAGAACTGCATACTCCGCAATTTCGCATGCCTTTACAGTTTATTATAGGAACTAACGCTCCCGATATTTATTATCTTCTTACACTTTCATTATACATAATCCGCTTTGTTGTGTCAAGCATTGTAACCAAGGCTCAATAATCAAAAAGGACATACGCGCTATGAATAGCAGGTATGCCCATTTTTTATTGTATCGGCTGATCTATCTCGGTTCCGTCGTTAAAGATTACCTTGATTCGTTTTTTGTTTTCTACTACTATGCACTGGAGCATTTGTCGTACCAACTCATCGTTGAATTGTAGCGGTTGGTTTTCCAGAATATCTGTCAATCTAGCGATTTCAGTTATCTTTGATTGTGATGTTTCTTTATGATCCGACGAGCACTTAGCAAGCTCCTTGTTAAGCAATTCCTTTTCCATAATCAGCTCGGTAAGCTTTTGTTCGACGATGACGTTACTATCGTCATCGACTGATACCATTGACATTGCCTTTTGAAATTCTTCATTGATTTCTGCGAGCCTGACCTTGATTTCTAGTTCTTTATCCTCTGAATCATTGCATTTCACTGTCATTGCTATATGATTTTTTTAATGTTTGAAGAAGCTTGGAATTTTGCATAGCTACGGTTTGAACCGCTTTCATGATAGCTCGGTGCAGTTCTTCTTCTCCCACCGTCGGAGAATCGTGACAGCGTTTCTTTCCGTAATCCAACCGGCTGATACATCTCCATACGATTCGTTTGTTACCACACGATGTCCATGTGCATCTGCGATATGGTGTTCCGCACTCTCCGCATATAAGCAGTTCAGTCAGCGAATATTTCGAAGAGTATTTACCAAGCTCGGTTTTCGTGCCAACCTGCTTGACCTTCCGCAGTCCGCTGCGTCGGGCAATAGAGATTGTAAATCACAAGTTAATCTACGCATAAGGTAACGGGCGGCGGGGAGCAATCCCCGCCGCTGTCACTTGCAACAAGCCTTAAAACACGATACTTGGCCTTAGCTGGTACAGCGCGGTCATTGTGTAAATGTGCCATAGCCGGCAACTGCCTCATCTATCGTTATTTCGCCCGTTCCGACAAGATAACCGGCCAGCCTCAACTGGATGACCGCGTCATCCGACAATCCGAAAACTTCCGGCGACAGGATCCGGGATTCCGGAACGGCACCTAATGCGGCGTACATGCTGTTAAAAGACAGGTCCTTCGTCGGCGATATCAGCCCCTTGTTTTGCGCCATCTCGTTCAGTTCCCGCGGCGTGATCAGAAAACGCATAAATTCGTTGGCCATGTCCAGATTTGAACTGTCTTTGTTGATAGAGAACTGCAGATTCGGCATGTCAAGAAAATATGCTCCTTCCTCCGCCATGGGAACGGGGGCAAAGGTGTATGTAAAGGGGTTAGCAATAAATGCCTCAGAACGGCTCTCCCGCTTCTTTGTTCCGGAGACGGCGTCACCGGAGCAGAGCATCATGGGTACGTCCCCTTCAAAGAAGCGAAGGATCACGGCGTCATAGTTATTTTCAATCTCTGCACACGCATCAAGGTCTACACAGCCGTCGTTCAGGAGCTGCACGAGCTTCTCAAGAGCGGGCCGCATATACTCGCCGGCTGATGCGTCAAGCGCATTGAGCTTTTTAACAGCCTCTTCATCGTGCGCCACTGTTCCGCAGAAGTACGGGTAAAGCACCAAGGAAAAAAGTGAAGTCGTCTCCTGCCGGGAGAAGCCCATCATTGGGTTTTCATAGCCCTTTTCACGAAACGCATCACACACCGCTACCAGTTCCTGATAGGTTGTAGGAACGCTCAGGCCTTCTTTTTCAAAAAGGCTGTCGTTCACTAGCATGCCGTAGGTGTTTGAAAAAACCGGGATCATCGGCAGCGTACCGTCATCCGTATTCAAAAGTATATTGCTGCGGATACAGTCCAGATCAAGGCCCAGCGCGGGATCGGCCAAGTCTTCGGCATGGTCGATGGACGCCTTATATTGCTCCCGGCCATACATCCAGGAGTAATTGACGTAGATATCAGGGGCGTCGTTTCCGTTCAGGACCATTCCGATCATGTTATTGTAGTCGTCAACCTTTGTAAATACCAGTTCCACATTGGGATAGTATTCGATAAAACGGTCAAATTCAGCTTCCAGAGCCTCAAAATTGTTGTAGCCGCCGGCAACGCTGATATGGCAACTGACAGAAGTATCCAAAGCCGGGCGAAACCCTTCCTCCGCCCCCGCATCCTGCTTCTCCGAACCGCACGCAGCCAGACCCAGGAGCATCAGCACTGCCAAAAACATACACATTGTCTTTTTCATTATTACTCTCTCCCTTCCTTGATTCTCCGGATTTCTTTGATAACCAATTCGATATCGACGGGCTTTGCGATATGTCCATTCATTCCGGCCTCCAGGCATTCCGTGACGTTTTCGGAGAATGCGTCTGCCGTCATCGCAACAATCGGGATAGAGGCCGCCCATGGATCTTCCAATTTTCGGATTGCCCTGGTCGCGTCAAGCCCATTCATCTCCGGCATCTGTATATCCATGAAGATCAGCGTATAGCTGCCCTCCGCCGCCGCGCGCATCTTGTCCACACAGACTCGTCCGTTTTCCGCTCGCTCGGTGGTGATCCCAAACATGGAAAGCATGGCGGATATGATCTCCCAGTTGATGTCGTAATCCTCGGCCACCAGGATGTGCAGCCCCTGCAAATCGGAATAATTATCTTCCGGCTCCTGGGAGACGGGCTCTTTTCCGATCAGATCGTTGATTTTATCATAGAGCGTAGAGCGGAACAGCGGCTTGCTGACGAACCCGTTCGCCCCCGCCGCTTTCGCCCGATCCTCGATGTCCGACCAGTCATAAGCGGAAATCAGCAGGATCGGGATATTTTCGTCCACCTCCGTGCGGATCCGGCGGATCGTCTCAATGCCGTCTGTTTCTGACATTTTCCAGTCCACGATGACTACGCCGTAATCCTGCCCGGAAAGATGCCTGTGCTTGACCATTCCGAGCGCTTCCAAACCGCTTTGCGCCGTCTCCACCGCGGCGCCAAGAGACACCAGAATATCAGCAGCCGTCTGGAGCAGGATCTCATCATCATCAACGAGCAGCACGTCGATAGGATCAAGCTTCATGTCGTCCCGCTGCCTGTCGGCTACGGGGATATCCAGTACGACGGTGAAGGTCGTCCCCTTGCCCTGCTCGCTCTGGCAGTCGATCGTGCCGCCAAGCAGATCGACCATCTGCTTTGTAATAGCCAGACCAAGACCAGTCCCCTGAATGCTGTTGACACGGCTGTCGATCTGGCGCGAGAAGGGCTGATACATAGTCGTCATGAATTCCGGGGTCATACCGATGCCCGTATCTGCTACATTATAGCTCAGCCGTATGCAACCGGGTATGGCGCTCTTTTCCTCGCGCATATCTACGGTGACACGCCCGCCGGGTTCCGTGTACTTGATGGCGTTGGAGAGGATATTGATATAAATCTGATTCAGACGAAGCTGGTCTGTATATAAATATTCCTTTTCTATCTGATTGATGTGGAATCTGAAATCAATGTTCTTTTCCTTGATCATCGGCTGCGAGATATTGACAAGGTTTTCAACCGTTTCCACAATGGAAAATGTCAAAGGACTCAACTTCAGCTTTCCGCTTTCTACCTTCGATATATCCAAAATATCGTTGATCAGCGTCAGCAGATGATTGCTGGCCAGGCTGATTTTCCGAAGACTCTCACCCGTCGACTCAACATCCCCGAGATTCTTCTCGGCAATCGTCGTAAGGCCTATGATGGCATTCATGGGTGTGCGGATGTCGTGAGACATGGCGGAGAGAAAATCGGTCTTTGCTTTGCTTGCGGATTCCGCCTCACGTGCTGCGGCCTGAAATCGCCTGTTCAGATAAAGCATGTAATGCAGGTCAAGCAGGAAAAGGACCAGAAGACCGGCAGAAACAACTCCGACCAGCAGCCAGTTTTCCGCATCCACATGGAGATCCTTCGCCGGCACTAAACCCAGTAACGTCCAACCGGTCGTGGCCGAGATAGGGGTAAAGGCAAGGATACATTCCTGCCCGTGTGAGTTGATCATCGGAACGGAGCCCGTCGATGAAGTGACCCTGTCAAACAATTCACTTGACGATTCAGGATCTGTTGGATTGTAAGTTCTTAAAGCTGTGTCCTTTCAGGATATAATCCCCGTTGGCATCGATCATGGACAGCTCGGCGTTCACCAGCTCTGTTTGCGGGAAAACCCATTTCTGTTCCAGCTCAGAGATGGGAATAACGCGCAGCAGGACAGCAGCCTCGGGAGAATCGCTTTCCGGTTTATTCAGCATAACAAGGTTGCAGAAAGCCAGTGACTGCTCGCCGTTCATCGGATTGGTGTACGCCCGGGTGATGTTGATTGACGTTCCGATTTCATTGATCCAATCCACGTTCTCCAGGAGAGCTATCTGCTTATAGGAAACAGCATAGTCATTAGCCGTGCCCTGTTTCGGGCGCGTGGAGAGGCCAGTGGAGGTATCGAGAGAAATCAGATGTGCCGAGGTGTTCTCAAGCACATGGGAGGACCGGATAAACGCAACCGCCTCTTCCATGGTCATGTGCTCGCTGTTGATGTAGCGTGCCCAAACGTCACAGATCTGCTGCTCACCCTCCAGATAATTCTCCGTCACCTTCTCCATGGTGACCAGTGTGCTTTCAAAGTGTTCTATCTGCCTCCGGTAAGAATCGGTGTTTTCAAAGCGGGAGTAGAGAACAACGAAGATCAGTATAGCGGCTATAGTGATTACGTTGACAATAATAGTGAGAATCTTTTTCATGCGTGAATGCTCCCTATGGCTTCTATTGTTCTTCATGAATCAGCAACGAGTTTTGCAGTATGATTTG
>CACYIC010000031.1 GCA_902774325.1 uncultured Ruminococcus sp.
CCCCATACATAGCCTGATGTGATTTCTGTTCGTCAGACCACAGGTTTGCCTGCACCTTCCTTCAGATTCCGCCTCACGGCGGACACCCTTGGTGTTCGGTTATATCCTTCCCGCTGTCGGGCGGATTCGGGACTTTCACCCTTTAGAAACGTGCGCCGTCGGGCGCACCAAAAAGCCGGGGACAGAGCGTCCTGTCCCCGGGTGACGATCAAGCCGCGCGCCGCAAATCGCGCGCCGCTGATTAAAGCCTTGAAATAATATCAAAAATATCCTCGGCGCTCTCTATGTACGCCTTCGGCGAATAGGGCTCGGCGTCCTCTCTGGTGCGGAAGCCCCAGCCGTAGAGGGCGGCGGCAAAGTCAACGCCGACGTCACGGGCGGCAAGCGCCTCGGTAAAGGTGTCGCCGATAAAAACGCAGTCCTCGGGAGCGGTCTCAAGCTCCGCGAGAGTATCGCGCAGCATATCGGTCTTGGTGCGGTTGGAATCGACGTCGGTAGCGTGGATGGCGTCAAAGCGCGAGCCGATCTCCTCGTAAACTCCGAGCATATTGTGGATGAACTTGCGGTTCTTCTGGGTGACTATGGCGAGCTTGCAGCCCGCCTCTTTCAGCTTTTGGAGGGCTTCGGCGATACCGTCGTAAATCAGTATCATCTCCTCGCCCTTCATCGAGTAGAGCTTGCTGTAATTGTTCATCGCGTACTCGATCTCGTCGCCCTTCATGCCGTAGAGCCTCTCGAAGCCCTGCTCGAGCGATACTCCGATAACGCCGTAGAGCGCGTCGAGCGGCACCGAGGTGTAGCCCATTGTGATCGCTGTGGTATTCATGCAGTAGAGAATACCGGGTGAGGTGTCGGCTATTGTTCCGTCAAAGCCGAGAATAACTAATTTTTTCATATTATCACCACACTTTGTTATTATTTTTATTGTATCATATATTTTCAGAATAATCAACAGTTTTTCATTGACAAGATTGAGCCTCGGGTATAAAATTATGATTGTGAATATACAAGGCAAAGGCGGATTTTATGAAAAATCAAGTCAGATCAGATAAGAGAACCAAAAAAGCAATAGACGACGACAGGCTCACGCTCGGAAATATCGTGGTGCTGGTCTTTCTGGCGGTGATGTTCGGGCTGTTCCCGCTCGCGGTGAACGTTACCGCGATAAGCGATTTCCCCTTCTTCTCCCTCGCCGACGGCTTTGTTGCCATTCGTCATATCAAATACTATTTCTTCATAACGGTCATCGCTCTCGCTCTGTTCGCGGAGCTCGCGCTGCTTGTTACGGGCACCTTCTCCTACGGAGGAGCGCAAAAGAAGGTCAAGCTCAAAAAGCCGTTTTTGAAAACGCTTTCCTTCACGGACTTTGCCGCTGCCGCGTTCCTGCTGTCCTGCGCGATCTCCACCCTGCTCTCGGAATACAAGGAGCTCGCCTTCTTCGGTGAAACGACCCTTGGCAGCTCCTCGACAGGCCGAAACAACGGTCTGCTGCTGATTATGGCGCTCGTGACGATGTATTTCCTTTTGACGCGCTGCTTCCGCTGCCGCGAGACCGTTCTGCTCGTGCTCGCGGTATCCTCCTCGCTCGTTTATCTGCTGACGGTGCTCAACGGCTTTTATATCGACCCCCTGGGAATGCTCGAGCCCTTCCGCTACTCGACCCAAAAGGTTTTCACTGAATTTTTCTCGACCATCGGCAACAAGAATATGCTCTCGAGCTTCATCTGCGTGACCCTGCCCGTGAGCGTCTGCATGGCTGCTCAAACGGAAAAAGCATGGCGCAGGGCGATATATGTCGTTTCCTCGGCGCTCGGCTCGATGGCGCTCATCGTCGGCGACAGCGATTCCGGAATGCTTGGCATGGCGGTATTCATCATTGTGTTCTTAGCGGTATATATCCGCCGCCCGAAAATGCTCAAAGGATATCTTTTGGCGCTCTGCGCGATGTCGGCGGGTATTCTTCTGCTTCGCGGCTTCTCCGCCCTCATGGGCGACAACATCAAGGAGCTGGGTCAATTCAGTCACGCACTGCTCTACTCAAACGCCGTTTTCTTTATCCTCCCGTGCTTAGCTGCCGTAACCGCGGCGGTATATATCGTCAACCGGAACGGAAGAGAGCTTGACGTTCCCAAGGCTGTGCCTGTCGCCATTCTCGCGCTTTTGGGCGCGTCGGTGCTCGCGCTGCTCGGCGCCGTGCTCTACTTCACGCTTATCGACACGAAAACAGACCTTGGCAGCATGGAGAAGCTTCTTCGCCTCAACGACGCCTGGGGCACCCACAGGGGCGTCATGTGGCTGCGCTCCTTCAGGATCTTCGGCGACGCGCCGTTCTACCGCAAGCTGTTCGGAACGGGTCCCGATACCTTCTACTTCGCTTTTATGCCTTATTTCGGCGAGCTTGAGCAATTCGGCAACAGCTCCACCGACGCCGCCCACAACGAGTATCTGAACTATCTCATCACCATCGGCATCTCGGGTCTGGGAGCTTATCTCGCGTTGCTCGGCGGCGCCCTTTCGAGAGCCGTCAAAGCGCGGCGCGAAAGACCGATGGCTATGGTTTTTGCCGCTCCCGTAATAGCCTACGCGGTTCAGGCGGTCGTGAATATCGCGGTGCCGATCTCCCTGCCGCTGCTCTTCATCTTTATCTCCCTCAGCGAGGCGGAGGCTAAGGAATACGACAAAATCAGGGAAATCGATCCATAATGAAATTCAAAGTAATAACCGATACGAAAATCTGGAAAGAAATAATAAAAAACCTCAAAAGAGATCTCCGCGGCGGCAAATACGACCTTGTGCCACTCGGGTTCCTTGACGAGGAGATAACGGTTGATGATCACGGCTACAGCGGCGACGAATACGAGTATTTTTTCTCAAGATCAAAGAACTGCTTTATTCGGCACAAGCGCCATTGGGACGCGGGAAATATGTTCTCGAACCGGCTCTGGGATGAGATCGTATTTCCCGACAGCATGATGAGCGGTAAGCTCGGGGAATACCGCCGTTTTGTAATAGAAAATCTGACCGATCCAAAGGCGGCGGAGGAGCTAAGCCCGCTTTTGGACGAGGCGGCGGAGCTCATCCTCTCAAAGGGCGCGGCAAAGGATCGAAAAGCCTTTGAATGAGCTCAGGCGCTTTTGCTTTTCCCTTGCCCGCCGTCGGGAGCCGTTTTGAGCAAACTGCGGCAGCCCGTACCGGGAGAGCAGATAAAGCGTTGAAAAAAACGACAGGCTTAAAAGCACTGAAAAAATATGTCGGAAAAATAAAAAAAGGTGTTGACAAGAAGCCTGTTTTATGATATATTATATAGGCACTTGAAAAACAGCACGCTGGTGTAGCTCAGTTGGTAGAGCAGCTGATTTGTAATCAGCAGGTCGGGGGTTCAAGTCCGTCCACCAGCTCCAATTGAATATGGGAGAATTCCCGAGTGGCCAAAGGGGGCAGACTGTAAATCTGTTGCGTCATGCTTCGGTGGTTCGAATCCACCTTCTCCCACCAAAAAAGCGTTTTTTGTCTATCGACAAAAGACGCTTTTTTAACGTTATCCTGTATGAAAGCAAAGGCTTTTCCGAATCCGGCGTTGAGAATTAAGAGACAGAGCCGGTAATGACAATTGCGCGACAGCTTCCCGACCGCCGCGCGATAATGCGAAGTTTTTTTGCGCTTGGCAGAAAAAAGAGCACACCGTTGCGGATGTGCTCTTTTTTTGTCTTGAATATCCCCTTGCACTTTACGGAGTTGCAGAGAGGGGGTGCGTCCTTTACTTAGGGATTATCATATACTCATAGTCCTTTTGGAAGATAGCGTAGGGGACCTTGTAAACGTGTCCCCACTTCGACTGGGAGCTTCCGTAGGAGCCGTCGGAATAGTAAACATATCCGTCCCAGACCGCCTCAACATAAACGACATGATTTCCGCTGCCTCTCATGCCTTGTTCCCATTCGTCGTGCTCACAGTCGACGCCGATCATATTGTGCTGATAGCGGGAGGTATCGGAACTGGAAACCACGTCAAAGCTTCTTCTGTCGATCGTATTAGCCCATTGACCCGCGTTGCCGCCGCCGACCGCGAATTTCAGGTCGCTTCCGTTGACCTGTCTGTATCTCGCGGCGGCGTACCATGTGCAGCCGTTGCCCCGCACATAATATCCGATCGCTTTACCGTCCGAGTCCGTATAACTGATATTATAGTCCATACTGTAAATATCGAACTTCTGGTTATTGTCGACCATTACCTGCATTTCGGCGGCAAGCTTCTTTTCTATGGATTCCCAGGTCGCGTAATAGCTGACCGCCGCCGACGGATGCTTAGGCTCCGGGATGCTCTGTCCCTGAGAATACTGCGTTCCGCTTCCGTCCGCCTTGGTATTCCAGCCCGTGCAGTAATAGAGATGTCTTGCAAAGCCGCAGTTTTCAAAAACAAGATTTCTGCCCTTGATCGCATTGACTGCCGCGGGTCCGCCGTCGCCGCCGTTAGGATAATAAGTGACCGTATATCCCCAAACGGCGTACAGGGTAAGCGTTCCCGCTGTTGAGCGGAGATTCTTGACCTTCTGACCGTTTTTGTAGATCACATTTCCGTTCTTCTTGTCGGACCAGCCGAGGAATTTATAATTGGCGGGCGCCTTGAATTCCGATTTAGGCAGCGCCTGCTCCTTGTCGTAGATAAACGACCGTTCGGACATCGTGCCCGAGGCGGCGCCGTTGCCGTCAAACTTTATCTTGTAGCTGACGGGCACCCACTGAGCGTAAACTCTCATGGAGCAGTCGCCTGTTTTTATATTGGATTTGAGCTTTGAGGGGGTGTATTTTTTGCCGAGGATAAAATTCGAGCCTGAGCCGTCCGCCTTGGTGTTCCAGGTGGTAAACGTATAGCCCGTCTTTTTCAGACCGAAGGCGGAGTTGCTGTAAAAGCCGCAATCGTTATTATATGTCATCTTCTGAGCGAAGGGCTTTGTTGTATCTCCGACAATAATATCGCCGTTCTCCGCCAGTGAATCATTGTATACCTTACCGCCGAGATTCGTGATACCAACCGTGCCGCCGCAGGCGTTATAATTCACGCTGAGGGTGTTGGCTCTCCATACGGCGTAGAGATTTATAGCGGCTCCGTCGGTCTTTGTAAGATTTTTGAACGCCTCGCCCGCTTTATAGCTGACCGAACCGTCCTTGGTCTTTGACCATCCCGTTTGAGTATAACCCGTGCGCTCCGTGACCGCGCCGGAAAACTTATAGCTCTTTGAGTATATGCAGGTCTGAGTCTTGGCAGGAGTTACGGATATCATCAACGGGATATTTGAATAGTATTTTACGGTATAGGTGAGGTTCTTTCCCGTCACGGTGCAGACAGCCTTATAGGTCTTTGAACCGCAGGCAAACGAAACCGTTATCTTGGCGGTTCCGGGCTTTTTGAAGGTCACTCTTCCCGAGCTGTCCACGGTTGCCGCAGAGGTATCGGAGGAGCTCCATTTCGTTGTTACCGAGGTCGGGAACACCTCCGCCTTGAGCTGCTTTTCGATTTCGACGAAAGCGCTCTCGGAGCCGCTTATCTTGCAGACCGGCGCGCTGACATTGTCGGAATAGATGTAGTATCCGTTGGTCATCCTGTACCATTTGTTGCCCTGACCGTTCGTGAGCGTGGAAGCGATCTTGACCTCCGCGTTTTTCTTGTAGGAGCCGACGGTCGCGCAGCCGCTGTAAGGACCCTTGCGGTACACGGCGCCGTCCTTTTTAACATACAGAGTCTGTGAGGCGGTCGAGATCACCTTTACGCTGGCGGGATTGAAGTTTCCGCAGCCGTAGGTGCACATAAAGGTCTTGCTGTCGTATTTGTGTCCGACCTTCGCAACGGTCTCGGTCTTTGTCTTTCCGCACTTGCAGGTGTAGGTCCTTACGCCCGTTGCTTTGCAGGTGGGAGACTTTGTGACCTTTCCGCTGCCCCAGCTGTGAACGTGCTCGAGCTCGACATTTGAGGCATAGATATAATTTCCGTCGCTCAGCTTATACCAGGTGCTCTTGTAGCCGTTCTTTACGGCGGCGACAGCGGCGAGCTTCGTGCCCTTGCTGTAAGTGTTCTTCGCGGGGCATTTCTTATAGGGCCCGCTGCGTGACACCGAGCCGTCCTCGGTCACAAACAGATTGACCTTTTTCGTTGAGGTCGTGGTAACGCTTGAGGGATCATATTTTCCGCAGCCGTAGGTGCAGAAGTAGTTGCTTGAGCTGTATTTGTGACCGACCTTCGGGACGCTTTCTGTTTTTGACTTGTTGCCGCACACCTTGCAGGTGTAGGTCCTTACGCCCGTGGACTTGCAGGTGGGCGCTTTTGTCACCTTGCCTCCGTCCCAGTTGTGGGAATTGTGTATCTGAACATAATCGGAGAAAACATAATCTCCCGTGACGAGCTTGAACCAGTTCCTTTTGTAGCCGTTCTTTACGGTCGCTATGTAAGTCAGGGTGTCGCCTTTTTTGCTTTTCGCGGTCGTCGCGCAGTCGCCGTAAGGCCCGTTATGGCGCACGCAATCGGTTTTCACATACAAAGTGCCCGCGGGCACGTTGGTGACGGAGACGCTTGAGGGGTTGTAATTCCCGCAGCCGTAAACGCACATAAAGGTCTTGCTGTCGTATTTATGACCGACCTTAGGCACGCTCTCGGTTTTTGAATTGTTGCCGCACACCTTGCAGGTGTAGGTCCTTACGCCGGTGGACTTGCAGGTGGGCGCTTTTGTCACCTTGCCTCCGTCCCAGTTGTGGGAATTGTGTATCTGAACGTAATCGGAGAAAACATAATAGCCGTTGCTCAGCTTGTACCATTTATTGCCGTAGCCGTTGCTGACCGTGGCGCTGTATCCGAGGAGAACGCCCTTTTTGTAGTTGTGGGTTTTGGCGCAGTCGCCGTAGGGACCGGTATGGACATAGCAATCTGTCTTGACGTAGAGCACGCCCGACGCCGTCGAGGTGGTTTTCACGCTTGAGGGATTGAAGCTTCCGCAGCCGTAAACGCACATATACTTCTTGCTGTCGTATTTATGCCCTGTTTTAGCGATGCTTTCGACGGTTGTGACGCCGCAGGTCCTGCAGGTATAGGTCCTGACGCCGTAATCCTTGCAGGTAGGGGACTTTGTGACCCTTCCTCCGTCCCAGTTGTGGGTGTTGTGTACTTTGACGTAATCCGAGAAAATAAAGCTGCCGTTGCTGAGCTTATACCACAGATTTCCGTGTCCGTTTTTGACCTCGGCGCTGTAGCTGAGAAGCTTTCCCGCGGAATAATGAGCGGTTTCGGAGCATTTTCCGTAAGGACCGGAATGAGCCGGACCCGCCTTGGTCACAACAAGGGAGCCGCCGGAATAAGACGTATAGCTGACGCCCGTATAATTTCCGCAGCCGTACGAGCAAAAGTAATCGCTGCCCCACTTGTGACCGACTCTGCCGATGGATTTTGTGTAATAGCTGCCGCAGACGCACCTGTAGATCTCCTCGCCCTCGGAATAGCAGGTTGAGGGTCTTGCGCTGGAAAGGCTGTACTTGTGGTTTGTATGAGCCTTGACGTTTCCGGAAAAGATATAGCCGCCGCTCGTTTTATACCACAGGTTTCCCGAGCTGTTGGTTTTGGAGCCGGTTACGCAGATAATGGAGCCGACGGGAAGCTCGCGCACAACGGCGGCGCTCTTTTTGCAGTCCGTTCTGATGGGCGCGTTGTTTTTGGTTACGTCCTTCCACTCGCTGCCCGAAAGAAGGGCTTCCTCATTTACCGCCGCCCTCTGAACCGACGCTCCTATCGCGTCTGAGATCCGCGAGGCAGCCGATCCGTCGTTTCCGTCATTCGCTGAGGGAGCAGCGGGCTCGGCGATTTGCAGCGCGGTCGTCGCGGGCTCGACGCTTTGCGGCGCGGTCGTCGCGGGCTCGACGCTTTGCGGCGCGGTGGTCTGAGGCTCGGCGCTCTCCGGCGCGGCAGTCGTGGGTTCGTCGCTGTTTTGCCCGCGCGTATCGCCGACGGTTTGTACCGCGGATGACGCGGGGACAGGCTCGGCGCTCTCAGGCGCCTGAGCGCAGCCGCCCGGAATGAATGTCGCAAGCGTCGCCGCCGCAGTCAAAAGGATCAATGCGCGGATCGAAAGCTTTTTCATAACTCTGATTCTCCTTTTCCGTTAACAGCATTTTGTCTTTTAACAGCATTTTGTCTTTTTTCCATTTTACGGCTTTTTACCGTTTTTGTCAATATGAAAATATGCATAATATCAAAAGCCGGCGCGGAAAAGCCCGCGTCGGCTTTTATACTCAAATCATTCGTCTATCGCGCCGATTTCCTTCAGCCTTGAAACAACGTCGGCAACGTCCGCCGCTATGACGGCGCGGTCGCCCTCGAAGCGGGCGCACATAACATTCACTATTTCTTCCTCGGTAGTATCGTTCTGAAGGCACTCCAAAATCACGTCAACAGACTTGTTGCCCTGAACTATACCGTGAAAGTCGGCTCCCGTGACGGGGACCAGCAACGCCATGCCGTCCATGTTATGCCTTATAAAATACGGATTCAGCTTCATACTTCACACCTCCGAAATAATTGAGCAGGCCGCAGACCCGGATCATGCGGTATCGCCTTAAAACGTCTCGACGCCCGAGGTGCCGTCGGAATATAAGATCTCGTAGAAGCCGTGACCCGAACCGTCGCAGTTATAGTAAGGAGTTTTCTTCACAACGGTCTTGCCGGCGGGCTCCTCCTCCTGCGGGCTGTAGTTTTCCGCGGGCTGCTCGGGCTCGTCGGAGATTTCCTCCTTTGTGCCGTAGGCGACTACCTCGTTCACCGCCTCCTTGGTGACCTTTTCGGAAACCTTCTCGCGGCTCTTTTCCTTGCCGTCCTCATACTTGACCTTATAGGTGACTTCCTTTTCACCCTCGACGCCCTCCTGAGTGACCTTGCTTTCGCCGCTTGAAAGCGAGGAATCATACTCCTCCTCGGTTTCGTAGTCGATCTTTTCCTTCTCGGTCACTTCCTTGAAGGTCACGCGCTTGATGGTGATCTTCATTCCGTCGGTAACGGCAGCGTCCAGCTTTTCGCTGCAAATATCGTCCTTGCCGAGCTTTACGCCCTCCTTGTCGAGCAGCTCCTTTACGGTCACGCCGCCGGTGGTCACCTCTTTGGTACTGCCGTCGACCGTGATGCTGACCTTCAGACCCTGAGTTATGGTCACGGTCATGCCGTCCTTGAGATAAGCCTTGAGATCCTGATCGGGCTGATCTCCGTCGGAGAGAGTTATGCCCGACTTCTTGACGGCGTCCTCAACGGTGCCGCCCACAAGCTCTACCTCTTTTTTCTCGCTGCCCTTGACTACCGTGACCTTCGCGTAACGCTTTACGGTTATGGTCTTGGTATCCTCGGTGAGCGCGGTATCAGCGGCAGGCTCGGTCTCGTCCTTGTCGCCGAGGCCGATCTCCGCCTCCTTGAGGATCTCGCTGATCTTGAGTCCCGTCTGAGTTTCAAGCTCGGTGGCGGTTCCCATATCGTTGACCGTTACGGTCACGGTCTTTGATCCGGCGCACGCCGCGAAAGAAACCGCGAAAAGGCAGGCGAGCATGATCGCGCAGACGGATCTTATCATTGCTTTCGTTTTCATATTATTCCTCCATTACAACTGTTTCGGACTCTCCGAGCAGCACGAACCCGGAGTCGTCTTTTATGATAACAGATACTTCGGTCTTTGCCGAAGCATCAAAATCATCCGCGTTGAAATAAGCGAGATATCCTCTCTTTCCGTCCGCGCTCGTCGTGTAGCACTCGCGGGTCTGAGTCTTGCCGCTTTTGTCCTTCACCGAAACGAATACGGACTGGGCGCCGTTGTATTCGGATGAAAGACTTCCGCTCACGGAGAGATAAGCCGGAGCGTATTCGCTTGGCTTGAGAAGAACGTCGAGCTCCTCTCCCCTGCTGTCTCCGAGACTGAATATCGAGATCTCGGGGGAAAGCAGGAGCGGCGGCCGCTCTAAGAACCAGTCGAGATTGCGCTCCGCGATCTCGAGCACGAAGGTATCGGGCTTCGCTCCCTCGAAATCGGATCTTAGATCCATCGGGAAGCCCTTGGTGAAGGTCGCGCTGCTATAGGCGCCCGCGAAGAAGGGCAGCAGCGCGTTCCCGAAGGAGTCGCGGTACATATAGAGAGCTCCTCCGGCGTCCTTTCCCGAGGTCTGAATAAAGCCCTCCTCGACCGATTTGGTGTCGGTTACGTAGCTGTAAAGCTCCTCGGCGCCGTAGTAGTAATTGTACTCCGGCTCGCCGCCGGCGGGATACAGCATCTTGGACAGGTCGCCGACAAAGTCCTTTTTGCGGCTGACCGACGCGCCGGAGAAATCCTCGTGCGCTTTTCCGAGCTTGTCCGTCAAGGCGTTGTAGGCGAGCAGCGCGCCCTTGTTGTTCCAGTGGGAATCGCGGGCAAAATACAGGGTCTCGTCCTGAGATTCAAACAGCCCGAAAAGGTCGCAGTAGTTGACCTCGCTTCCGGAAAGAGCGTCCCGGACGAGGTCGCGGTTGTGAACGTCGCTGACCTTTTTACAGTAATAGGGCAGGTGCTCGGGATAGAGCGTGCCCTTGTTCGGCGCTATCGTAAACAGGAAATCGACGCCGTTCGCGCCTGAGAAGTCCTGTATTATTCTGAGGTTGTTGACGACGCCCTCCGCCTCCCAATCCGTCATGGTGTTCCTGCCGAGGCAGTCGTCCATTGACGAGCTGTAGTAGAGCCAGCCGTCGGCGCCGGTAACAACGGTATCGATATTCGAGGTTTTGAACACGTCGGACTGTATGCGGGCGTCGGCGGTGATCGCCTGCGGACGGAAGGCGAAATGCTTTCCGAACCAGTCGCCGAGCTGTGAAAGATATTTAAAGTTTATGCTGCCGTCCTCATTTTTGAGCGAGGGCAGGGCGGTCTCGAACTCATTGCCGACCGTTTCGGTCGTCGGATTAAAGATCATCCCGACCGAGGGGATCAGGCAGAGCGCAAGAGAAGCCGCGATGAAAAGCAGCAGAGGGAGTTTTTTCCTCATCTTCTACCGCCTTTCTAAAATCTGAAGTATATAAAGGGATTGTAGCCGCTCGGTGACAGGCGCAGGACGCACCAGAAAAGTCCCGCGAAGGCGAGGACATAAAGCGCCGCCGAAACAGCCTTCCACCGCGTTGAAAGGGCTTTTTCGCCGCAGACAGCCGCGCGGATCCTGTCCGAAAGCGGACGGATGGGAGTGCAGCCGATGACCGCAGCCGCGAGCATCGCGATAAACCACGGCGTAAGCTGCTCCGCTGCAAGGCTGAGCGACTGAGCGTCAAGCCCCGCGCCGGAGAACATCCTTCCGATATATCCGAAGCCGTAGGAGATCGTATCCGCCCTGAAAACCACAAAGCCGAGAATGACCACCAGCATCGTGTAGATATGACCGATCACGCGCGGAAGCTTTTTCATGAAGGGCACAAGCTCCTCGATGAGCAGGAAAAGGCCGTGCCACAGACCCCAGAGCACGAACGTCCAGTTCGCGCCGTGCCAAAGACCCGTACAGAAAAACACGATAAGGCGGTTGATTATCGTCCGCGCCCTTCCCTTTCGGTTGCCGCCGAGCGGGATATAGAGGTATTCCTTGAACCAGGTGGACAGCGAGATGTGCCAGCGCCTCCAGAAATCCTGAATGCTTTTCGCGCCGTAGGGATAGTTGAAGTTCTCCTTGAACTCAAAGCCGAACATCAGACCCAGACCGATAGCCATATCGGAATAGCCGCAGAAGTCGTAATAGATCTGGAAGATGTAGGCGATCGCGCCCAGCCACGCGGCGGGGAACGAAAGCACCGAGATGTCGGAATTGAACATCGCGTCGGCGACCTGTCCCATCGTGTTCGCAATCAGCACCTTTTTCATCAGTCCGCATACGAAGCGGCGCAGACCCCGCGCGACCTTGTCGATATCCTGGCGGCGGTCATCGATCTGCTCGCTGATGTCGCGGTATTTTACGATAGGTCCCGCGATAAGCTGCGGGAAGAAGGTGATGTAGAGCAGCACCTTGAAGTAATTTTTCTGCACCCCGACGGCGCCCCTGTAAACGTCGATAACATAAGAAAGCGCCTGAAAGGTGAAGAAGGAGATGCCGATAGGCAGAGCGATCTGCGGAACGGGCAGAGAAAGCCCGGTCACGCCGTTTAGGGTCGTCACGAAAAAGCCCGTATACTTGAACACCGCGAGGATCCCGAGATTGAGCGCGACGCAGACCGCGACAGCCGCCCTGCTGTGCTTACGCGGGTTTTTTGCCGTCCAGAGAGCGCAGAGGTAATTGAGCAGGGAACTCGCTATCATCAGAAAAACATAGATGGTCTCGCCGTAGGCGTAAAAAACCAGGCTCGCGACTATGAGCAGCGCGTTTTTTGCCCTGAGCGGCGGGATCACCGTGTAGAGCAAAAACACCGCGGGAAGAAAAATACATAAAAATTCTAGTGAACTGAAAACCATGCTTAACCTTTCCGTTCAGGGGATCACGCCTATAATTTCACGTGCATCCAGGCGTAGCCCGCCGAGATCGCGGTCTTGTACGCGGGACTTGTGCAGGTGTCGTAATCGAGAGCGTAATAAACCTTGTCGAAGGTGTGTCTGCCCCACTCGGGATCGTACACCTTGCCGTTTATCTCTGTCCAGCCGTGGCCGCCGCTGTGGCAGGCGTAGACATTTTCGTAGCCGATAGCCTTAGCCATATAACCGTAGGCGGCGGCATAGCTCAGGCAGTTGCCCGCGCGGTCCACGAACATATCGTTGGCATAGAGGATAGGCCAGTCGACTCCCTTGTAGTGAGGGATGCGGGGATTGAGCTCGGTGTAAGCGCCCTGAACGTATTTGAACGCCGCCCAGAGCTTTTCGGACTTGCTCATGCTGCTGTTTGTACACTTGGCAAGCTCCTTGAAGGCGCGGAAAAGCGTGCGGTCGGAATCGGTCTTGACCTTGTAAGCCTTGCCGTCAAGCACGTTCCAGTCGCTTCCGCCGTAGGTCACGGCGTTGCGGAAGGTGAAATCGACCTTGCCCTTTTTGCAGTACCAGCTGCCCTTGGAATTCTGGGCGATACCGGTGAAGCTGTAGTCAATGACGCCGTTCTTGTCGGCGTAGTAATAGCCGTCGGTCTTGTTTCCGACTACGCCGTCCTTCTGGAGCACGCCGTCGGAATCGTAGTAATAGGTCTTGCCGTCGATCTTGATGAAGCCCTGGCGCAGCATACCGTCAACGAAAACGAAATTAGTGCCGCCGACATTCCGGGTTCCGTTCGCGAGCTTGCCGTTGATGTAATAAACGTTGCTGTCGACGTAGCCGCTGTTCGACCTTCCGTCGGCTGTCAGGCAGCGCAGGGTGTACGCCGTGAGGGTGTTCTTGTCCGCTCTCGTATCGGTGAGCGAAAGGTTTGAGGTATCTCCGACCACCTGCCATTTGCCGCCGAAGGTTTTGCGGTAGACGCGGTAGAGAGGGCAGTCCCCGACCGCGTTCCAGAAGATCTCGTAGCCGTTCGTCCTTTCGGAAACGGCGGAAACGACGGGAGCGGAATAGAAGGTCGCCTTAAAGCCGTCGGGATTGTAGCCCGTAACGAAATTGTTTTTGCTGTCGAGGGCGCGGACGGTGAAGGTATAGGTCACGCCGCTCTTGGCTTCGGAGTACATCAGATTTGTGTTCGTCGTTGTTCCGATATTGATCCACTTGCCGCCCTGACGGACATAAGCTCTGTATTTTGCAGCTCCCGTCACGGAGGTAAAGTAGAGCTTGACGCCGCCGTTGTAGTTGTCGGTATTTGAGATCTCGGGAGCCTTGAAGTATTGAATGCTCTTTCCCTTTTTGTCGTAGTAGCTCGCCGCCTTGTTTCTCTCGGCGGTCACGGCGCGCACGGTATAGGCGTAGGTATTGCCCGAGACTGCGGTATCGTCGATATAGCTGTCTTCCTCGGTGAAGCCGAGAGGAGTCCAGCCCGATCCGTCGGACTTGCGGTAGAGCTTATAACAGACGACGCCGTTCTGGTGCTTCCAGCTGATCTTTACGCCGCCGTAGACATTCGCGGGAGCGTTCATGACGGGAACGGAGAAGAAGCGGCTGCTTGTTCCGTCGTCGTGACCGCTGACGTAGTTATCCTTTTTGTCCATGGCGCGGACGGTATAGGTGTAGACCGTATTAGAGACCGTTCCCTTGTGGACAAAATAGTTCTTTTCGGTCACGCCGAGGCGCTTCCATGAGGAGCCGTCCTTAACAAAAATACGGTAGCGATCAGCTCCGGCGACCTTGCCCCAATTGATCTCGGCGCCGTCAGCGACGTTTATTATGCCCGTGATACCGGGGGACTCGACGTATTTTCCGGTCACGCCCTTGCTCTCGTAATGGCTTTCGGCGATCCTGCCGTCCTCCGAGAAGCAGCGCACGGTATAGGAATAGCTCTCGCCCGAGGTCACGTCCTCGTCGAGATATCTTGTGTCGTTCAGCTTCGCGATAACCCTCCACGCGCTGCCGAACCTTCTGTATACGGTGTAGAGCTTGGCGCCCTCGACCGCGTTCCAGCTCACGCGCATACCGCCGTAAACGCTGTCGGCGGCCTTGAGCTTGGGCGCGTCGAGGTAGAGGCGGTCGAAGCCCTCGGGCTGATAATGCCCGATCTCTTTGCCGTCCTTGTCAAAGGCGCGCAGGGTGTATTTATAAACGGTATTGTTTGTCAGCTTATTGTGATAGAAAAAGGTCTTGTCCGTGCGAATGAGTCCCTTCCACTTGTCGTCGACTCTTACATAAAGACGGTACTCGACCGCGCCCTCGGGTTGTTCCCAGGCTATTCTGGTTCCTCCCTGAGCAGTCGAAAAAGATGTGATCTGCGGATAGAAAACCTCCTCCGGCTGCTGAGCGTCGGAATCGTCGTCCCCCGCCTGTCCGGGCTCGGGTGCGTTCTGAGCCTCCTGCCCCACTTCCAACGCGCTGTGCGGAGTCTCCGGCTCTGACTGAACGAGCGCTTCCTGCTCCGCCTGAGCCTCGACCTGAGGCGCGGCGAGCTCCTCGGCGGAGACGCCGAGCGCCGCGGAGGTCAGCATTCCCGCAGCAAGCATCGCGCTCAATGCCGCCATGCCAAAGCGTTTGAATTTCATAATACCTTCTCCTTCCAAAACAGAACCGCGGGCGGCAATTCTGCCGTACACCTCCCGCGTTTCGACATTTTTAGCATTTTTTCACATACTAGAGTATATCACAGCTGAACAAAAATGGCAAGTGGCAATTTCAGAAAAAAACGCCCGATTTTTCGGAAAAACGGCAGACCGAAAGGGACGGCTCAAGGCTCAAAGCGAGCCGAAAGCCGTCCCTGTGTTTTCATGATTTTCGGTGCGGGGCGCGCCGAAAGCCGTGCGGCTCCGCCTTGGTATCATCCGCTAATTATCCGAGCGCCCGGATGACCTTCGCTATATCGTCCTGTATGCAGATCGAGCGGCTGCGTATCTGCTCGGGAGCCACAGCCTCGCTGAGATTGACGCAGGCGTATACAGCCTTTTTGTTCTCCGCTGTCATCTCATAGAAGGGATATTTGATGTTTTCCGGCGTCCTCTTGCCTACTCCCAGCTCAAAATAGAGGATCCTGGCGTGCTCCGTGTCCTTTTTGAAGAAGGTGTAATTGAGGAACGCCTGTCTCCAGCCCTCGTCCTCGACGAATTCCTTATCCTTGCGCAGACTGGGCACGAGGTAATCGCCGTCCTCGGGGGAACGCGGGATGAGCTTGGCGGGGACCTTCATCTTCATTTCGGAAACGTCGGGAGGGATAAGCCTTCCGCTGCTCGAGATCCTGAAGCCCTGCACGATCAGCATCTCCTTGATCAGGTGGCGGTTCTCGTAGGTCGCCTCTGCAGCCTCGCCGTGAGGCTTGCGGCTCTGGAGAAGTCCGTAGTCGCCCTGATTGTAGAAAAGTCTCTCCTTTTCAAAGCCCGCTCTCTGGAAGCAGTGATCGAAGTTTGTGGTCAGGACAAAATAGTTCTTATCCTTCACAAGCTCGCGAAGGCGCGAATACAGATCGCTCGGAATGGGCTCGTAGCGGTTGAGCCAGATATGTCTGCTCCACCACGCCCAGTAGGTTTCCATATCGCGAAATTCGTAAAAGCCGCCCGAGTGGATGTCCTGAATACCGTAACGGCGGACAAAGTCGCCGAAATACTTCTTGAACTTGTCGCCCGAGTAGGCGTAGCCCGCAGCGGTCGAAAGTCCCGAGCCCGCTCCGATAAGCACCGCCTCGCTGCTGTCAAGCGCGGCTCTCAGCTTTGCTACAGCCGCGTCAAATTCTTCTTTTACCATCGTCTTTTGCATGAAAGCGCCTCCTTTGATTCACTTTAGGGCACCTCTGAAAATTCCCTGTTGTTCAGAGGTTTGGATGTTTTATGGTGGATTTTTGTCAAAACAACGAAGTAATACTGACGTATAACCGAGCGTTTTGGCAGAAATATGCTGTTAAATGATTTGTGGCTATGGATGGCAAGGGATTTTCAGAGGTGCCCTTTAGAATTACTTTAACATATTTACAGCAAAATATCAAGTTTTTTGTGAAAGTTTTCTAAGTTTTCTTGCATAGAGGAAAATCTTTTGTTTTTTATAGAGTCTCGAATATGACAAAATATCATTTTTGCACAAAATATATCATAGTTTAGTCATTTTCGGGTGAATTCTATTGACTTTTCACAAATAGTAAGCTATTATAATAATGAGTAAATATTTTGTTTTGGGAATTTTTATCGTGTAATTTTAAGGCACGGGGATTGTTATGAAAAAATACAAATTCAACGACGTGGAAAGAACCGCTCTGGAAAAGCTCAGGGCTCCGCTGGCGGTTTATCAGTTTATCGAAAAGAGGGTCGTCACCCTCATTCTGTCCGACGGCTTCTGCGAGCTGTTCGGCTTTGACGACAAGGCGGAAGCGTACTACATGATGGACAACGATATGTACGAGGCCACCCACCCGGACGACAAAGCCAGGATCGCTGGAGAGGCGTTCCGCTTCGCGACCGAGGGCGGCAGATATGAGGTCGTGTACCGCACGCTCACAAAAGCCCGCAACAGCTACAAGATCGTTCACTCGATGGGAGAGCACGTGATACGCGAGGACGGGACGCGCCTCGCCTACATCTGATACACCGACGAGGGCTCCTACACCACCGAGACTGACAACCGCGATACCGAGCTCAACTCCGCCTTCAGGCAGGCGCTGCACGAAGAGAGCATAATCAAGGCTGTCTACTTCGACTACCTCACGGGATTTCCGAATATGTCCTACTTCTTTGAGCTCGCGGACGAGTGGCGGCGCCCGAGAATAAAAGAGGGCGTCACGGCTTCGCTGCTTTACATGGATCTGTGCGGAATGAAATTCTACAACAGGAGATTCGGCTTCTCCGAGGGCGACAAGTTGCTTCGAAGGTTTGCCGACATCCTCAAAAAGCATTTCAGCAACGAGAATTGCAGCCGCTTCGGAGCAGACCATTTTTGCGTCTTTACCGACGCGGAAGGGCTTGAGGAAAAGCTCAGATCCATCTTTGAGGAGTTTTCGGGCACGGACAAGCTGAGAAGTCTGCCCGTCCGCGTCGGGATCTGTCTTGACAACGACGGCGTTCTGGACGTCAGTACCGAGTGCGACAGGGCGAAGTACGCCTGCGACACCATGAAGAATTCCTTCGTTTCAACCTTCTGCTATTTCAACGACAGCATGCTGAAAAAGGCTGAAAACGTCAGGTATATAATCGCCAATATCGACAGAGCCATCTCGGAAAAATGGATACAGGTCCATTATCAGCCGATAATCCGCACCGCAAGCGGAAGGGTCTGCAACGAAGAGGCGCTCGCCAGATGGGTCGACCCGGAGAAGGGCGTTATCATGCCCTGCGACTTCATCCCCGTGCTCGAGGAGGCAAAGCTGATCTGGAAGCTCGACCTCTGCGTTTTGGAGCAGATGCTCGAAAAGATGAAGTTACAGCGCGAATCCGGGCTTTACATCGTTTCCGAATCGGTCAACCTTTCAAGGATAGACTTTGACGTCTGCAATATCGTCGAGGAGATCCGCCGCAGAGTCGACGATGCGGGGATCGCCCGCGAGCTTATAAATATCGAGATCACCGAAAGCGCTCTCGGGATCGACTTTGAATTCATGAAATCCCAGATCGAGCGCTTCCGCTCTCTGGGCTTCAACGTCTGGCTGGACGACTTCGGATGCGGCTATTCCTCGCTGGACGTTCTCCAGAGCATCCACTTCGATCTCATAAAGTTCGATATGCACTTCATGAGGGAATTTTCCAACGGCGACAAGAGCAGGATTATTCTCACCGAGATGATAAAAATGGCTGTCGCCCTCAAGATCGAGACGATATGCGAGGGCGTAGAAACCGAGGAGCAGCTCAATTTCCTGCGCGACGTCGGCTGCACCAAGGCTCAGGGCTTCTATTTCTGCCGCGCCATCCCGCTCGAGGAGATAATCGAGAGGTACCGCCTCGGTATCCAGGTAGGCTTTGAGGATCCCGCTCAGTCCGATTATTTCGCGGCTATAGGAAGGGTAAACCTCTACGACCTCGCCATTCTCGCCAATGACGACAGGGAGGTATTCGACCACTACTTCAACACCCTGCCGATGGCTATTATCGAATCGAACGGCGACGACTTTTTGCTCGTTCGGTGCAACGATTCCTACCGCGACTTTTTGAAAAAGAATCTCGGCTTGTCAGCTCCCTCGGATCACTTCGCCCCTACCTTCAACGAGGATTATTTCGGCAGCACGTTTTTGAATCATCTGCGCGAATGCGGTGAGAACGGGGACAGGCAGCTGGTCAACGACGAGCTGGACAACGGCACGACGATCCACTCCTTCATCAGAAGGGTCGCGGTGAATCCCGTCAGCGGCACAAAGGCGCTCGCGGTCGTGATACTGAGCGTGTCCGACTCAAAGGACTCCGCGATGAACTTCACTCAGATCGCCAGGGCGCTTTCCTCCGACTATATCAGTCTTTACCACGTCAATATCAATACCGGAAAATTCTTTGAATATAAATCGGATCCCGCTACCGGAGGGCTCGCGGTCAAGCGCTACGGCGACCGCTTCTTCTACCGGTGCAAGACGGACGCCAAAAAGCAGATCTACGCGGATGACCTCAAGAGCTTTTTGAGCTCGTTCTCTAAGAAAAAAATAGTAAAAGCGATCGAATCGCACGGCGCCTTCACCCTCGGCTACAGGCTGCTCATCGACGGCAAGCCCACCTACGTCAGCCTCAAGGCGGTGCGCAAGGGCTCCGACAGGGATCGTATCATAATAGGCGTGAACAACGTTGACGCTCAGATGCGCCAGAAGGAGGCGCTTGAGCGGATCAACGAGGAAAGGATCACTTACTCGCGTATTTCGGCGCTCTCGGGCGATTATCTGTGCATCTACACCGTAGATCCGCAGACCGACAAATACGTTGAATACATGACAAAAAGCGAATATGAAATCCTCGGCATACCTAAGCAGGGAGAGAATTTCTTCACCGAGATGATGAAGAATATCGAAGGCAGGATATACAAGGAGGATTTCGCCCGCTTCTACTCATTATGGTCAAAGGAAAAGGTCATGCGGGAGATCGCCGCGAACGGCGTCTACTCCATAAAGTACCGCATCCTGATCAAAGGCAAGCCGACCGGCGTCCGCCTGAGAGCGGCGATGGTCAAGGAAAAGGACGGACCGCAGCTGATAATCGGCATTATCAACTCCGATTTCCATCTTAAAAACGAGCAATAGTCAATCGGAGTGATGCGCAATGTCATATTCAGTTATCGGAATAATAGCAATCCTTCTTCATCTGATCATAAACCGCGACGTGCTCTGGGGAAAGAGCACGGCGAACAATATCCCCGCCTACCGCGAATACCGCTTCTTCATTATCGGGATCCTGATTTTCTGCGTGACCGACGTTCTCTGGGGCATTTTCAACGAATATCATCTGATCACGCCGCTTTACGCCGTCACCGTCGCCTACTTTGTCACGATGATGATCGGCTTTCTGGCGTGGACAAAATACGTCGTCTCCTATCTTGAAATAAACGACGTCAGGAAAAAGATCATCAACATCCTCGGCATAACGCTGTTTTTGATCGAAATGATAATCCTGACGGTAAATTTCTTCATCCCGATCCAGTTCCGGTTCGACGAAAGCGGAGTATATCACGCCGGGATCGCGAGATATTTCACCCTCGCCCTCCAGGTCGTATTATTTATCGTGACCTCGGTCTACACCTTCATCTCAAAGGCAAAGACCACCGAAGCGACCCTGCGTCTGCGCAGGACGGTCGGGATTTTCTGCCTGACGATGGCGGCTCTGATCGTCTGCCAGATCTTCTTCCCCTATCTCCCGCTCTACTCGATCGGTTATCTGCTCGGAAGCTGTCTGCTTCATTCCTTCGTCGTTGAGGACGAGAAAGAGGAGTACCGCAAAACGCTCGAAAAACTGCTTGAGCGCGAAAAGCAGCAGAATCTCGAGCTCGGCTCGGCTCGGCGCAGGATCAATACCGATCCTCTCACTGGCGCGAAGAGCAAGCAGGCTTATCTGGACGACAGGCTCGACATCAACCGCAGGATAAAAGAGGGCGGCGTCAGCGAGCTGGGCGCGGTCGTCTTTGATCTGAACGACCTGAAATACGTCAACGACAATATGGGTCACGAAACCGGCGACATCTACATCTACAACGCCTTCATGCTTATCAGCGAGTTTTTCTGCCACAGCCCCGTCTACCGCATAGGCGGCGACGAATTTGCCGCCATCCTGCGCGGGGACGACTACAATAACCGCGAGGAGCTGCTGAAACGCTTCGACGCCCAGGTCGAGAGCAATCTCAAGACGGGCAGGGTCGTGGTTTCCTCCGGAATGTCGGAGTTTATCCCCGGCACTGATAAAAAGCTTGAGCAGGTGTTAGACCGCGCGGACAAGAAGATGTACAAGCGGAAACAAGCCCTGAAGAAGCTGGGCGACCCTTACCGCGTTCCCGCCGTCACCAAATAGACAACTGAATAAAGGTCGGTTCCCGCTCGGAAGAGCGGTCAAACCGACCTTTTATTTTTTGTATATTGTATTTTTGGAAATAATCTTTCAGGCGCAGGCGCAATCGGGCGCGATCAGTCGCCGAACTGATTGAAGCGCGCGAGAAATTCCCTTGTGCGGGCGCTCTTCGGGTTTTCAATGACCTCCTGAGGAGTTCCCTCCTCCTCGATGAAGCCGTTGTCCATGAAGATTATCTTGTCGGCGACGTCTCTGGCAAAGCCTATCTCGTGCGTTACGACGATCATCGTGCTGTCGGAGCTTTTCAGACCCCTGATAACGTTCAGCACCTCGCCCGTAAGCTCCGGGTCGAGCGCGGAGGTCGGCTCGTCAAAGCAGAGTATATCCGGATCCATCGCAAGCGCTCTGGCTATCGCGACGCGCTGCTGCTGTCCGCCGCTGAGGTCGCAGGGATAGGAGCCGCTTTTTTCGGTAAGCCCGACCTTTTCCAGAAGCCTTTCAGCCTCGCGCCTTATCTCCTCCTGCGCCTGCTTGTAGCTTTTGGCTCCCTTGTACTCGCCGGTCAGCTTGAGCTGCTCCTTTGCCATGAGCGAGGGCGCGAGAGTGATATTCTCGATGACCCTGTACTGCGGAAAGAGGTTGAAGGACTGAAAGACCAGCCCGAAGTGCAGGCGGTTTTTTCTCAGCTCGAGATCGCTCTTTTTTGAAACGTCGCTTCCGTCAAAGAGCACTTTTCCGTTCACCGTGATCGTGCCCGACTGCGGCGTTTCCAGGAAATTCAGGCAGCGCAGAAGCGTCGTCTTGCCCGAGCCCGAGGAGCCGATTATCGCCAGCACCTCGCCCTTTTCGAGCGAGAAGCTTATGTTTTTGAGAACCTCGGTCTTGCCGAAGCTTTTTCTGATATTCGATACCTGTAACATCGACATGGCGTTTCCCCCTTATCCCTTATAGTAATCAAGCTTTTTCTCGATGTAAGAGAAAAGGATAGTCAGTCCGCCGCAGAACACCAGGAAGAAGATACCCGTATAGAAAAGCGGCCAGATAAGTCCAGAAACGGTGAAGCGCTCCGCCGCCTTGAGCATTTCGGGAACCATGATGACTCTCGCCAGCGAGGTATCCTTTACAAGGGTGATTATCTCGTTGCTCATCGGCGCGGTGATTCGCTTTACCACCTGCATGAGCACGACGCGGAAGAAGATCTGGCTCTTTTTCATGCCGAGCACCTGTCCCGCCTCGTACTGCCCCTTGGGGATCGACTCGATGCCGCCCCGGAATATCTCCGAGAAATAGGCGGCGTAGTTGATCACAAAGGCTATTATCGCCGCCACCATGCGGTCGAAGGTCACTCCCCACACAAGCGAGGGGATATAAAATACCACAAACAGCTGGAGCATAAGCGGCGTTCCCCTGATTATCCAGACAAAGGTTTTGACGACCGCCTTCAAGGGCTTGAATTTCGACATGGAGCCCATCGAAACGATGAGCCCCAGAGGAATCGCCATCAGCAGCGTAAGACCGAAGATGGTGCAGTTTTGCCCGAAGCCCTTCAGCAGCTCCAGGGTAACGTTAAAGAATTGATCCATGCTTATTTAGCGATGAGCAGCTCGCCGAGGCTGTACTTTTCGGCGATCTCCTTGAGCTTGCCGTTCTCAACAAGCTTTGTGATCGCCTCGTTGACCTTCTCATCCGTATCGGAGCCCTTGCGGAAAGCGATGCCGTACTGCTCGGGAGCGAAGCTCTCGGACTCGATGACCTTGAGGTCGGCGTAGTCGGAGCCCTCGCGGAGGGTGCCGATCGACATGACGTAGTCGATAAGAGCGATATCGGAGGTGCCGGACTTTACCTCGAGCAGAGCCTTGGACTGAGCGTCTACCGCCAGATACTCGGCTTCCTTGAAGAACTCGTTCTCCTTTGCGACCTCCTCGCCCGCGGAGCCTGCCTCGGCAACGACCTTAGCGCCCTTGACTCCGTCGGCTGACGCGAATTTTTCGGCGTTCTCAGCCTTGCAGACCATGACCTGCTTGTTCTCCATGTAGGGAGTTGAGATATCCATGGTTTCTTTTCTCTCGTCGGTGATGGTCATTCCGTTCCAGATGCAGTCGATGGTCTTGGAATTGAGCTCGATCTCCTTTGAATCCCACTCGATCTCCTGAAAATCGGGAGTTACGCCGAGCTCCTCGCATACCGCCTTGGCGAATTCGGTCTCAAAGCCCGTAAGCTCGCCGTTTGCGTCCTTATAGTTCATCGGCTCAAAATAGGTGATGCCGATCTTCAGAGCGCCCTTGCCCTGGATATAAGCCCAATCGGAATCAGCATCGTTGGAAGCTCCGCCGCAGCCCGCGAGCGCGCAGGCAGCCATAGCTCCCGCCATTAATAATGCAAGAATTTTTTTCATGTTGTTATCCTCCTGAAATATTGTTTTTGGATTCGTGCCATATCATTATATATTATCACGTTAATAAAGTAAAGTGTTTTTTGAAATTTTTACCTTTTTGAAACTATTATTATTGGCGCGGTTCTTTCCGATACCGTCACGCGGGAGGCGCCGCACGCCTTGATCACGCGTTATTGCATACCAAACGCAAATCGGCGGCGCTCCCTTTATCGGGGAACGCCGCCTTTATTTTGGGGTTTATTTACTTGATTTATTACCAGAGAGTGGGAACGCCGTTATTCAGCCAGTAGCNGTTGCCGGTCTGCCAGTAGTAGCAGTTCGCGCCGTTCCAGCCGTTGGGCTTGGTGAAGCGAACGGTGTAGGTGCCTGAGGGCTGAGGATCATCGCCGCCCTGCTGTCCGCCGCCTGAGCCTGAGCCTGAGCCGGAGATATCCCAGGTCTCGACAGTTGTTCCGTTGAGCCAGTAGCCCATGGGCGAGCAGCTCGTGGCGATGTCGGGAGTCTGGTTGCTTCCGTCGTTGAAGATGATCTTCTCGTAGCTCGAGGGAACCTCGAAGGCGTAAACAGCCTGACCGAAGTCGTTGGTGGAATCGAAGGTCATCGGGCTTCCGGGCCAATCAACGGGACCTGCAGATGTGCCTGTCCAGTAGTAGCAGTAGAGGGTTTCGCCCCAACCGTCGGGCTTGGTGAACTTAACGGTGTAGGTGCCGCTGGGATCCGGATTGGTGGGATCGGAGGGATCCTCGCCGCCGCCGGGGATAACGATCGGATTGCTGCCGCCCTCCTCATAGCTGAGGGTGTAGCTGTCCTCGCCGGTCTTAACGAGGGTGAAGGTGTAGGTGCCCGCAGGAACCATGAGCTTCTCGGAGTTCTCGCCTGTTACCGAGGTGTTGAAGAGCTCAGCGGAGCTTACGCCTACGCCCGGGAAGCCGTTGGTCATGTACCAGGTGCCGGTGGTGTTCTTTACGCAGGCATAGCTTACGGTCGCGAACTGTACGCATACCTGGTTGTTTACGAAGTGGCAGTCACCGAGGTTAGCGTAGTCGTCGCCGTCGCCGTAGTTCTTGCCGTTGAAGAAGCCGATGAGATAGAAGTCCTGATCGAGATTGGGATCGGTAGGCTCGGGCTCGGTCGCGGGCTGAGTAGTCGGCTTGACCGTAGCTGGAGCGGTCGTGGGAGCGGGAGCTGAGCCGTAGTAGGTTCCGCAGCTTCCGCAGTCGCTGAGCTTGGCGATGTATTTCTGGATAAGAGTAACGTCCATTATACTGACAACGCCGCTCTTGTCAACATCAGCCGCGATCCTCATGTTTGAGGTGGGCGCGATGATCTGAGCCGCTATTCTCTGAACCATTGTCGCGTCCTTGATATTGATCACGCCGTCGAGATTCGGGTCGCCGATAAGGATGCTCACCGGAGGCACGGTCGTCACAGGCTGAGTCGTGGGCTTGACAGGCTGAGTCGTAGGCTTGACCGTGGTGACAGGTTGAGTCGTCGGCTTGACCGTGGTGGGCTGAACCGTTGTGGGCTGCTGCTGTATCGGATAATCGACGAGCTGATTGCCCGCGATAAAGATCTTGTCCTTGCACTGGAGCGGCAGACCGGGCTCTCCATGAGCGGGATATCTCTTGTTATTGTCGCCGTACTGAGAGAAAATAACGTAGCCGTCCTTGAGCTCCGAGGGAACCTCGAGCTTGTAATATCCGAGCGAGGAATCGAGCGTCATTTTCTGTCCCGGCCACTCCGCGTTGGGAGTGGTGTCGCCCGCGTAGATATAAGCGTAGACGCTCGTCCAGCTATATGAGCTGTTGTCAAAATAAAGCATCTGGGCGGTATAAGGAACAGGATTGGTCGTTGGGGAAACCTGACCTGTATAATCAATGAGCTGATGACCCGCAACAAAGATCTTGTCCTTCTCCTCAAGAGGGAGACCGGGTTCTTTGTTCGCGGGATAGCGGTTCGTGGTGGAATCGCCGCGCTCCGCAAAGATGACGCTGCCGTTCTGAAGATCCTCGGGAACAGTGATAACGTAGTAGCCCGTCGCTGAATCCCTGGTCATCTTCTGACCCGGCCAATCGCCGTTGGTGAGGTCGTTGTCGCCGTAGATATAGGCGTAAACGCTTGACCAGTTGTAGGAGCTGTTGTCAAAATAAAGCTTCTGTTCCCTGTTGGGATCGACCTTTTTGTAAGTATAGCTGACGGTGTCGGAGGTCTCGCCGCCGCCGACCGCTCTCACGCGAACCGTGATCTCGCTTCCGAAATCCTTGTCCGCGCCGATTGTGATTTTCTGTCCGTCGGTAAAGCGCTGATAAGCTCCGCCGTCGATCGTGTACTCGCCGTACTCGGCGTAGTAGCAGTTGAGCGTGAGCTGAAGGGTATCTGCCTTGAATACGGACGAGCCGGGAGTCGCCGAGGCGGTGGGTCTTCCGGGTCCGAGGTTGTAGACGACCGCTACGCCGCTTGAGCCGACAGTTCCCGAAATAACTCCGCCGGATACGGTGAAGGTTCCGCCGGACACCTGATCGGTGTAGGTTCCGTCCGCCATCCTTTCAGCGTCGAGCGATACGCTGCCGCTGCCCGAAAGCTTTGAAATAACCAAGCCGGAGGTGCCGCGCTCGTTGTAGACGCAGTCGCCCTTGTAGGAGAGCTTCTCGGGCTGTCCCGCGAAGTAGTTCTTGAACTTGTTTACCTCGGATACCGACTTGGATTTCCAGGTCGAATCGGAGCTAACCGCGCCCATCTGACTCGCAGGTCTTGCGAAGAACAGCGCGGTCGCGCCCTGTCTTGAGCCTACGATCGCCCAAGCCTTTACGATATCCTCATTGGATACGCCCGAGGTGTTCTTGAGTCCGCCCGAACCCGCGTCGTTGCCCATATAGGTATCGTGGGACTCGACCCAGAGAACGGTATCGTCGGCGGTGTTTCCGCCCTTGGTGTACTCGTCCTTGGCGAGGGTGGCGGCGTCGCGGTTCTTCGCCGCGACAAGGGCTCTGTCGCCCGCGTAGTTGTCGGTCACGCTCATGTATTGGGTATAGTTTGTGATCGAAACGCCTGAATAGTTGAGAATTTCGCCGTAGAAGTAGAGGCTTCTGGTGGTCGCCGCCGTCGCGCCGTTGAGAACGGTGGGCCAGAACTGGCTGCCGTATTCATCGGAGGGAAGCTCGATGTGCTTCGCCGCGTCAAAACGGAAGCCGTCGACGCCGCAGTTCACGCAGCTCACAAGGAGGTTCTTGACCTTGTTGATAACCTTGCTGTTGCCAGTGTTGAGGTCGGGCTGACCGATCGAGCCGTGAGTTACGATGTGGCGGTCCTCGTCGGTGGTCGTCATGATATTGTTGATGTGCCAGCAGTTTGAATCGTTTCTGAGCTCGGAATCGACCGAGCCGTTGATGTTCGACATGCTGGTGCCGCTCGAGCCGTTGTCCGCCATGTGGTTGGAAACGATATCAACGATGACCTTGATTCCCTTTTTGTGAGCCTCAACGCAGAGATTTGTGAGGTCGCTCTGGGTTCCGAGCCAGCTGTTCGAGGCGATGGTGAAGGTGAGCGGCTGATAGAGCTTCCACCACTGACCCGAAACGTCGTTTGACGAGCCGTAGTCCTTGGGCTGCTGGACGGGAGAGGTCTGAACAGCGGTGTAGCCCGCGTCGGCTATCGCCTGCAAATTGTTTTTGATGTTGTTGTACGACCAGTTGAAGCAGTGCAAAACGGCGCTGCCCTGGATCTCATCCTGCGGACCCTGATCGCTCGAAACAGCGGACGAGGGCTCGACCTTCACTGCGGAAACAGAAAAGCTTCCGATCGCAAAGCTCGAGAGCAGGATGCAGAAGGTCAGTACAAGGCTGATGATCTTCTTGCTCAAATTTCTCAACTCCTAAATAATGATAGTATCGGGATAACGATCCGCTTACCTATTTATCATAACAAATTACGGCAATTTATTCAAGGCGCTAAGTGCACAATAATAGCAGTTAGTTTTAATTTTTTTTTTATGCGCTTACAGCACAGACCTCCGCTTCGGCAGATCGCGCTCGCGTGACCGCCCTGCGCCGTCGAATTATATTTCCGTATTAGAACAATAATCCTCCCGCGAAAGGAACGCAAACAGAACAAAAGCCGTCGAGTTATATTTCCGTTTTAGAATAATAATCCTCCCCCGAAAGGAACACAAACAGAATAAAAACAGAATAATAATTTTCTTGCAAAAAAGGCTTGACTTTTATCTTTGCTTATGCTAAAATACTAAATGTTGCATCGGGATGTAGCGCAGTTTGGTAGCGCACACGTCTGGGGGGCGTGGAGTCGCAAGTTCAAGTCTTGTCATCCCGACCAAAGCTCACTTTTTCAAGTGGGCTTTTATTTTTGGCTTAAACGCTGAAAAATGCACTGTTCATGCGGCTTTCGAGAGGTTGTCGCTTTGTTTTTCGCGTATCAATCGGTATCAAACAGTAGCGTTAAATTTCAACAAATCGACACAGAAAATACACAGTTTAAAACCCCGAGATTAATTCTCGAGGTTGTTTTTTATTATTCGGCTTTCTTTCTCCAGCCTTTATATTTTCCACTTTTAATTCTCGCGTCCGTGTTTGGTGTATCTTCTTCAATGAACCAGTCGCGCCCCATCTTCACAACGGGGAGAGTTCCGCGCCCGGCTTTCTGTCGAGCGGTTGCCGGGTCGATTCCGACCCGTGCCGCCCATTCTTTAAGAGTTATCAATGCCATCGCTTAATCCTCCGTGCTTATCGCTTGAATGTAGAAGTGAGTGTTGTTCGCGCTGGTGAATCCGGGGAGCTCGTATGTCTTTCCCTCGATCTTGACGCGCTGCACAGAAATCTCCTTGACTTCGTATTCGTTTAATAATTTGTAGAAAACTTCCGCTGTTTCCTTGAAAGAAGCGAGTTTTGTTTCTTTGCCAAAATGCGTATCAGACCATGATTTGATTCTAAATTTTACTTTCATTTTTTTAAAACTCCTTTCAGCCTGTCATCATCAGCGGCGGGAGGCTGTCCCCGCCGGACGCCCTTGCGGGCGTTTCGACTATCAGCAAAACATATCCCACATAGCATGAAACTCTTTCAACGCTTCGTCATAGTCATCGGATTTATATGTTTCCTTATAATCGGCAAACTCCTCATTCTCAACAAGGACCGACTTCGGAACCCACATGCATTTTGATGTGTGACATCCGATGTTAAGCATTGCATATACCGCTTTTTCTGTTTCTTTGAAAATGCAGAAAACATCGCACATTGTAAGATTTCTTTTCAATTCTGTTGCGACTTTATTTGTAAACCACTCTTTCACTGTGTAGCTTTTTCCTGTTCTTTTCATTTTCGTGATCCCCTTTCTTTATCTTGACTTTATTATACTACTTTTGCGTAGGTTTGTCAATACCTTTTTTTGATTTTTTCAAATAAATAAAAACCTCCCCGAGGATCTTTCCCGGGGAGGTTTGAGTTGACTCAAGCACAACAATCTGCGCCTTAGTCGTGTAGCAACTTCTATTTTAACAGATTTTTAAATATAGTCAAGCTTTGAAGTCTGATTTAAAATTATTTACGGTTTCTTTTAAAAATCAAGCGCGGCGATCTGATGAAAACCGCCGCGCCTTCCAAAAGTAATTACTTTTATAACTACTTTTCAATTAGCAGAGATTATCCGCGTTCACGAATCCCACGCCCTTGCTGTCGGGGAAGGCAACCTCTGCCCAGCCCTTGCCGGTGCCGGATTCTATGATATAGCGAACGGTAACGGGCGCGAAGGGCTTGAGCGTGCCGAGCACCCTTGAGGTGCAGTCGGGCTTTTCGTAGACCGCGACGCCGGGCGTCATTGTGGGATAAGCCGAGAGCCCGGGCTTATTGAGGCGGGTGTTCTGAACCCAGCCGGTTTTGCCGTCCGCCTTGATCTTGCTCCAGCCGCAGCCGTCGTCCGTGATATGCGTCACCGCCGTGCCCTTCTTCACGGTCGCGAGGATCTTACTGTCGCCGTTGCAGTAGCCCTCAGAGCGGAGCTTGCTGTCGGCGGTGATCCTGATCGCGGAGTCGGTGCTGCCGCCCTCGGCGTCGTATCTCGGTCTGCCGTAGCCCGAGATGTTGCCGTTCGTGCGGAGATATGTACAACGCGACACCTTCTCGCCGCTGTTACCCTCGACGGTGTAGACATAGCTGCTGTCGACTGCGACGACGACTCCGGTGTGATATTCATTCCCGGGAGAGCCGAAGAAGATCTGATCGCCGGGCTTGGGAGTCCCGCTGCGGCTGATCCACGCGCCGTTGCTCTTATAATACTGAGCCGAGTAGATGCAGCCCGCGCCCGCCGATTTTGTCGGCTGATAGAGCGCCTTGCGCGCCGTCGCCTCGTCGCTTGCCTTGATGTGGCACCAATCAACAAAGATATCGCACCAATCGTAGCCGTTTTTCTCGGTGTTATAAAACTCCGGGTGCTTTTTGTCGATCTCCTCGGCGTACTTGTTCCAGTTGTTGGAGCCGCTGTTCGCGGTCTTGCTGTCGAGCTGCGAATAGCTCGCCTTCTCGTGATAGCCGACCTCCGCGAGAGCGATCGCGACTACCTTGCTTGCATAATGCTTTGACATTTTTACTCCTCCTCTAATTTTATTTCCGGCAGTCCTACAAGGCTCATTATCAGACTCAGCGCCGCCGCGCCTGCTGCTGCTGATCCGACAACAAGCCAGTTGACCTCATGGATTAAAAAAGCGCCCGCGCCTAGCGTTGCCGCTGCCGTCTGAGCCGCCGTCTTAACGGCGCGTATTCCCGCCGCCTTAATCCACTGCGCCCACCAGTCTTTACTGTATTTTGCCATTTTTCAAGCTCCTTTCTTCTCGAGGTCGTCAATTCTGTGATTGGCGACCTTGATATCGTTTTTTATGACCTCCACATCCTTCTCGATCTCGTAGGTGCGCTCGATCAGGTTGTTGTGCTTCTCGACCTGCTTTGTCAGTCCGTCGAGTTTATATTCCATCAGCGCCTCGGACTTTCGGTGCTGGATTGCTCCGACGATTATCGCCGCCGCAGCGCTCACCAGTGCCGCGCCGATCGTCGCTATTACGGTTTCCATCGGTCACACCTCCTGTGGCTGAGCATTTCGAGAGCGTCGGTTACTGTTAAATCGCCCTCGCCCTCAATCGGAATGTCCGTTTCGGTGTAAATCCGTTCGGAGGCAAACTCGATAGGGTCAATAGCTTCGGAATATTGCGCACCGTCACGCTCTACCATAAAGCCGCTGTCGGAGCAGGTCTTTGTGAATTGTCTGTCGTTGATTGTCAGTTGTTCTGTAACTATCATGGTGTTACCTCATTTCTCGGCTCTCCGAATAGCTGATAATAATATTCGTCATAGGTCATTCCGACTTCCGCCTCAACCTCGGCGATTGTTCTAAAATGCGAGGCGAATGTAGACCAGTTTGTGGCGTTTTGGAAATCGGATTTAATCGTATCATTCGCTACTACCGCTATCCATGTGTTGTTTGT
>CACYIC010000032.1 GCA_902774325.1 uncultured Ruminococcus sp.
GGGATCCGGATTGGTGGGATCGGAGGGATCCTCGCCGCCGCCGGGGATAACGATCGGATTGCTGCCGCCCTCCTCATAGCTGAGGGTGTAGCTGTCCTCACCGGTCTTAACGAGGGTGAAGGTGTAGGTGCCCGCGGGAACCATGAGCTTCTCGGAGCTCTCGCCTGTTACGGAGGTGTTGAAGAGCTCAGCGGAGCTTACGCCTACGCCCGGGAAGCCGTTGGTCATGTACCAGGTGCCGGTGGCTGTCTTTACGCAGGCATAGCTTACGGTCGCGAACTGTACGCATACCTGATTGTTTACGAAGTGGCAGTCGCCGAGGTTAGCGTAGTCGTCGCCGTCGCCGTAGCTCTTGCCGTTGAAGAAGCCGATGAGATAGAAGTCCTGATCGAGAGGAGTGATAGGATCGGTGACGATAGGATCGGTCACGATGGGATCGGTGGTGATGGGATCTGTCTCGGGCTGCGTGCCGTCGTTATACTGTCCGCAGTAGTTGCCGGACTTGACGTTGCGAACCAGATAGTACTGGATGCAGGTGGCGTCTCTGATGTCGATGACGTTATCCTTGTTGACGTCGGCAGCGATCTCGCCGTCGCCCTCGAGGGTGATCATCTTGGCAACATGGCGCTGTACCTCGGTAACATCCGAAACCGTGATCCTGCCGTTCTGGTCGACGTCGCCGAGGAGAACTCTGTGGATGGGCTCTGTCGAGGGAACGGGAGTAGTAGTTGTGGGAACCGGCGGCGCTGTTGTTGTGGAAATAGGCGCTGTCGTTGTGGGATTGGTGACGTTTCCGCCGCCCTCGCCGTACAGATATACTACGTTGATGACGCCGGGACCGTAGGTGCCGTTAGCGTTGGCGGGCGCGATAGCGTCGGTCCTTCCCGAGAGGGGAGAGGTGGTGTAGGTATCTGTGGATTTGATCTTCTGAGTAGTAACAACATCAGCCGCGAGCTTGGCGCCTGTCGCCAGGTCGACGTGGCTCACGATAAGGGTGGTGTTGTAGGAAACCTCGCCGTTCTCTACCCAAGCCTCGCCGGCGACAAGATATCCGGGCTCGTTCTGTCCGGGCTCCTGCTGTCCGTCGGTCTTGGTGTGGAACATTACGTTCGCCGCGGGAACGTTGATGGTGGACTTGTACCAGTTGCTTCCGGTAGCGCTGTCCGCCTGCATCACGGGCTCGCTGCCCCACTCGCCGTTGGGCTTGGTGATGGTTCCGCCCGAATCGACATAAGCGTACATGCGCAGAGCCGAAGCCGACCAGCCATTGCTGTTCTTGTAGTGAACGGTTGTCGAGGAGTTTGCGAGAGGCTTATACTTGATGGTGAAGTTCTTGGTGGTGCCGTCAAAGACGCCCTGGAGATTTCCGGGGATCTGGTCGGTATCGAGCTGATAGCCGCTGATCGAGATGATGGGAACCTCGTAGGAATTGCCCTGCTTGAGCTTAACCTTGTAGGCGTCCGCGATCTCGGTGCCGCCCTGATTGACGTAGGTCGCGTTCACATAACCGGAGGGGATACCGTCGGAGCCGTAGGTGAAGGTCACGTTGTAGGTCTGACCCGCGACTGCTGTGCCGGTGGTGGTGCCTGTCGTGTTCTTGAGGATGTAGTCAAAGAGCAGGGTCTTGTCGGGAAGCGCGCGGTAGGTGCTGCCCGCTCTGTACTTGGCGCTCTGGGTCTTGAGGGTGGTGCCGTTCTCGTCAACGTGGTTGACGTTGAGGGTAGCGAAGTTGTCCGCCGCTGTCGCGCCGGAGTTGGAGCCCTTTACGAGTACGATGGAGCCCTTGGCGGGAACGCTGACGCTCGAGCCGATATTGCTCTGGAGACCGGAGGTGTTGAAGCCGGTCGCGGAGATAGTGCTGCCCGATACGGAGTTTCCGATCGCTGTCCAGCCGGAGTCGGAGGTGTTGATCGACCAAGCCTGAGTGCCGCCGTTGACGAGCACGCAGAGCTTAGACCACTGACCGGAGGTGCTGTTGTTGTAGTAGTAGCCGACTACGTCGCCGTAGTTGGAAACGAAGGTGGGGGTAGAGAAGCCCGAGCCCTTGAGGGGAGCGAAGTTCTTGCGTACCTTCATGAGTCCCTTGTACCAGTTGGTCATGCCGGACATCTTGGTGGGACGATCCCAGTCGATCTTGTTGATGTCGTCGCTGGAGTTGTAGGAGTTGGAGTCGCCCTTCTTGGTTCTGCCGAACTCGGAGCCTGCCGTCATGAAGGGGATGCCCTGAGAGGTGAGCAGGAGGGTCATAGCCTCGATAGCCTGGTTCTGATAAGCGGCGTTGGTTCCGACATAAGCGGAGGAGCCGTTCGATTTAACGATCTTATCCCAGAGAATGAGGTTATCGTGCGCGTCGGCGTAGGCAATGGTCTGAGAGGGAGCCTGAGCGCTGAAGCACTTGCCCTGAACGCCGCTTACTACGGTGCCGGTCTTGTCGGTGTTGCCCTGGATGAAGCCCTTGCCCGTGCCGTCGGTGTCGCCCTTGATGGCGTCGCGGTAGCTGTCGCAGAACATACCTACTCTGCTGTTGAGCTTGCTGGCGTTAGCCTGAATGCAGGGCTTGGGGCAAAGACCGTTCAAGCCGTCGCCCGACCAGGGCTCGCCGTACATGAGGATCTTCTTGCCGGACTGGTCGGAATAAAGACCGTCGAGCTTTGTACGGATAGCGTTCATGGTGTCGTAGTCATGGAGCGACATGAGGTCGAAGCGGAAGCCGTCGATGTGATACTCCTCAGCCCAGTAAGCAACGGAGTCGACCATGTACTTGCTGAACATCGTCTTGTCGGAGGCTGTCTCGTTGCCGCAGCCGGAGCCGTTGTTGAAGGCGCCGCTGTTCATGCGGTAGTAGTAGCCGGGAACAGTCTTTTCAAAGCAGGAGCTTGTGGAATAGGTGTGGTTGTAAACAACGTCCATTACGACGGAGATGCCTCTGTCGTGCAGAGCCTGGATCATCTGCTTGAATTCGGTGATCCTGGTGTTGCCGTCGTAGGGACTCGAGGCGTAGGAGCCCTCGGGAACGTTGTAGTTCTCGGGATCGTAGCCCCAGTTGCGGTTGGAGGAGGAAGCGCCCTTGACCTCGTCTACAGAGCCGAAGTCATATACAGGCTGGAGCTGTACGCAGTTGATGCCTTCCTCAACGAGGTAGTCGATACAGGTGGAGGCGCCGCTTGAGTTCTTGGTGCCGCCCTCTGTGAAGGCGAGATATCTGCCCTTGTTGTCCTCGCTTACGCCGGAGTTCGAGGCGATCGAGAAGTCACGGACGTGAACCTCCCAGACAACAGCCTCCTGAGCGTTGTTGAAGAGTACATGATGATCGTTGTCCCATCCGTCGGGGTCGGTGGAGTCGAGATCTACGATCATTGAGCGCCTGCCCGAAACGCCCGTCGCCTTTGAATAGACGTCCTGGGTTTCGTTGGTGCCCTTGCTTGTGGTCACAACATAGGTGTAGTACTGGTTCTTGTGATCGCCCGAAAGCTCATAAGACCAGATACCTGTCGTGCTGTTTTTGGTCATGGCGTATTCGCCGATCGTTCTGGCGCCTGCCTCCGAATCGGAGCCTGTCGCGTAGAGCTTGACCTTTACGGACGACGCTTCGGGCGACCAGGTCTTAAAGGTTGTTTTGGCGGCGGTGTAGGTCGCGCCAAACTGTGTTTCGTTCTTTGCCGAGGATGCGTAGCTCTCGAGGTAGTTCTGGTTGCTGTAAGCGCCTACCTCTTCGCCGGACGGAGCCGCGGAAACTGCGATCGTCGCAGAACCTGCGAGCATCAAACCCGCGAGCAATAACGATAACGTTTTTCTGAGTTTCATTTCATCACTCCCGTTAAAGTATTATATAGGTAAACTGATGTACCGATCCCTAATCGAGTTCATTGATATCCGCCGCGATAAGCCCCGCGTAACCGCGTTGCCGCGCCGGGATACGCCGGTATCCCCGCGTCCTGCGCCCTGTTCCGCGAAATTTACCGCCGACAGCTATTTGAGTCTAAAAAAAGGATTGGAAATGAATAAAAATTTACCTGCCTATACAAATATATTCTATCAAATCCGCGCATTTTTATATTTCTGTATAGGAATAATGGCTAAGTTGATTACATAAATTTTCATTATTGTTTTTGGTTATTTTGCATAAGAATAATAATTTGAGGGTTTGTTTGGCGATGAAAAGCGCCGCGCGCCGGAGCGGCTGTCGGCAGGCTTGACAAAGCCGCGGCAGCGAGCGGGATATACGCACAATAATAATACTATCTTCTGATAAAACGCTGTTGACAACGGTCGCTTCATAACAGCGTTTTATCAGAAAACAGTATGAAAAGAGCCTTCCCGGGATGAGGAAGGCTCTTTTCAGCCGAAGCCGGCTTTGTAGTTAAAGACTGAGGGTTCGCGCGGCAAAGCGGGACGGCGGGCGGGAGGCTTTTCATCAGCTTCCCGCGGATTCGTAGGCTCTTGTGCCGAAGTGCCATATCACCGCGCCGAGCGCCATCAGAGCGCTGCCCGCGAGGACGGTCATCCCGATATTGAAAAGCGGGTTTTCGCCCTTGAGGATATAGAGCGCGGGGAAGTAGGAGGTGAGCGCGAAGGGGATGACGTAGGTTATGATGTTTCTGACCACGGTGTTGTATATCGTGGCGGGGTATTTCGCGAACTCGTTCGTCATGTAGAACATATAAATGATGCTGCCGCTGCGCTTGCTCCAGAAGGCGACCGAGGCGGTGCAGGTCTTTATTCCCGTGTAAATAAGGGTGGCGAAGGGGACGCTTATCAGGGCGAGTATCACCTTCAAAACGCTCCACTCGACCGAGAGCTGAGGCAGGGTGACGATAATGAGCGCGACGCCCGTGAGAAGCTCGCCGAAGGCGTCGATCTGGAGCTTTTCCGCCATGACATGAAAGAGCGTGTTTATCGGGCGGGTAAGGTACCTGTCAAAATCTCCCTTGCGGACGATATAATGTCCCACAGCCCAGAGGTTGTCAAAGAAGAGGTGATCTATGCCCTTGGGAACGAGCGAGAAGCCGTAGATGAATACCACCTCGTTAAGCGACCAGCCCATCAGACTCGGCACCTTTGTGAAAATAATCCACAGGAACAGCAGGTTCGAGATCTGCGCCAGCAGAAAGCCGATGATGCCGACGATGAAATCGCCCTTGTATTCCATCATCCTTTTCAGCTCCTGAACCACGAAGATGCGGTGTATTTTGAAGGCTCTTTTTATCTGCTTCATATCAGCCTCCCTGCACCGTGAGGTGCTTCACGCTGACGCGCCACAGGAACTTTGAAAGACCCCAGAAGGCGAGAGCCCAGAAGAGCTGCAGCCCGAGGTAATAAAGCAGGGTCAGTCCGCTGTACCTTCCGATGTAGATCATCACGGGGGTATAGTTGAGCGAGGCGAAGGGAAGGAGCAGAAAGACGGCTTCAAGCGGCTTGGGAAGAAAGGCGAGGGGGATGATCGTTCCCGAGAGGAAGCCGACCACGCACGCCTTCATCAGATTAGCGCCCCAGAGGTATTTGACTACGAAGGCGAGGAAGCCGAAGCAGATGTTGAAGAAAAAGTTTATCAGGTAGGCGAGAACGCAGCTCACAAGGTAGATGAGAAAGCTGAGGGGATTGAACTGTATCCCTCCCATGAGCGCGGCGCGAACCGCCTCGACTCCGACCACCAGCGGGACGAGCAGCATGATCTCGGTGAGCAGCTTGTTGCCCAGCTCCTGAAAGAGAAAGGTGCCGTTGTAGCTCACGGGCTTTATCAGGCGCATGACTATGGAGCCGTCGCGCACCTCCTCGCCGACTACGTAGGAGGCGTCGCTGCCGATTATGGTCGAGGTTAGGAACATCAGAAAGATGTAGACGATCATATCGGGGAGCGTGAAGCCCTCAAGATTTTCTCCGCCGCCGGAGGAATAGACCGCCTTCCAGATAAAATAGGAGACGAAGCACGACATCACGTTGCCGAGTATGTAAAATATCCAGTTCACGCGGTAGGTCGCGACCTCCTGCATCCCCGCGTTGATGAAGGGAAAATAGATTTTCGCGGCGCGCCTCATTCGCTCACCCCCTGCTGATAAAGACGGCGGATTATTTCCTCGATATCCGCGTCCCTGACGCTGATATCGGTGACGTTTATCCTTGAGAGGGTATAGGCGAGCATTTCGGAAACGGGCACAACGGAGCTGTCGAAGCGGGCCTTTACCGCCTTGCCCTCCTGCTCGAGCGTCAGACCGCCGATATTGCCGCCGAAAAGCTTTTCGTAGCACAGCGCCTGCGCGGCGTTCCTCTCCTCGGTTTCAAAATGAAGCTCGCGTATCTGACCGTATTTTGTCTTTAGCTCGGACACCGTGCCGTCAAAAACGTTCCTGCCCTTGTCGATCATGACGATGCGGTTCGAGAGCGCCTCGATGTCCGCGAGGTCGTGGGTCGTCAGGATGACGGTGGTTTTTTCCTGTTTGTTGATGTGCTCGATGGCGTTTCGGATGTTTTCCTTTACCACGACGTCGAGTCCGATCGTGGGCTCGTCGAGAAAGAGCACCTTTGGGCTGTGGAGCAGCGAGGCGGCGATATCCGCGCGCATGCGCTGACCGAGCGAGAGGGTGCGCACGGGGCTGGTTATGAAGTCGTCCAGCTCCAGCACCTCGTTCAAAAAGCTCATTCGGCTTTTAAAGCGGTCGTCGGGCACCTCGTAGATCTCCTTGAGAACGCTGTAGGTCTCGCGCAGCGGAAGATCCCACCAGAGCTGGGTGCGCTGACCGAACACCACGCCGATCTCCCTGACGTAGCTCTTGCGGTTCTCGGTCGGGTTTTTGCCGTTGATCTCGCATTTGCCCGAGGTCGGCGTCAGGATGCCCGTGAGCATCTTGATGACCGTGCTCTTGCCGGCGCCGTTCGGTCCGATAAAGCCCAAAATCTCGCCCTTGGGCACCTCGAAGCTGATATCGTCAACGGCGACGACGCGCTTTGTCTGAGGCTTGAAGAGGGACTTGAAGCTGCCCTTTAGCCCCGGCTCCTTGATCGTTTTCTTGAATTCTTTTCTCAGGTTTTTTACATCTATCATAAAAAAGCTCCTGTTGCATCGTTTAGCCGACGTATTCCTGAATGCGTATTATTCAGAAAACAGTATAATGCATATCGCCGCGAAATTCAATAGCAGCGCGGATAAAAAGACGGAAAAATAAAAACAGACAGCTGCCGATAGTCGACAGTTGTCTGCTTGTTTCAAAATTGCGGGGAATTCCACAAATATTGACTGTTTTTGCGCTGCGTTCAGGAAAGCCGACACGAGGTCATTCCGCGGGCTCGTCCGTTATCAGCCATTTTACGATCACCTTCTGCAGCTTTTCCGCCGTATCAAAATCGCTCTCATCGCGGTCGAAGAATTCCGCAAGAGAATCCGGCATGAACTCGTCGCGTTTCTGGAAAGCAATATAAGCAGATACATCCGCCGTGAATTTACGTATATCCCCGGGACGCCTTTGCCCCGAAAGGATTCTGGAAATATATGAAGGATCGTAATTCAATTTTCTGCCAAGCTCATTGTTGCTGATTTTGAATATCCGCAAAAGCCGTTTGAGATTGGTTACATATATATTATAATCTACCACAATGCCTCTGTCAACGGTTTTTTTGAGATTAGCATAGATTTTTTCATAGTCAAATTCATTTCCATGCCCAGAAAGGAGCTTGTACAATCCTTGTGCCAGCCGGCGGAGATGTTCGCTGTTTACTCCCGGAACGCGGTGTCCCTTTCGGTATCTGCTGATCGTGCCTTCGGAAAGTCCCGAGGCGATCGAGAGCTCTTTGCTTGAACATTTTGCCTGCAGAATGTAGTCATTTAAAAGATCTCGGAAAGTCATAATAATTCCCCATTCCACGTGATTCCATTCTGTAAGTAGTCGACTGCTTGTCTTCTACAAAACAATTATAGCATAATATTTTCATCTTTTGTGTAATATTTCCGATTTGTCAATGACATCTTGGGCTAAGTTTATTAATTGTGTCATATTGTATAAAATTTTCTTAAATTTTTGTTCTATTTAACTTCTAAAATGGACTATAAAATATTAATTGACAATTATTTATCAATTATACGCATTGTAAAGGGAGTTTTTTTTATGCTGTAAACATATTTAACCATGAAAAAAAAACGGTCAAAAGAGCCGGCGGGCTCCGGCTCGGCGCCCGCCGCGCAGGGTTTTTGCAACACCCTGTCGCTTTTAGTGAGAATGAATAAAATTCACAAAAAATAAACATTGCGAACAATTAAATAGTTTCCAAAGGCATTGGGGGGCTTTTCCCGGGCAGCGGCTGCTTTTCTGAAATTTGATCCCGTCAGCGTTTAGGAGGAAGGGCGTTCGCTCTGACTGCGCCGCTCTCTTTTTTTGCCTTGAGCTTACAAAATCTTGCGAGAAAGCAGTAGGTTATTGCCGAAAATAAAAAATAAAAAAATATTTTTTAAAAAATTGCATAAAAGTATGCAATTTTTCGCCTGATTTCGTCTATCTATGGAGGGACTTTTTTCTGTCGGCGAGCTTTCGGCGGGAAAAACGCCTTCCGAAATTTCGGAGGTGAAGGGATGGAAAAGAAACTGACAAGGATGGAGAAAAGCTTCTGCGCTCATTTTGCCGTCAGCGGAAGCTGTGAGGAGGCGGCAAGAGCGGCGGGCTTCGCGGAGCCCTGCCGCGACGGCGTGCGGCTGCTCGGCAGGGAGGAAGTGATCTCGAGGATCAATCGTCTGGCGGGCGACAGCGCAAGGCTTTTCGCCAATCTCGCGGCGGCGGGCTATCACAGGCTCGCCTTCGGAGATATCAGCGACGCGGTTTCGCTGCTGTTCACGGAATGCCCCGATCCGGAGCGGCTTGCGAAAATGGATCTGTTTCTCGTGTCGGAAATAAGGCGTCCCAAGGACGGCGCGATGGAGATCAAGTTCTTCGACAGGCTCAAGGCGCTCGAAAAGCTCAGCGAGTGCGGAGAGGCCTCCGACGGAGTCAAGAGTCTCTTTGACGCTATCGGAAGAAGCGCCGGGGATGACGGCGATGATTGAGCGGTTCTCAAAAAAGCAGAGGCTGGTGCTCGGATGGTGGCACAAAAACTCCCCCCACCGCAGCCGTGACGCGATAATCTGCGACGGCGCGGTGCGAAGCGGAAAGACCTTCTCGATGGCGCTCTCCTTCTTTTTGTGGAGCTTTTACGAGGAGGGAGCCGACTTCGCGATCTGCGGCAAGACCATCCGCTCGCTTCGGCGCAATATGATCACGCCCGTCGTCCCGCTGCTGAGCTCTCTGGGCTTTGCGTGTGAGGAAAAGCTCAGTCAGAATATCCTCCTGGTTTCCCACGGAGGCAGGAGCAGACGCTTCTATCTCTTCGGAGGCAAGGATGAAGGCTCGGCGGCGCTGATCCAGGGAATGACGCTCTCGGGAGTGCTCTTTGACGAGGTCGCGCTCATGCCCCGCTCCTTTGTTGAGCAGGCGTTGGCGCGCTGTTCGCTGAGCGGCTCGCGGTTTTGGTTCAACTGCAACCCCGAGCACCCCGAGCATTGGTTTCACCGCGAATGGATATTGAAGGCGGAGGATAAAAACGCGCTTTATCTCCACTTCACCATGGACGACAATCCGGCTCTCTCCGAAAAAATCAAAAAGCGCTACGAAAGCCTGTACTCCGGAGTTTTCTACGAGCGCTTCGTGCGCGGAAGATGGGTGGCGGTCTACGGAGCGGTATATCCCTTCATGTCGGAGGACGCGATGTACTGCGAGATCCCCGCCGGAGGCTTTTCCTCCTTTGCCGTCTCCTGCGATTACGGGACGGTCAATCCCGCCTCCTTCGGACTGTGGGGAAGGCAGGGGGATTGCTGGTACCGGATCGACGAGTATTATTTTGACTCGCGCGCCGAGGGCTTCCAGAGGACCGACGAGGAGCATTACAAGGGCTTGCTCGAGCTTGCAGGCGAAAGAAGGATCGCGAGGGTGACGGTCGATCCCTCGGCGGCGAGCTTCATAGAGGTGATACGCCGCCACGGGAAATTCAACGTCATCCCCGCGAAAAACAACGTTGTGAACGGGATAAGGCAGGTGTCGCAGGCGCTGCGAGACGGAAAAATCAAAATTTGCCGCAATTGTGCGGCGGCGCGACGGGAATTTGCCCTTTACAGATGGGACGGGACGCGCCGTGAGGATTCGCCGATCAAGCAGAACGATCACGCCATGGACGATATCCGCTACTTCGTCACGACGATCATGGATGGCGGGGGCAGCGCGTTTGTCCTCGCCGCGAAGCGATAGGAGGAAAAAATGTTTGGGAGGAAGAAGAAACAAACGGTCGAAAGGCTTTCCGCCCGCACGGTTCCGCGAAACGAGCCGCAGTCTCCTCTGCGCTTTCTGAAATACGAGGCGCAGACGGCAGCCGAGCGCGAGCTGTACCGCTCCCTGCGCGAGAGCGTGCCCATAATCGACGCGGCGATCTCCAAGATCGTGCGGCTCATGGGAGGCTTCAGAGCGGTCGTCGATTCCGACGAAGCTCAGCGCGAGGCTGACCGGTTCGTGCGCGAGGTGCGCGTGGGAGGGGCTCAGACGGGTCTGCACAGCTTTGCCTGTTCCTTTCTGGATTCTCTGCTGACCTACGGCGAGGCGGTGGGGGAAATGATCCCGCGCCATGACAGAAGGGGTATCGCCGCGCTTTATCAGGCAAGCCTTGACGACGTCGAGATCGTCGCCGACGGCTCTCCGCTCAACCTGATCGTGCGTCCCAGAGGCGTGAACGCCGGCGAGGTCAAATACCCCGTGCTTGTTTTTCCGAGCCTGCTCAACCAGAGGGAAGGCACGGCACGCGGCACCTCGCTGCTGGGCGGGCTGCCCTTTGTGAGCGGCATTTTGCTCAGGATCCTCAGATCAGTGAAGAACAACTGGGAGCGCGCCGGAGACGTGCGCTACGCCGTGACCTATACCCCGGACGACGGGACGGGCTTTTCGGAGGAAAACGCCGGGATCATAGCCGAGGAATGGAAAAAGGCGATGCGAGGCGACGCCGTCTGCGATTTTGTGTCCGTCGGCAACGTCAGCGTAAAGGTCATCGGAGCGGAAAGCGAAATGCCCGACTGCGAGATCCCCGTCAAGGTGCTGCTTGAGCAGATCGTTTCAAAGCTCGGGATCCCGCCGTTTTTGCTCGGTCTTTCGTGGTCGAGCACCGAGCGCATGAGCGAACAGCAGGCTGATATTCTGACAAGCGAGCTGGAGTATTACCGCTCCGTGCTCGAGCCTGTTCTCGTCAGGTGCGTTCGCGCCCATCTCAGGCTCGCGGGCTTCGGCGACGAGGTCCGTATCGAGTGGGACGACATCAACCTTCAGGACGCGCTGGCGCTTTCGCAGGCGCGGCTGAACAACGCTCAGGCTTCGAGGCTGGAGCTTGAGAACGAAAGGGAGGAAGAATTTGGATCAGGTGCTTCATAAATCCGCGGCGGTACAGGGAGAGGGCGATTTCCCCGACGAGCGCGAGCTTGAGCTTATAAACGGCTACACGAGGCGCAGGCTCAGCGCCGGGGAGGTCTACGTTTTCTCGGTCGTGCTCTGCGACAACGAGGTAGACCGCGACGGCGAGCGCTTCACCCGCGAGTCGCTGGACGCGCTTGCGCGGCTCTTCGTCGGCAAGACGGGTATCTTCGACCACGACCCGAGCGCCAAAAACCAGACCGCGAGGATCATAAGCTGCGAGGTGGAGCAGGTTCAGGGCAGGGTGACGGCTATGAAGGATCCCTATTGCAGGCTCAGAGCCAGAGCATATATCCCCCGCACAGAGAACTGCCTCGGGCTGATCGAGGCTATCGACAGCGGGATAGTAAAGGAGGTAAGCGTCGGCTGCTCGGTGGGTATCACCCGCTGCTCGGTCTGCGGCGAGGATATCCGTCTCTGCTCTCACACAAAGGGCGAGCGCTACGGCGGCAGGCTCTGCTGCGGCGAGCTCTGCGACCCGCTCGACGCTTATGAATTCAGCTTTGTGGCGGTCCCCGCCCAGAGAGGCGCGGGCGTAATAAAAGCCGTCCGCGGAAAGGAGAATAATATGAATATCATTATCAAAAAGCTTGAGAGCGGCGAACAGCTCGGCGAGTCCGAGAGGACCAAGCTGCTCGGTTACATCTGCGAGCTTGAGGAGCGCGCCAAGGACGGCGCCTATTACCGCGACAGCCTCACCGCAGAGGTGCTTCGCCTCAGCGCGGCTGTTCAGCCCGCCGTTTCGCGCGCTACCATGGAGAGCGTCGCAAAGCGCATGAGTCTTGCTCAGCTCAGGGAATTCAGGGCGGCGTTCGAGGAAAAGCTCGACGAATCGCTGCCGCCCAGACCGCAGCTCATGCCGAAAAAGAGAAATGAGAAAAACGCCCGCAACGGCGAATTTACAATTTAACGGAGGTATCGAGTATGAAAACCAATATGAGAGGCTTTAACGAAAACGTCGCGACCTTTGAGGCTGCGAGCGGAGTCACCGAGGGCTCGCTTGTGAAGATGAGCGATGACGACAAGGTGGCAAAGTGCGGCTCCAACGATATTTTCTGCGGAGTATGCCTGAACGTCCGCGACGGCTACGCGGCTGTTCAGCTCACGGGCTACGTCGAGCTGCCCGCGACCGAAAAGATCGCCGTGGGCTACAAGAAGCTCGCTTCAAACGGCTCGGACAAGGCGATCGTCTACGCGAGCGGCAGAGAGCTGCTCGTCGTCGATTCCACGACCTCAACTGTCGGAGTTATTCTTTAAGGAGGAGTTATTTTATGGCTAATTTTGAGAATATTACTATTGAGAAGGGAATGTACCAGAGCGGACGAGGACTTACCGAGGCGCTCGAGAAGCTCGATCCGTCGGAGAATTACGCCGGAACCTCTCTCGAGGGGCTCGACGCGTTTTCGCGTCAGCTCAAGCGCTATGATATCAAGGTGAGCGGCAGGAACAGCGACTGCGTCGAGAAGTTCTTCCAGACCTCCAATTCCGCGGCCCTCTTTCCCGAATACGTCAGCCGCGCGGTAAAGGCGGGCATGGAGCGCGCCGATATCCTCTCTGATATCGTGGCGACCGTCACCGAGATCGACGGAATGGATTACCGCAGCATCGTTTCGACGCCCACCGAGGCGGACAAGTCCCTTGCGGTGGTCAACGAGGGAGCCGCCATCCCTCAGACCGTCGTAAAGACGAGAGAGAATCTTGTCAAGCTCCATAAGCGCGGCAGGATGCTTGTCGCTTCTTACGAGGCGCTGCGCTTCCAGAGACTCGATCTCTTTACCGTGACCCTCAATCAGATCGGCGCTTATATCGCGAGAGCGCAGCTCTCCGACGCGATCGACGTGCTCGTCAACGGCGACGGTAACGGCAACGCCGCTCAGAACCAGAGCCTCATCACCTCGGGCAGCCTCAGCTACGCCGACCTTGTGGCTCTTTGGGCGGGGCTCGCTCCCTACGAGCTCAACACCATCCTAGCGCCTACCGCCGAGATGCAGGCGCTGCTCGGGATGTCGCAGCTTCAGGACGCCGAGGCGGGACTCAGCTTCCACGGCACGGGCAAGATGATCACTCCGCTCGGAGCCAACCTTCTCCACGCGCCCGAGCTCACCTCGGGCAAGATAATCGGTCTTGACAGGAACTGCGCGCTTGAGATGGTTCAGGCGGGCGGCGTGACCACCGATTATGACAAGCTCATCGACCGTCAGCTCGAGCGAGCGGCGATCACCTGTACCGCGGGCTTCGCGAAGATCTTCCCCGAAGCCGTAAGGACTCTTTCCTAAGGAGGCGCGGCGGTGGATCTAACTCGTATTTCCCGCCGCTTTGCCGCTCTCGGAGAGATGGATGAGGCTCAGTGCCTGCGGCTGCGTCCGATGCTGGAGGACGCCTGCGCTTTTGTTTTCTCTCACCGCAAAATCGACGACCCGAGCGAGGAGCAGGAGAGAAGGCTCGAGCTGCTTGCCGCGGTCTACGCTCTCAAAACGTACTATTCCTGCGCGGAGCAGAGCGTTTCCTCGTTCACCGCGGGTGACGTGAAATTCACGTCATCCGCGGAGGCGGACGGCAGATGGGAGAAGCTTTGGCGGCAGCTTTGCGGCGAAAACAGAGATATTATCGACTCGGGTAATTTTATTTTTGGCAGGGTGTAGCTTATGAGTGTACAAAGCGCGGTGACGCAGTCGATCCGAAAATACGGAAGCAGCGTCACGATCAACAACGGAGGCGAGCTCAGGAGCGGAAAGGCGTTTATCGAGCCGCTGCGTTACCGCAACAAAATCTATATCGGCGGCGAGCTCCACTCGCTCGGGGTGCTCCGCAGGGATAAATACCTTTTTATCGGAACTCCCGAAAGCCGTCTGGATGAGAACGTCACGGTGATAGAATCGGGCGGCAGCAAATATATTGTAAAAAGGCGTGAAACCTACTTCGTCGGAGACAGCCCTGTTTATGTTTGGGCTATTCTGGCGGAATACGGAGAAAGAGCGGAGGATGATTACGATGACGGAGCAAATTGACGCGCTTATTCGCCGCGTTAAGGATCTTGGCGAGTTAGGGCAGATCCGCTTCATCAGGGAATACCGCAGTGAAAAGGCAGAGACCCCGATCTCCGGTTTTCTCGCGGTCGTCGGCGTCAAAAGCGCCGAGGAAGCGGAGAGATTTCTCGGCGGCTATGTTTCCGAGGGCATAAAGGGCGTTTGCCGCCGAATCAAGGCGGAGATACGCCTTTGCTCGCCTCGGAGCGAAAACGGCGAGGGTCTCAGCGAGGTCGCCTCCACGCTGCTCTCCTCCCTTCATGAAGCTGACGAGGAGGGGCTCATCACCGAGGCAGCCGCCGGGGAGATCGAGTTCGATTCCCTGCACGGATCCATCTTCAGGAGGTTGAGCTTAACGCTTGAATACTGCGTCTGCGGGGAGGAAGAGGATGTCTGAGGTCTATTATCTGCGCGGCAGGGATATCACCGTCAGCTCGGGCGGCGAGCCCGTCGGCGGTATCGTTTCCCTTAAAATCACCCGAAAAAAGAGCGGGGACGGGATATATGAATTCCTCTCCTCGGATCCCGCCGTTGTTTTCGGGAAGGAGGAGCTTGAGCTTGAGCTCAGGCTGCGCGCGCTCAGGGGAGAGCCTGTCCCCGACCTCGAGGGACAGGCTCTGACGGTCGCCTTCGGCGGCGCGTCGGAGGTGTTCGACGGCTGCTCGCTCAGAAAGCTGACGAGCGCGGTAAACGGAGAGGAAACAGAATACACCGTGATACTCACGGCAGCGAAAAGGAGTTTTGAGAATGCTCAATGAACGGGAAATAACAGCCGACGAGGCGACGGCGATCACGGACGCCGAGCGGATCAGCGAGGAGCTTGAGAGCGAGAGCCTGCGCTACAGCCGCCGCCTCAGCGAGGAAGACGAGGCGAGGCTCAGATGAAGCTTGCGCCCATGCGCTTTGACGGCTTTTCGTGGCGCCACAACCCGCGCGAGATCCGTTTTGAGTGCGAAAAGCAGGTTTGCGAGAAGCTCACGACCGACGGCGGCTCGCTGGTCAGCGAGCTGGGCGGCAAGGCTATGGTCATCCGCGGCGAGGGCGAGCTTTACGGCTCCGACTGCGCCGAGCAGTTCGCCGCGCTTCTCGACCTCTACAAAAGCAGCGGCGAGGGCGTGCTTGTCATAGACCGCCTTCTGCCGATAAGAGCCGTATTCGAGGAGCTTCGCCTGCTCGGTCAGCCGCGCGAGGACGTGTTGACCTACAGCTTTGTTTTCCGCGAGGCGGCGCCCCGGAGCAGGGAGGCGGAGAGCTCCTGCGCCGCCCGCCCGGGCGAGACCCTCTGGGATATCTCCTACCGCTTCAAAATACCGATAGATACGCTCGTGCGCCTGAATCCCGGGATCAGGCGCCCCGACGACGAGCTGGACGGGAGGTCGGTTTTTCTTGCCTGAGTTTTTAGTAACGCTGAAAAACGGAGAAAAAATGCGGCTTCAAAGCGTGCTTTCCGTCCTGCTCCAAAGCGAGCTCGAGGTTCCCGCCGACAGCCTCACGATAATCGTCCCGCTCGATACCCGGCTCGAGAAGGAGGTTTTCTCGATCTCGGTATATAACGGCGGAGAGCTGATTTTTGAGGGCGCGGCGGACGAGGCTCTCGCGATAAAAAGCAAGAGCGCGGCGCTGCTCAGAATAAAGGCGAGAAGCTATGCGGCGGGACTGCTCGACAGCGAGGCGGAGCCTTTGAGATACGCCGACCCTTCCCCTGCGCTTATCGCAGAGCGGCACCTTTTGCCCTTCGGTATCACCGAGTACGAGGCGGACAGACGGCCCATGAACGGAGCTCTCAGGATAGACAAGGGGATGTCGCACTGGCAGGTGCTGGAGATCTTTACCCGCAACAACTGCGGCAAAATGCCGAGGATCGTCGGAAGAAAGGCGTATCTCAACGGCTATTCGCCGGAGGGCGAGGCTGTTTTCGGGGCCTCGGGCATCCCCTGCCTTGAGATCCGCGAGCGCCGAAGTCCCGGAAAGCTCATCACCTCGGTAAGAATGATGCTCGACAGGTCGTCGGGCTATTCCTCGGCGCTGAATAACGTCAATCCGGAGTGCGAGGGGCTTTTGCGCCTGCGATATGTAAACGGTCTGGCGGAGAACACCAACGTCGATACCGCCCGCAGGATACTCGAGAACAGCAACAGGAGGAGCTATTCTCTCAGGCTTCTCTGCGGCGGCTGCCTTTCGGGTCTGCTGGGCAGGAAGGCGAGGCTGCGGGACGAGGACTTCGGAGAGCTCGGGGGTCTGAGAGTCAGCGGCGTTCGGTACAGCCTGAGCAGCAGGGGAGAGGAATCTTATATTACTTTGGAAAAGGAGAGCTTTTGATGTGGCTGATGAATTACATAACGCAGAATTCTCTCGCCGCTCCGTCCGCGGTAAAGGGCGACGTCAGCGGCAGGGGCAGCAGGGTCACCGCCTCGGGGGAATACGGAGAGCTGAAAAGCTGCGCTCCCTACGGGATAGTGAGCGTGCCGCCGAAGGGCGAGTGCGCGGTGGTGCTCCCGCTCAGCTACGGCGAGGTCAACCTCGGCGTGCTTTCGCGGGCGCCCGAGCTTGAGGAGGGCGAGCTGATGCTGTTTTCAAAGGGCGGCGCGAGCATCGTACTCAAAAACAGCGGCGCTGTGCTCATTAACGGCAGGGAGGTTTCAAATGGTTGATATTAAGCTTAGAAACGGAGATATCGTCCTCACTCCTGCGGGCAGTTTCGCCGTTCTCTCGGGCGGCGCGGCAAGGCTCCAAGGCGCTAAAAACGCCCTGAATATCCGGCGCGGCAGCTTTATCTATGACCGTGAGCTCGGCTCGAGGCTCGAGGAGATCACAGGCTCGGACGATTACGCGAAATATTCCGCGAGGCTTGCCGCGATGGAGGCGCTGGCTCCGAGAGAGAAGGTCAGGGCAGAGATACTCACCGTCGGGGACAGCCTCACGGTAAGACTGAGCGCGGACGGGGAAACGGAAGAGACGGAGGTGCATTTTTACGGAAACGTACAATGAAATATACAGTCGGATGAAGCAGAGCTACGAGAATGAGCGCGGCGGCGAGATCGACGAGGCGGGAGATATCGCGATCCGACTCAGACTGCTGGCGGGCGAGATCTACAACGCCAAATGCGAGGCGGAGTGGCTCAAACGTCAGCTTTTCGCCTCCACCGCCTGCGGGGAATACCTCGACTATATCGCCGCTCAGCGCGGACTCAGCCGCAGGGCAGCGACAAAATCGCGCGGCGCCCTGACCTTTTCGGTCGAGGAGACGGTTGATCACGCGATCTCGATCCCGCGCGGAACGACAGTTTCGACGGGCGGCGCTTCTCCCGTGAGGGTAAAAACGAGCGCCGACAGCGAGCTGCCGGCAAACACCTATTCAGTCACGGTGAGCGCCGAGGCGGAGGAGGCGGGCTTCGCGGGAAATATCATTATCGGCGAGGCTGTCGTGCCTGTCAGCATGCCCTCGGGCGTCGACAGCGTGATAAACAATTCGGCGTTCTCGGGCGGCGACGACGCCGAGAGCGATCTCGCCCTGCGCGAGAGGGTGCTCGCCTCCTTTGCCGACAGACCCAACGGCATGAACGCGGCTTATTACCGCGAGCTTGCCGAAAGCGTAGAGGGCGTCGAGAAGGCGGGCGTCGTCGAGCGAGTGAACGGCGTTTACACCCTCGGCGTCTACCTTTGCGGCAGAGGCGGGGCGGTGAGCAACGAGGTGCTTCAGAACGCCGCCGCCGTGATCGAAGCCAACCGCGCCGTCAATCTTCAGGTTACTGTTGACAGAGCAGGCCCGGTGGATTATGATCTGGACGTAACGGTAAAGGCAAAGGCGGGCTACAGCGCCGCCGAGGTGCGCCAAGCCGTTTCAGCCGCCTTTGTTTCCTGCGTCGGCTCGACTCCGGCGGGCGGCAAGATGTATCTCTCGCGCCTCGGAAAGTTCCTGATGGATACGGGCGTCATAGAAAACTATCAGTTTGACTCCGATATGCAGAACGCCACCGTTTCCGCCGCTCATTACTTCGAGGTCGGCGATATCACGATAGAGGTGACCTGATGGACAGCTTTACTTCCATGAAAAGCAAGCTCCTCCCCCTCGGGCTTTACAGCCTTGAGAATGACAGCGTGGTCTGCTCGGAGCTTCGCGCGTATTCCGAGGGGCTCGACAGCCTTTTTGAGGATATTGATATCCTGCTGCGCGAGAGCTTTTTGCAGACCGCCGAGAGCTACGGCATAGAGGAGCGCGAGAAGCAGATCGGACGACCGCGCCCCGACCTCACGACCGCGCAGAGAAGGGCAAGGCTTACGGCTCTTGAGAGCAACGCGATCAGCGCCTGCACCCCCGCGAACCTGCTCGCTTATATCAGGGCGTTGGGTTTGAGCGACGTTTCACTCGCGGAGGTCCCCTCTCATTCCCATCTGACGGTACACGTCAGGGACGCCCTGACGGACGGCGAAAAGAGCTCGGTAAAGGAAAAGATCCTTTCGGCGGCTCCCGCCGGGATAGTGACCTCGGTGAGCTTTGATAACGCTTGATTTAAAGATCAGCACCGCCGGGGAGCGGCAGCCTCCCGGCGGTGTTTTCACAAATATCGGTAAATCGCGTACCGGGCCGAACGCGGCGGCGCTGAGCTTGGGATTTATGGCAATACCGCATAATTCAGGCGCGCGCCGCGAATTGTGCGGTGTTGCCTTATTCTTTTATCCGTTTAGAATGAATATAAACAGATTCAGATATGAGGCGAAGAGCGTCCAGACGACGTAGGGGAGCTGAAGCAGACCCGCCGCTGTGTCCCTCTTGTAGAACCGGACAGCCATTATTATCACCAGGACCGCCAGCGCGACTATCCAGATAAACGCGACCAGCCGCCACTTGAGCACAAAGAAGATGATCGGCCAGAGCAGATTGACGATAAGCTGCGCGTAGTAGATCCGGGCGGCGGGAGCGTCCGCCAGACCCTTATCCTTCAATATCCCGTAGGATACGCCCATCAGGATATAAAGAATGCTCCAGACGATGGGAAAGAGGATCGGAGGCGGCGCCAGAGCGGGCTTCTTGAGCGCCTCGAAATCCATCGAGCCCGAGATGATAAGCCCCGTTGCCGCGCCCAGCGCGACGGGTATCAGTATCGCGACAATATAAGTTTTTATCCTGTTCCAATTGATAGTTGCGGTCATCATCAAACCCCTTTGCAATAGTATCTGCTATATTGTATGCCGATTTGCCGCCTATTATTCGCGCGGGATCATAATAAAAGCCCGCCGGGGACGGAAAGTCCGCGGCGGGCTGTTGCGTTTGGTATTAGGTCATATCATCCGAGCGCGTCTATTATCTTTGCGACGTATTTCTGGATCGCGGTAACGTCGTCGATATCAACGGTTCCGTCGCCGTTCGCGTCGGCGGCTCTGAGGCTGTCGCCCTCAAGGACGGCTGTTCCGGCAATATGCCTCTGGATCGCGGTGGCGTCGATGATGTTCACCTCGCCGTCGCCGTTGACGTCTCCGAGCAGGTACTCCGCCGCCTCGGCCGAGAGGATGGCGTAGATCGACATTCTGCCGCCGCTCTCCTCACATTTTGCGCCCCTTGCGGTCACAACGGTATCGTCGTCAAGGAAGAAGCCGAAATCGGGATTTAGTAAAAGCTCGATATAATAGGTCTTTCCGGCTTCGAGCGCCCCCTCGGGCATGAAATATCCGTTCTCGTCGTCTTTTTCAAAAAGCGCGGTGTAAGCAGCCGAGCAGTGAGCGCTCTTGGGGATCGAGATCCTGAGCTTGGGCGTCTGAGTGCTGCCGCTGACGGCGAATTCCGTTCCCGCGATTAGGGGAGCGATATCCAGCTCTACCTTTTTCAGCTTCCTGAAAAAGCCCGCGTAAACATTCATGTCGTCCGAGATGATACGGTTTATCAGCTCAAAAGCGTCGTCGGTGTACTCCTCCTCATCGCTGAATTCCTCAAGCGGCTTTGTGGTGACGTCGCGGAAGGTGTAATCGTCGTTATCCAGCGCGCAGAGCGCGTCCCATGCGCCGTTGTTTTCAAGGAGATCGAAGAACGAGGTGCCGTCCTTTCCCGTGATCACTATCGGATCGCTCAGCCCGGTGTTTATGGTCACGGTGCGGGTTTCGGCAAAGGCGAAAACGGGTCTGAGCTCGACTTCCTCCTGTCCCATGATGAAGGAGTTGTTTTTGATCGTGACGCCGCCCCTGACGACCTCCCATTCCTTGAGCCAGTAGCCCTCCTCGGGAGTGACGTTCAAATAGACGGTATCGCCGTTCTTCGCCGTTTCCTTGCTCGCTGTCACGGTTCCGTGATCGGCTTCATCAATATTTACCGCGCGGGATTCGCCGGTGACGTAGACTACGACCCTTTCGGGCTCGCAGATATATTGTTCGTCCTGCGGCCAGACAGTGAAGGGGATCGTGTATTCATTTTTATAAACATTCTGATAGGTAAATATTCCGTTGTCGTCGGTTCTCCTGATAAAGGTTCCGGCGGAGCCTTCCATCCGTATGCACATGATAATGTCCGGGACGGGAGAGCCGTCGTCGTATGTCACGGTTCCGGTGAGATTCATAAATTCTCCCGGATCGACCTGAATGACGTGTTCCGTATTGATGCAGACTCTGACGGATTCGCTCTCGGAGGTAGGGTTATCATCGTCTGTATCCGGAATAGGGATCAGAGGTACGACATGATCAAAAGAATGTTCATACCAACCGGGCGGTTCGAAATCATCGTTGTTGCCGGCAAAAACGGTCAGGGGAAATGCGGTGAAAAGAATGAGAAGCGCAAGCGCGATCGATAAAAATCCGGTTATCTTTTTCATGGAAATGCCTCCTTTTATTATTTGTTTCTTTTATGCTTCTATTGTATTATACCCGCCGAATAATGTCAATATTATTTCAGAAACAACTTGTAAACAGTCAAAAATAACTTGTATTTTCGGATTTTAAATATTATAATTATGATATGATAACGATCGGTTCAAGGGGGAATTTGATGATCCGGCAGACTGTCGCCGAGCTCTCGGCGGAGCTGATAATAAAGTATTACGAAAACGACTATATGCCGTTTCTGAACAGCATGGACGACGACGCGCTGTGGTACGGACCCGCCGAGGGTCAGTTCCTGCGCGGAAGAGAGAGGATGATAGAGGCGTGGAGAGCCGAGGAGCATTCGCTGAGCTTTTCGCTCGGAAATATGGAGATCATGCACATCTCCGCTCACCCGTCCTTCTGCGATGTTATTCTGAGCTATCCCGTGACCACCCATTATCCCGACGATCACGACATCACCTTCAACCAAAGGCTTCTGCTGACCTGGTGCGAGCGCACGGTCGAGGATGAAAACGGGCTCAAAGAAAAAATACCGCGCATACTCGTCTGCCATATCGCGAACACCCACGAAAAGCACGAGGATGACGTCATCTATCCGAATAAGCTGCATGAGGTTCTGAACAAGGGAATCGCGGCGGCGCCCCACGGAAAGAGGCTTCACTTTCACGGCGTCGACCGCTCAGATTATTTCCTGCTCTCCGACACCGTCATCATGATAGAGGCGGCGCATACGGGCAGGCACAGCATTCTCCATACCCCAGACGGCAGCATTGAGATCGGCGCGACGATATCGCAGCTCGAGAAGAGGTACGGAAGGCTCTTCCTGCGCTGTCACCGCAGCTATCTCGTCAACCCGATTTATATACAAAGCATCCGCCGCTTCCGTCTGACCCTCTCCGACGGCACGGAGCTGCCCGTCCCGGAAAAGAAATATACCGCCTTCCGCGACAAAATAAAATTTAGCGGCAAATGATCGTCCTTATGCGAGCTTCATCGTGCGCCAAGGGCGCTTTATCCGCCTGTTAAAGACTTCGGAAGGACCGCGAGCCGTCATCAACGGCGGGTCAAAGGTACTGCGAACAGCGGCGTGCGCCAAGGGCGCATTATCCGCCTGCTAAAGACTTCGGAAGGACCGCGAGCCGTCGTCAACGGCGGGTCAAAGGTACTGCGAACGGCGGCGTTTGCCATGGGCGCTTGATCATCGGTTTTAAAAAGTGAGAGGCGGCTGCCCTTCGGTCGGGCAGCCGCCTTATTTTTTAAATCAACACCGCGCTATTCGCCGCGCGCTTCTTATACTAATATCTGCTGAACAATTCAAAAACACAGAAATCATCTGACATTATTACAGTTTTTGAATTGTTTAAGTGCAAGAGTTTTGAACGTTTACGTTCAAAACTCTTGCACCACGCAAAGAAACGCTTTCTTTGCGTGAGCAGATTTAAATCAATTTGAGCAATTCCTCGCGGGTCAGTCCGCAGCTTCTGCTCACCTCGTCGTTGGGCACAACTCTCAAGACCTTGCCGTTATAGCGGGAGACGAGGACGCTTGCCTGCTTGCCTTCGATCTCTATCCTCTG